>JAIRPF010000165.1 GCA_031257115.1 Accumulibacter sp.
GCCCGCGCTCCATCCGATATTCGCGGCCCTTCGGGCCGGAGGCAAGGCACTGGATTCCCGCTTTCGCGGGAATGACGGGGGGTGCGGGCACCGGATTTCCGATTGCGCGGAAATGGTGGAAATTCGCGGGCAGTTGGGTCAGAAACGCTCTGACCGCAGTGAATACGGCAAGCGTGGCGGATACGGCGAGCGTGGCGGATGCGGCGAGCGTGGCGAATACGGCAAGCGTAGCGGACGTGGCGAGCGCGGCGAATACGGCAAGCGCGGCTGATGCGGCGGACGCGGCGAGCGTGGCGGATGCGGCGAGCGTGGCGAGCGCGGCGAAAACCGGGATCGTTATTCCCGCGAACGCGGGAATCCAGCGCGTTCCTTCCGGCGCGTCGCGCCGCATTCTTTGAATTTGCAGTCCTTCGGACTGGAAAGAACGAACCGGATTTCCGCTTTCGCGGGGGTGCGCGGGCAAATGACGGGAATTCGCGGGCCTTCGATTCAAACCCGCTTTTCCCATGCTTTTTACCGTGTTCGTCGCCTTCATGTCTTTCGCCGTGCCCGCCGTGGTTGAAAATCGTCATCCCCAAAACCGTCATCCCGATTCATGGCCGCTCCACCGCTTCTTCGAAGGGTTGCCGCGAGATGGCGTAGGCCCAGGTCCAGGAGTCGCCGCCGCCCGCGCCTTCGAGGCGCGTCCTTTCGAGCACCATCGCCGCGAAGCGGCCGGGGATCAGCGTCGGCGTCACGGCGTCGGGCAGCGGCGCGACGTTGATTACCCGCAGCGCGGTCACGTACAGGCCGTCGCGTGTCCAGCTCGCGGCGACGCGCGCCTGCATTCCGTTGGCGAGCGCGAGCGGTTGCCGGTCGGCGATCGGCAGCGCGATGAGGCCGTCGGGCGGCGACGCCGTCGGGTCGGATTCGCGCACGGCGGCGGCGGCCGAGCGCGCCAGCGCGGCAAGAATGGCGTCGCCGCCCGACGGTTCCGGAACCGCCGCCGGCGCGGAAACGGGCGCGGCGTTCCCGCCGCCGGAGAACGCCGGCACGATCGGCTTGTTCGGGAAAGCGCCGGTCAGCGCCTCGTAGCCCTGGGTTTTCTCGCGCGCCAGCGCGTCCGCCTCCTGCGGATTGTCCAGCACGCGCGGCGTGATCAGCAGCACGATCTGGCTGCGCGCGGCTTCGCGCACGTCGCGCTTGAACAGCGCGCCGAGCACCGGGATGTCGCCCAGCACCGGAACCTTCTGGTCGCCGTATTGCGTGCTGTCGCGGATCATGCCGCCGATGGCCACGGTCATGCCGTCCTGCGCGTGCGCGGTCACTTGCAGCGCGGCGGTGTTGACCGTGTCGATGGGGAAATAGAAGACCTCGCCGTCGGCGGTGGTGATCGGGATCGTGGCGTCGCCGATCTTGACCGTCGAACTGTCTTGGTCGATGGTCAGGCTGACCGAGCGGTCGCCGTTGATGCGCGGCAGGATCGACAGCGTCTGGCCGATGTCGCGCGTCTCGGTCTCCACGGTGATCGTGGTGTTGGTCGCGCCCGTGGTGCCGGTCACGCTCTGCGACGAGGCGCCGACGGTGAGCACCCGCTCGTCGCCGATGAACAGCCGCGCCGGCTGGTTGTTGGCGGCCACCAGCATCGGCGAGGAGAGCACCTTCAGCTTGTTCTGCTCGGCGAGGAGCTGGAAGCGCAGCGAGAGATGGCGGCTCATCGCCTGCCAGACGAAAGTGGCGTCGCGCTCGGCGTCGAACAGGCCGCTGGAGATCGCGTTCCTGGGAAACGCGCGGCTCGCGCCGTCCACGCCGACGGTGGTCGCCGGGCCGCTCGACGCGCCGCCGCTCGACGCGCCGATGTCGAACACCGAGCGGAAACCGTCGTCGAGCGTCACTTCGAGGATTTTCATTTCCAGCAGCACCTGGCGCGGCGGCCTGTCCATGTCGGCGACCAGCAGGCCGATCTGCCTCAGGGCCGTCTCGTCGCCGGTGCGCACCAGCAGCAGGTTGTTCAGCCGGTTGTAGGTGACGTGGATCGGCGGCCCCTGGCGCGCGGCGAGATCCTGGATTTCGGTGATGCTGACCGTCTCTCCGCCGCTGGCGTCCGGGCGGCCTTGCAGCTTGTCCATGAGCTTGTCCATGCCCAGCCGGGAAAGGTCGGAGGACGGATCGTAGGCCGCGCCCGCCGTCGATCCACCCGTCGACGCGCCGCCGCGCGCGCCGGAAGCCTGGCCGGTGAACGCCGCCGTGTCGGCGAGCGTGCCCAGCCCGCCGCCCGAAGCGCCGCCGCCGGAGCCGCCGGAGCCACGATAGCCGCCCCGCGACGACGACGAGCCGCCGCCCGAATTGCTCCGGCCGCCGGCGCTCACGCGCGCGCCGCTGCCGAGCGAGGTCGGCGGCATTTCCTCGACCGGCGCGGCCAGCTGCACGCGGCCGCCGAACAGCGCCCGGATGGCGTTGGCCGTCGCCACGACGTTGTGATGCCGGAGCGTGAAGACCCGCGTCTGCTCGTCGCGCACGATCGCCAGGTCCTTCTGATACTCCTCGCCGCTCATGATGATGTAGGTTTTCGAGGCGGCGTCGTGGCGATACCAGACGCCGGCGGCGCGGCACAGGTTGCGGATCATGTCGTCGATGCTCGAATCGCGCAGGTAGAGCGAGACGATCTCCCCGGAAACCTTGCCGGTGACGACGATGTTGACCTTGCCGACCTGCGCGAGCAGGCGCACCGCGTCGTCGAGGCGCGCCTGGGTCAGCATGATGTCGCCGGGCGCTTCCCCCGCCGCCTGGCCGCGCCCGTCGCGCGCCGGCGCGGCCAGCGCCGAGGCGATCCAGGCGAGGAACAGGACGGCGAGCAGCAGGCGGCCCAGGATTCGCAGGCGGTCGCGCAGGCTCATCGCAGCACCACCTTCTTGCCTTGTGGATTGCTGGGATTCGACAGCGACACCGCGTCGGCCTTGATTTCGGCCTGGAAGGTGCCCAGATCGCCGAGATCGATCAATTCCTTGTCCATGATGGTGATGAGATCCTTGTCGTTGATGAGCAGTTGCGCCAGCGCCTCCCCGTCCGGCGCGCGCGTTCGCAGCACCGCGCGCACGCGCACGCGCCGTTGCAGTTCGAGCACGCTGGCGCCCGGCAGCCCGGTGAAACGCGCGCCGCGCCCCTCGCGCAACTGGGGCGAGACCTCGAAAGGATCGGCCGTCAGTTCGAGCTGGCGCGGCGGACGGGTTGGCGGCGCTCCCGCGCGGCGATTCACCTCGGCGGCGTAACGCCCGATGGTCTCGATCTGACCGCGCAGCGGCGCGGGCAGGTCGATTTGCGCGTCGCGCGCGAGATCGGCGGCGGGATTCGGCGCCTGCGCCATCGCCGGGACGGAAAGGAGCAGGCCGGCGGAAACCAGGAAAAGGCGGGCCACGGAGAACACGGAGGACGCGGAGAGTACGGAGAAAGGCAAAAAATCCTTTGCGAGGTTTTTCCCCGTGAACTCCGTGGTTGAAGTTCTTCGCTTTTCACCGTGCCCGATCATCGTCGTTCCTTTCTTGCGGCTGCGTCAGTTCCTGGGAAAAGCGGAGATTCCCGGAGCGTTTTCGATTCAAGCGATGACCGTTCCCCTTCCCTGTCATTCCCGCGAAAGCGGGAATCCAGCGCGGGCCTTCCGGCGCGAAACGCCGCAAGAACTGGCCTCCCTCTTGATGGAGGTTTTGAATGGAACGCGGGCGGGACGCCCGCAAAAAAGCGAACGAAGCGGGCGGGACGCCCGCGCTCCAGTTTTGGATTCGCGGCCCTTCGGGCCGGAAGTAACGAACTGGATTCCCGCTTTCGCGGGAATGACGGGAGAGTGTCGGCGCCGGATTTTCGCCTGCGCGGGAATGGCGGGAGTGTGCAGGCGCCGGATTTCCGCTTGCGTGGGAATGACGGGAATTCGCGGGCGTTTGATTCAAAAACGCTCTAGCCACGAAGAGCGCGGCGGAAACCAGGGGAAAGCGGGCCGTGGAAAACGCCGGGCAAAGGGCGAAGGCCGACGGACGGCCAAAGGCGCGTCCCGCGAAGCGGGAGATGGCAAGGCCGCGCAAAAACGAAAAATCCTTTGCGAAGTTTTTCCCCGTGCCATCCGTGCCATCCGTGCCATCCGTGCCATCCGCGCCCTCCGCGCCTTCCGCGCCTTCCGCGCATTCCGTGGCCAGGTTGTCTCGTTTTTCACCGTCCCCTTTCCTCGTCATTCCCGTGAAAGCGGGAATCCAGGGCGTGTCCTCCGGCGCGTGGCGCCGCATCCTTTGAGCCAGGGGTTTTCGTTTCTCGCCGGAACCAGGGTATCCGCCGTGGGTGATGATCTTCGCGTCCATTTATCCGCCTCCCGTCGATACGGCCAGAACGGCCTGGAAGAAGGCGATGTAGACGAAGGCGACCACGCCGCCGATGATGAGGGTCAACGCCGGTTCGATCAGCGACGAGAGCAGCTTGATGCGCGCGTCGAGGTCTTTCTGGTAATGCGCGCCGAGCGCCTCCAGCACCGTTTCCATTTCGCCGCTGCGCTCGCCGATCGCGGCCATGTGCCGCGTGAGCGGCGGGATCGGGCGGCGTTCGAGGGCGGCGGCCAGCGTCTTGCCTTCGAGCACGCCGTCGGCGACGCGGGCGAAGGCCTGGGCGAGCGCCGCGTTGGACGTGACCTGGCCGACCGAGCCGAGCGCGTCGAGCACGGTCAGGCGGCTTTTGAGCAACAGGCCGAAAGTCCAGGAAATCTGCGCCATCGACGCGGCCATCAGCGTGCCGCCGGCGAGCGGGACGCGCAGCAGGACGCGGTCGGAAGCCAGGCGCACCCACGGCACGCGCCGCGCGAGGACGAGCGCGAGCGCCCCGGTCAGCGCGGCCAGCAGCAGCGTCCCGCCCCAGGCGGTGAGCCAGTCGGCGGCGTCCATCATGAGCCGCGCCAGGCGCGGGATGGACTTGCCGCGCGCTTGCAGGAAGATGGAAAAGCGCGGAATCACCGTGGTGACGAGGAGCGTGATCACGCCGATGGCGGCCAGCAGGATGATCGTCGGGTAGGTGAGCGCCGTCAGCGCCTGCCGGCGCACGTCGGCGCGGCGCTCGGTGAGCAGCGCCAGGCGCTCGAAAACGGCGTCGAGTTCGCCGCTCGCCTCGCCCGCTTCGACCAGCTTGACGGCGATGCGCGGGAAGATCGCCGCTTCCCCGGCGAGCGCGGCCGAAAAGCTGCTGCCGGCGCTGATGCGCTCGGCGCAGCGATCCAGCGCGCGCGAGAGGCGCGGCCGCCGCGCGAGGCGCGATGAGGCTTCCAGCGCGGCGAGCAGGGTATGCCCGGCACGCAGCATCAATTGCATCTGGCGGTAGAACATTTGCAGGTCGCTGGCGCGCACCGACAGGCCCATGCGGAAGGCGTCGGCGAGCGCGCGCAGCGGCTCGCCGCGCGACTTCGCCGCGTCCACGCCGATTTCCAGGAGGCGCAGCCCCTGCGCCAGGATTTGCCGGCGCGCCTCGCGCTCGTCGGGCGCCTCGGCCGCGCCGCGCAGTTCACGCCCGTCGGCGGCGATCGCCAGGTAATGCCAGGTCGCCATCTAGCGATCCTCCCGCGCGAGCAGGCGCAGATAGGGCCGCGCCTCGTCGAGGCTGGTCTGCCCGGCCAGCGCCTTGGCGCGCGCGTCCTCGGCCAGACGCCAGTAATCGCGCGCCGCGCGCGCCAGATCGTGCTCGTTCGCCCCGGCGGCGATCAGCGTGGTCAGCGCCGCGTCGATCCACAGCGCCTCGAAGAGGCCGATGCGCCCCCGGTAGCCGGTGCCCAGGCAGCGCGCGCAGCCGCGCGGATCGTGCACCTCGGCCTCGACGCCGTCGGCGAGACCGAGCAGTTCGCGCTCGGCGGGCGTGGGCGGGCGCGGGCGGCGGCAGTGTTCGCACAACATGCGCACCAGGCGCTGGGCGATCACGCCGTGCAGCGTCGCGCCGATCATGAAACGCTCGCAGCCGATGTCGGCCAGGCGGGTGATCGCGCTCGCCGAACTGTTGGTGTGCAGCGTCGAAAGCACCATGTGGCCGGTGGTCGCCGCCTTCAGGGCCACGTCGGCGGTGTCGATGTCGCGGATTTCGCCGACCAGGATGACGTCCGGATCGTGCCGCAGAAAGCTGCGCAAGGCCCCGGCGAAGCCCAGCTTGCCGCCGACCTGCACCTGCGTGACGCCGGGCACGATCTGCTCGATCGGATCCTCGGCGGTCAGGATGTTCAGGCTGCCGGCGTCGAGTTCGCGCAGCGCGCCGTAGAGCGTCGTGCTCTTGCCGCTGCCGGTCGGCCCGGTCACCAGCACGATGCCATGCGGATGCGCGAGCGCCTCGCGCAGGCGCGAAACCATCGCCGGCGGCATGCCGAGCGAATCGAGGCTCTGCCGCCCCGGATCGCTTTTCATCACGCGCAGCGTCAGGCGCTCGCCGAAACGGGCGGGAATCGAGGCGACGCGCATTTCCACCGGCTCGAAGCCTTCCCCCGGCGTGTAGTTGAGTCCGCCGTCCTGCGGCGCGCGCGATTCGGCGATGTCCATTCCGGAAAGCACCTTGACGCGCGAGATCAGCCCGTCGCCGAGCGCCCTGGGCAGCAGCCCGCCGCACGGCTGGAGGCGGCCGTCGACGCGCAGGCGCACGCGCACGCCGTCCTTGACGCTTTCGACGTGCAGGTCGGAAGCGCGGCGCAACAGCGCCTCGCGCACCAGGCGGTCGAACAGCGCCACCGGGTCTTCCGCGCCCGCCTCGCGCGCTTCGGCGGCGACGTACTGCGCGATGAGCGGCGCCAGCGCGTCCGGCTCGGCGACGGCGAGCGGCGTTCCGGCGCCGAGGACGCGCCGCGCCGTCTCGACGCCGGCGTGGTCGCCGGGATCGTTCACCGCCAGGTACAGCGCCCCGTCCTCGTCGCGCACCGGCGCCATCGGATGACGCTTGAGGAGCGAGGGCGGCAGGCGGCCGATCAGCGCGGCGTCTACCGTCCAGCGATCGAGCCGCGCGTAGGGCAGCGCGTGCGCCTCGGCCAGCGCCAGATAAAAAGCGGTGCGCGGCAGCGCGAGTTCGCGCGACAGCGTATCGAGCAACGGCTGCCGCGTGACGCGCGCGTGCCCGCGCAGGCGATTGACCGTCTCGCGGTCGTAGAGACCGATCTGCATCCCGGCGTTGATGAGGGCGGCTTCGTTCAGGATCATTTCATGAACCCTGGAAAAAGCGGTCGATTCGCAGCCAGGCAAGGAACTGGATTCCCGCGTTCGCGGGAATGACGGGGATGCGCGGGCGTTCGATGCAAAAATGCTCTGATCACGGCGGAAGGCGAAAATATTTTTACCCGCGACGTGCGCGGCGAACACGACGAAAAGCAAGAGTGAAACGCATTGACCACGGAGTTCACGGAGAACACGGAGAGAAACAAGGACTTTTCACGGGGTTTTCTCCGTGCCTTTCCGTGAACTCCGTGGCTGTGACGCTTCCGATTCAAGCGATGCCCGTTCCATTTCCCCGTCATTTCCGTCCGCGCGAGAATCCGGTTCGCCGTCGCTTTCGCCGTTGCCCTCGCCAACTCCATCGCCGCCCCCATCGCCATCGTCATTCCCGCGAACGCGGGAATCCAGTGCGTACACTCCGGCGCGAAGCGCCGCATCTTTTGTATTTGCAGCCCTTCGGGCCGGAGGTCACGAACTGGATTCCCGCTTCCGCGGGAATGACGGGAAAACGGAACGGTCATCGCTCGATTCAAAAACGCGCTGGTCACGGCGGAAGGCGAAAAATCCTTTGAAAAGTTTTTCTCCGCGCCATCCGTGCCCTCCGTGGCCAGGGATTTCCGCTTTTGTTTTTCGTCGCGCCCGTCGTGGCCGAAAAGATTTTCGCTTTTCGCCGCGCCCGCCGTGGTTGATCTTTTTTTCAAGGTTTTCTCCGTGTCCGTCGGGTCAGTCGTTTTTCTTTCCCTGCCGCAGCAGGCGATCGAAGTTGCCGGCTTCGCGGGCGAGATGCCGCGCGGCGTCGGCGTCGATCAGGCGATCGCGCGCGAGCGCGGCGAGCGCCTGATCGAAGGTCTGCATTCCGGTCTCGCGGCCGGATTCGATCGCCGAATAAATCTGCGCGGTGCGCCCGGAAGCGATCAGGTTGGCCACCGCCATGGTGACGCGCAGGATTTCGACCGCCGCGATGCGTCCGCCGCCGTCGGCGGACGGCAGGAGCTGCTGGGCGACGACGGCCTTGAGCACCAGCGACAGGCGATGACGGACGACGGCCTGCTCGCCGCCGGGAAACGCGCCGATGAAGCGTTCGATCGCGCCGACGGCGTCCGCCGTGTGCAGGGTGGAAAGCACCAGATGGCCCGTCTCGGCGGCGGTGAGCGCCGCGCGCATGGTGTCGGTGTCGCGCAGTTCGCCGACGAGGATGACGTCGGGGTCTTCGCGCAGCGCCGAAATGATCGCGTCGGCGAAATCGGCGACGTCGGTGTGCAGTTCGCGGTGGGTAATCAGCGACTGCTTGGGCGCGTGGACGAATTCGACCGGGTCTTCGATCGTCAGGATGTGCGCCGGGGCGGTCGCGTTGATTTCGTTGACGATCGTCGCCAGCGTGGTGCTCTTGCCGCTGCCGGCGGCGCCGGTGACCAGCGCGAGGCCGGAGGGGAGGCGGGCGAGGTCGCGCAGGCCCTCCGGCAGGCGCAGTTCGGCGAAGGAATGGAAGCGCGAGGGCAGGTGCCGGGCGACCAGCGCCGGCTGGCCGAGCGCGCGGAAGACGTTGATGCGGAAACGCTCGCCGTCGGGCGAGGTGTGGCCGAGGTCGACCGTGCCGCGCCGCTCGAAGTCGGCGCGCTGCCCCGGCGCGAGCAGGGCGTCGAGCAGATCGCGCATGTCCTCGTCGCGCCAGGGTTCCTCGCTCATCGCGGCGAGACGCCCGTCGAGCCGCCAGGCCGGCGGCCGGCGGCAGGAGAGATGCAGGTCCGAGGCGCGATCGAGAACGACGCGCCGGAGGAAACCGTCGAAGCGCGCGGGCGCGGCGGGCGGCGTGTTCCGGGCCAGGGCGTGCATGGCGTTTTCCCTTTTCCTAGATGGCGAAACGGATGGTGACGTCGAGCCACTGGCGGATCGGCGCGCGGGTTCGCGGGTCGCGCTCGACGCCAACGCCGATGTCGCTCCACACGGGCGCGGCCACGTAGGGCAGGTCGGAGAGGCCGAACAGGAATTGCATCAGGCCGCGATAGCTCGCCCGCGCGCGCATCACCAGCAGGGGGCGCTGGAACGGGTTGCCGCTCGCCGCCTCCTGGATGAGCCGCGGCGTCGGCGCGCGATCCTTGTCCTCGGCGCGCGCGTAGATGTGCTCGATGCCCAGCACCTCCATGTCGCCGGCCTCGGCCAGCGACGTGAGGCCGGTCTTGAGCGCGTTCATCGCCAGCGTGTCGTCGAGCGGCACGAAGGAATTCTTCAGCGCGGCGACGGCGGCGCGGTTTTCTTCCAGCTTCCGGCGCAGCGCGTCGCGCTCCTTCTCCGCGTCGCCCAGATTCTTGCCCGCGAAAGCGCCCGGCGCGCGCGGCGCGGCGCCCTGGCGGCTCCCCGACGCCTTCTCCCGCGCGCGCGCCTTTTCGAGGTTGTAGCCGATGCGGTCGATTTCCTTGTACGAAAACGGAAAGACCGCGGCGAAATAGAACGTGGCGAGAAGAACGGCGGCGATCAGCACGTGCAGATTCTTCTCGCCGGATTTCCTGGCCGTCCAGGTTTTCCACGGAGTATTCATGTCAGTCCTTGGGAAAAGCGGTTGGAGCGTTTCCGGTTCGAATGATGACGAATCCATTTCCTCGCCATTCCCGCGCGGATGGAAACCCGGTTCGCCGTTGTTCTTGCCGCTGTCCTTGCCCTTGCCTTTGCCGCTATCCTTGCCGGTTCCATCGCCGTCGTCATTCCCGCGAACGCGGGAATCCAGCGCGTACTTTCCGGCGCGTCGCGCCGCATCCTTTGAATTGGCGGCCCTCCGGCGGAAAACTTTTTCGTGTTCATGACATTCCCCGATCAATCGCAACAGCCGTGGCGAAAAAGTTTTCTGGCCGTGGAAGCAAGGAAGCGAGGGAAGGCCCGCAAAAATCCCATGAAACGCCCGAATCGCCTCTCGTCACGGCTTTCCTCCGGTTTTCCGCCGCGCCCATCGCGGTCGATCGCCTTTTCCGCGGTCATTGCGGCTTCCTTTCCTGCGGCTGTTCGAGTTCGTCGGGTTCCTGCACCAGCCAGAAACCCACGCGATGGCCGCTCTTGCCGGCGCGTCCGTGTTCCTCGCGGATCTCGGTCTGCGCCACGCCGTAGGCGAGCGCGCGCGTCTGTTCGGCGACGCGGTTGACGAAGTTTTGCGCGCCGGTGTACGTGGGACTCCAGGCTTCGACGCGAATCGCCGTGGCGTCGGAAACGACGCGGCTGTTGCCGACCTTTTCGAGCACGGCGTCGTTGCCGATGGCCTGGCCCAGCGCCAGCATCAGGTCCGGCAGGTACTGGCGCATCGCGGCGATCGCTTCGAGTCGCGCGCGCTCGTTGATGAGCGGTTCGAGCGCCTGGCGCGAGGATTCGAGTTCGCGCGCCACCTGCTGCGCCTCGGCGTTGGCGCGGGAGACGAGCTGCGTGAGCTTCTGCCCATCGCTCTCTTTCTTCGTCCGCTCCGCCAGCGTCTGCCGCAGGGCGTGCAGCCGGTAACGCTGGACGCCCTCGGTGGCGACGAGCGCCAGCGCGACGGCGAGGAGCGCGGCGACGCGCAGGATGTCGGGATTTTTCCAGGGCTTGCCGCGCAGTTCGCGCAGTTTCAGGCGCGGCAGGCGATGTTCCTGATTCTGGGCGGCGGCCTCGCGCAACAGCGCCGCCCACAGCGCGTCCCAAGCGGCGTCCGCGCCGGTGACGCGAACCGGGTGGCCGCTGGTCAGCTCGATGTCGCCGGCGGCCCGCCGCGCGGCGTCCTCGTCGGCGGCGTCGAGGCAGACGATCCCGATTTCAGCGCGCGCCTCGCCGCTCCAGTCCTCGATCAGCCGGCGCAGCCAGTCGCCTTGCAGCGGGCGCTCCATGCGCCCCTCGGCGCGCGCGGCGGCGATCAGGCCGCGCCGGCGGCGCACGGCGACGACCTCCTCGCAATGCAGTTCCAGGCAAAGGCGCTGGATGTCGCCGTGATCTCCCTTCTCTCCGTCCTCCCCGCTCTCTCCGCCCCCCGCGTCCTCGCTGCACAGCCAGGCGAGCGGCAATACCGCGTCGAGTTCGATGCCGCGCGCCGCCAGCGCGTCGCTCCATTGGCGGTACTGGCGTCCGGCCAGCGCGGCGGCCAGCCAGCACCGCTCGCCGTCGACGAGCCGCCCTTTCCAGGCGCTCATCGGCTCGCTGTCGAGATATTGCAGCGATTCCTGCAATTCCAGGCATTCGTTCAACGCGGCGCGGTCGATCAGCGAGAGTTCCAGCCCCGTTTCGCCGTAGCGCAGCGGCGCGCGCCGATCCTTGCGGCGCAGCGCCTCCTCGGCCGCCACGCGCTCGCGGTCGGCGCCGGAAAGGTAGCCGCGCGCGCAGAGCAGCGCGCCTATCGTCCACAAGCCGCCGAATTCGGCCAGCGCCGGCTCCATGTCGGAGCGCAAAAGCTCGCGCATCTGCGCGTCGGGGCGCGGCCTGTCCGGATCGAGCGGCAGGTCGACCACCGCCGGGCGCATCCGCCGCGCGGCCAGCGCGGCGCGGCGCGGCAGCTTGTGGCCGTCCCGCGCCAGTTGTCCGCGCAGCCGGTCGATCGTCTCGGCGAGCGCCGCGGCGAAATCGGCCTTGCGCGACTGTCCCCGCGCGAGGATAGAGACGCCCTGCCGGTCGCCTTGCGCGACGGCCGCGCGCAGGCCGCCGACGTCCCAGGCCAGCAGCAGCCACGCGCCGCTGGCGCGCGGCAGTCCCGGCGACTTGCCGGCGACAGGTTCCGCCGCCGGATTCCTTGCCGCTCCGCGGCGCGAAAAAATGGAAAAACGCGGCATCATCGAATCTCCAGTCGAGCCTCCGGCAGCGCCATGCCGGCAACGGCGGTGATTTGGGTGACGACGGGGCGAGGGACCGGCGAGGTCGGCGACGCGGGCGGCGAGGTGTCGTCCCAGGTGCGAACTTTGTCGCCGGCGCTCGCCGTCCCGTCGGCGTTGATCCGCTCGACCAGCGCCAGCAAATGGCGGCCTTGCGGAATGCTGCTTTCTCCGCACTGCGTCGCCGGGAAAAAGAGGTCGACGCTGGCGGCGCACGGCGAGCCGTTGACCAAGCCGTCGCCGGTTCCGTCGAGGCAGGTCACGTTGATCGTGTTCGACGAAAACTGCTTCCAATGGCCCTTGCCGGGGCCATTGACGAAAACGAGCAGACTGGCCGAAAGATTGACGCTGATGGGCGTAATGTTGGGAGGAAAGTCTTTTCCGGGACGACTGACGACGCGCACCGTCCACCCGCCGATCGGCACGCGCCAGTCGCCGGGAAGGATCGCGGCGGCGACGTCGGCGGCGTAGCCTTCGCCGCCGGGCGCGTTGTCGGCGCCCAGGCTGCCGATCGTCAGATGATGCCTGGGCAAGGGCGGCGGCACGGTCTCGCCATCGGTGACGAGCCAGCCGAAATTCGAGCCGTCCTGTGTCCCGTCGCCGTTTTCGTTGCCCCAGCCGTCGCGGAAGCGCCCGTTGAAAGCCAGTCCGCCCAGATAATTGCCGCGATGGCCCTTGACGAGCAGCGCCGAGGCGTCGTCCAGCTCGACCTGGCTCGCGCCGCCCTTGTTCTCGCACTTCGCGCCGGGTTGCGGCTCGAAGATCGGCTTCAGCGCCTCCTGTGCCTGCCATCCGCTGCCCGCCGAAAGCAGTTCCGCGATGTTCGCCGGCAGGCGTCCGTTGTCGGCGGCGAAACCGCCCAGCGCCGCCGCGTCCGCCGGGCCGAGACGGCCCAGGATCGCGCGCTCGATGGCTTGCAGGCGCGCCCGCGTGTCGTTGTAGCGCGCTTGCGAGCGGTCGTCCGCCGAGGTCTCGAAAACGAGCAGCGTCACCGTCGACAGGATGGCGACGATCACCAGGAGTTCGATCAGCGTGAACCCCCTGGTGCGTGGCGTCCGGCGCGTCGTCGCGGTCATGGCGTCATTGGGCGAACGAGGTGACGACGAGCGCCGGCCCCCGCGAATGGTTGTAGACGTGGTAGGCATAGAATTGCAGGGACTGTCCGGGCTTGGCCTCCTGGGCGAGGCGCGAGGCCGCCGAATCCTCGATGTACGCGGCCAGCGCCTTTTCGCCGCCGTAGTCGATGCCGATGCGCTGGCTGATCGCGCCGATGTCCTCGATGCCCATCATGGCGAGCGCCTTTTTCAGGTAATCGGTCTTTTGCGGCGCGGGCATCGCCGCGAGCACGGCGCGAAAGCGCACGGCGGCGGGCGCGAAGATGATGCGCTGGCCGGGAAGCTCGGTGCGCGCGCCGGCCACCAGCTTTCTCAGGTCGATCTCCCGGTAGGCCGCCGCCGGATCGGCCGCCACCCCGGCCACGGCGGGCGCGGACGGCTGCGCGGAGCCGGCGGCGGGCGGCAGAAAGCAGAAAACGGAAATCAGGAGACACGCGGCAAGGCGCGCTCCGCGCCTTTTCCGCCCGCCCGACTCTTCCCGTCCCGCGATCGCGCGCGAACCATCTTTCTCAGGAGGAAGGCTTATCCGGGGCGCTTCGCGCGAGTCTGAACCACCGCGCGAAGCATCTTCCTCAAGAGTAAAGCCAGCCTCCCCGGCGCGAAGCGCCGCAAGCCAGGCCTCCCTCCCGAGGGAGGTGTCGCGCCGAAGGCGTGGCGGAAGGAGTTGGGCGGTTGAATCGTCAAACACGGATGAACAGGAAACCACCGTCCCCGCGAACGCGGAAATCCGGTTTGCCACCGCCCTCGCCCTCGCCGATTCCATCCCCATCGTCATTCCCGCGAAAGCGGGAATCCAGTTCCTTGCCTCCAGCCCAAAGGGCTGCAAATTCAAAAAAGGATGCGGCGCTTCGCGCCGGAAGGTAGGCGCTGGATTCCCGCTTTCGCGGGAATGACGGGAACGCGCGCGCGCCGGATTCCCGCGTTCGCGTGAATGGCGAGGAAAAGGAACGGTCGGAACGGTCATCGCCTGAATCTTTTCGGGCACATTCCCCGCCGCTTGCGGCGCGCCATCCGCGAATACCGTCTTGAGGAAGAGATCCCGCTTCCTGCGGCGGTGAGCTTCATTCAAAAACTCCCCAAAAAGACTTCCGCTTTTCGCCGCGCCCGCCGTGGTTGATCGCCTTTTCATGCTTTTCTCCGTGGTTTCCGTTTCTCGCCTCGCCCGATCGCCGTTTTCAGCCGCCGTCGAGGCACAGTACGTGGTCATCGGCGCCGCCGCTGGTGTTGAGATTGGGGCGGCAAGGGTCGTCGGGATTGCGCCCGCCATACACGCCGTCCTTGCCGAGATAGACGACGCGCGGATGGTCGCCGTTGGCGAGGCCGAACAGCAGGAAGGGGCGGGCGTGCCGTTCCAGTTCGTGTACGTCGGCGCGGTAGCCGGTTTCCCAGCGCGCGGCGGCGCGCCAGCCGAACATGCAGCCGCCGCTGGTCGCTCCCTGGCCGGAGCAGGCCGCGCCGGCCGCCCCGGCGGCGCGGTAGCGCGGGCCGGTTCCGTAGGCCGGAACGTCGCGGATCTTGACGCCGATGAGCGGATCGCCAAAACCGTCCGGGCCGTCCGTCACCACGGTCTCGCCATCCGAGCCGATGGTGTCGACGGTGCGGGAATTCAGCGCGTCGCCGTGGTCGACCCACAGACGCAGGTTGCGGTCGAGATAAGGGCCGCGCCAGCCGCGCCCGGTTTCCGGGTTCCACTTTTGCAGATGGGCCAGCGGATGCTTGGCGCACAGGATCGGCGCGCCGAACAGCAGCGCCAGATTGGCCGGCGAGGCGAACCAGGCGTTGCGGTCGCCGTCGGGCAGATGCGCGGCCCAGGAACGCAGGATGCCGTCGGCGGCCGTGCATTGCGCCTCGACCTGCGCCGTCGCCGCGAGGGCGAACGGCCCCTGTCCGGGATAGAAACCCGTGTCGGCCCTGAAGCGGCGCACGGCGTCGGCGACGCGGCGCAGGTCGGCGAGGGCGATGTCGTCCTCGGCGGCCTCCTGTACGCCGTTGTACGCTCCCCAGGCGGTGAAGGCGAGCGCGGCGAGGATGCCGCACACGACGAGCAGCTCGATGAGGGTGAAGCCCCGTGGCCGCGCAAGGCGCGGGGAAAAGCGGTTCCCAATCGCGGCGGGTGGGGTGGGGGCGGCGGCACCCCCGGGCGAACAAGGGAGAGAGAAAGAAAGAAGGAATCCCGCCGTTCCTTGTTTCTTCCCCCGCCTTTCCGAAAAAATATTCGCCGCGCCCATCGTATCCGCCGTGCTTGAAACCGCCTTCTCCGCGCCTTTCGCCATGTCGCCGCGGTCGGAGCGTTTTTGAATCAATCGCCCGCGGATTCCCGTCATTCCCGCGCGGGCGGGAATCCATCGCCGACACATTTCCGTCATCCCCGCGAAAGCGGGAATCCAGTTTGTTACCTCTGGCCCGACGGGCCGCGAATCCAAAATCGGATCGCGTGTATCCCGTACGCTTCGTTCGCTTTTTTGCGGGCGGGACGCCCGCGCTCCATTCAAAACCTCCCTCACGAGAAAGGCTGATTCCTGCGGCGCTTCGCGCCGGAAGGCGCGCGCTGGATTCCTGCTTTCGCGGGAATGACGGGGAAATTTGACTGTCATCATTTGAATCGAAAACGTCCCAAAGGTTTTTCTCCGCGCGCTCCGTGTTCTCCGTAATCAATCGCTTTTTTGCCTCTCGCCGCGCCCGCCGTGACCGATCGCCTCATCGCTTCAATACCCGCCGGTCGCGCCGATCACGCCTTTTTTGCCGAGGCCGAGATAGGTGAAATTCCAGCTCACTTCGAATGGTTTCCACCAGGTGACGCCGTTCTCGGTGTCGACCAGGCGGTTGATGCCGCCTTCGGGCGGGGCGACGCGCACGGTGTAGCGGTACTTGCCCGCGCCGTCGAGCTTGACGTTGGCCCCGTAGTGCGGGCCGAACTTGCCGACGGCGGGAGTGAGCGGCCCTTCCAGCTTCCAGTTGGAACCGGGCTTCTCCAGCGTGTAGGAGACATTGAGATAGGGAATCCAGGCGAACTTGGAATAGCCGTGCGGATTGGCCGACGCGGCCTTGATGTGCGCGAGGAAATAGGCGTCCGATTGCTCGCGCGGCCGGTTCTCGCGCCCGTTTTCGAGGATGATCGGCTGAATGTAGCCCCCCTCGATGGTCATCGATTCGCGCACGATGCGCTCGTTGCGTTTATTCGCCAGCTTGAACTCCGTGGCGTGGCAGGCGGCGGACGCCAGTAGACAGAGGGCGAGCGCCACGGGGAAAACTCTCTTTTCCCTCTCCCCTCGCGCGAAAAGGGTCGGGGGAGAGAGCGTGCGGGAGACGGAAGCCAAGAAATAAAAACCGCCTCCGCGCGCCGCTCCTCCCCCGAAAGAGCGCTCATCGAATTTCCACATTTCCTTTTTCATCTTTGCTCCATGTCCGGTTCACTCGCCGTGGCTGGCGTGTTTCCGGTTTGAACACACGCACCCCGGCGACAGGCACTTTCCCGAACAGATGTTCGTCATTCCGGCGTTTCGATCGCCTTTCGGGACACCGGCTTCCGCCGGTATGACGGTGTCTCTCTCTGACCCGCGCGCGGCGCGCCGTTCTTTTTCGTCTTCCGCTCCGAATCCGGTTTTTCCGCCGTGCTCAAAAACGATCTTTCTCATGCTTTTTCTCCATGTTCTCCGTGGTTGCTCCGGCTACTCGATGGCAATCGGCCCGAAAATCGTCACCCACCACGAGACGCCGGCGAGCACGCTGCCGATGACGCCGGGAATGAGCGGCAGCGGGCGTTCGGCGGGGGGCAGGCCCTGTTCGCCGAGGATGCGCCAGCCGAGGTAGATGCTCCACACGAAGCTCACCGAGAACAGCGCGACCTTGGCGATGTCCGGCGCGTTCTCGCCGAACACGTCGAAGGGCGGGAAGAGCTTGGTGCCCAGGCCGATGACGAGCGATACGAGACACACCGGCGCGTACTGGTAGCCGAGTTCGAGAAAGCGCGAATAGAAAGTGCCGTCGGCTTTCGCCTCGCCCGCGAGAAAGGACGAGGCGGCGGTCGTCAGGGTGAGCACGACGCAGGTGCCGAGCGCCCAGGCGATCATGTAGCCCGATATGCAGAAGAAATCGAGCCAGTTGTAGACTTCGCCGCGTTGCGGATGCGAACTCACGAGCCAGCCCGGCGCGGCCTCGCCGATCCACGTCCAGCCCAGACCCAGCGCCCATTCGCCGACGGCGAGCCGCAGCGTCTGGTACTGTTCGAGAAAGAGCCACAGAAAGCCGCCGAGCGCGGCGCCGATGCCGATGAAGAAGAACATCACCTCCATGATGTTCGGATTATGCTGACGGATTTTTTCGATCTCGACGCCAGGCTTGCGGAATTCGAGTTTCAGTCCGGCGGTCGGCTTGTCCGGGTAGACGCACTTGAAGCACTCGATGCAGTGGCGCGATTCGTCCTTGCGGTTGATGTTTATCATCGTCGGGCAGACGCCGCGCTCGGTGTAGCGGGCGAGATTGACGACCTTGCGCTTGGGCGTGAACTGCACGATGCCCATGCGCGAGAAAAGACCGAGCAGCAGGCCGATCGGGCAGGTATGCCGGCACCAGGCGCGCTTGCCGTAATGCGCCTCGGCGTTGCCGTAGAGAAAGCCGAAAATGATCGCGCAGGCGAGCGTGCCGCCAAAGACGATGGCCATGCCCTCGCGGTGCTCGCGCACGCCGATGGTCTGGCCGAGCACGGTGATGATGAGAAAGCTGACGTGCGGCGTCCACTCGGAGCGCAGCCACCACGGGATCGACCGTTTCAGGCCGGACTTGCTGGCCCATTCGGACGCCGCGCCCATCGGGCACATCAGGCCGCACCAGCTGCGCCCGGTGAAGATCACGGAAAGCAGCACCAGCGGAAACCACAGGCCCCACATGATGTAGTTGGAGAAGAGCGCGAAATTGGTGAGCGGCGTATCGCCGAGGACCGCTTCGTCGGTCGCCAGCGGCAAGAAGAGCAGCGCCATGAAATAGACGAAAAAGGCGACGTGCAGGTAGCCCAGGCAAGGCCGGACGCGCACGAAGAACGCTTCGATGACGTTGGCGGCGCGCGTCGCGTCGATCATGGCGGAAAGCGGTCTCATTGCTGTTTCATTGGCGGACTGGAATGTTTTCGATTTGTGCGATGACGGCTCCACTCCTCCGCCATTCCCGTCATTCCCGCCACTTTCCCCGTCATTCCCGCGAAAGCGGGAATCCAGTGCGTCGCCTCCGGCCCGAAGGGCCGCGAATTCAGAATGGAAGCACGGGGGGGCCGCCCGCAAAAAGGCGGTCGATGCGGACAGAATGCCCACGCCCCGTTCAAAACCTCCCTCTTGAGGGAGGTGGCTCGCGGCGGAGCCGCGACTCGGAAGAAGCCGGGCGGTTGAATTTCAGGCGTGAATGTTCGATGAACGAACTCGATTCCGGCAATCAGGGGAATGATGGTTTCCTGTTCATCCGTGTTTGAGGGTTCCACCGCCCTATTCCTTCCGCCACGCCCGCGGCGCGACACCTCCCTCAAGAGAGAGGCTTGGCTTGCGGCGTTTCGCGCCGGAAAGTACGTTCCCGGATTTCCGCTTTCGCGGGAATGACGGGGGGAGCGGCGGAAATGACGGAAATCGAGGGGCATTGGATTAAAAATCGATTCGGAATTCGGAGAAGGTGGCGGGGCGCCGACCACGCGGCAGCCCCGCCGTGGCTCCGCCGGGGGGATTGGGATCCCCGGCGGGGCCGGTTGGCCGATTCGTCCGCTTACGTCGCGCGGACGTTGTCGAGTTCGCCGAGTTCCTCGTCCTTCGTGTCGCCCGCGCCATCGACGATGGCCTGGAAGGCCGCCTGGCCGTTGACGCCGACGCCGGAGACCTTGAACAGCACGATGAAACGGTTGTACTCGTCCGGCTCGACGTGACGGTAGACCGGCACGTTGGAGAGCGCGCCGATGATGTCCGGGCGGAACAGCGTCGAATCCGGGCCGACGCCGAAGGCAACCAGACGGTCGTCCACGGTCAGCGCGACGCCATCGGGCGTATCGCCGGTCTGGAAGGCGTTGACGCGATTCAGGTTGGCGCCGCCCTTCCAGAACATCAGCGCGTCGCCGCCGGCCTCGGTGATCGTCGCGTCGTCCGCAAAGCCGCAGCCATTGGCGTCGGGAATGCGGTAGATGTTCTGCGCGGTGACGTCGTTGGTCTTGTCGTTGATATAAGCCTGTTGCGTAGCCAGCGTATCGCCGCAGGGCGAGCCTGTGTCGACCACGCGCAGGCGCGTGATTCCGGCGCTTTTCAGGGCCTCGGCCTCGGCGGCGGTCAGCACCGCATTGCCACCAGCGGCACCGCCCTGCTCGATCGATCCCGTCAGGTCTCCCGACAGGATCGCCAAGGGATCGCCTTCGAGGTCCGCGGTGGTGTTTTGCAGCAGCGAATCCCAGCGATCCGGATAGCGGCCGCTGTTCAACACGCGGAATGTCTGGATGCCCTTGGAGAGTTCATCCATCATCGCCACGTGCGCGGCGGCGGACGCCTTGCGGTCGGTGTCCTGCAGCATGATCGTGGCGGTACCGGCGATCGCCGCGAGGATGGCGACGACGACGAGCAGTTCGAGCAGCGTGAAGCCGCCTTCCTTCCGGCGGATTTGCTCGAATTTGCGGCGCAGGCCGCGCCCCTTGACGGCGGAAGCGTCGATGACTTGCAGTTTCGACTTCAGTTCGGCCCGCGAAAGGGCCATGAGTTTGCTCAACATATGAAGGTTCCTAGCGAATGGTCTCGGATTCCCGCCCAGGGAACTCCTGCTCCAGGTTTTAACGAAAATTCCGGATCGCTCCGGATGTGCTCGCCGCGGCCCCACGCCGCCAGCCTGTAAACCCCATCCGC
Source organism: Accumulibacter sp. (assembly GCA_031257115.1). Taxonomy (GTDB): domain Bacteria; phylum Pseudomonadota; class Gammaproteobacteria; order Burkholderiales; family Rhodocyclaceae; genus Propionivibrio. The sequence goes on from JAIRPF010000165.1 coordinate 19,965, forward strand.
CAGGCCCGCCCTGGCCGGAAAGTCCGGTGTTGCCTTGGTATTGCCTCGATGTTGCGTGGCTTCGCCGTTGCCCGCCGCCCGACGCTTCAGGCCGCCGCGCAATCGACGACGAAACGGTACTGCTTGCCGCAGTGCAGGATGATCTCTTTCTGCCCCCGGCGAAGGATGCGCATCTCCACGCGGATTTCGGCGAAACCCGCATGATTGAACGCTTCCAGGTAGAGCGCGGTCAGCTTGTCCAGCACCTGACTATTGGCCCTGGCCACGCTTGCTTGATCGGCTGCTTCCACCTCGATTTCCCTCCGATGAATCTGAACTATTGCGAATGATAATAGTTATCATTAAAAATTGCAAGAGTTTTTCCAATCGATGGAAAAAATTTTTTCAGCCCCGCCACGGCGTGAAACCGCCGCTGGTCGACGGTCAAAGGGTTTACAAACGGCCGTTTTTCTTTTAAATTTCGCCCTCATGTCAGGTCATAAAACCATAACGATCCTTTTCTCAACCGTCGCCTTTTTCCTGTGCAGCCCCGGCATCGCCCGCCCGGCCGAGCAGGAGCCGTGGTTCAGCCAGGATTCGCCCCTGTTCGAGCGTTACGGTAACGGCGTGCAGGATTTGATCCTCAAGGGCTTGGAACTCGTCGGCATCAATTACCGCCGTGGTGGTACCAACCCGGACAGCGGACTGGATTGCAGCGGATTCGTCCAGCTCGTTTTCCGGGACGCGCTGGGCAAGCTGCTGCCGCGAACGGCCGGCGAACAAAGCAAGGTCGGCGACGTCGTCGACAAGAACGAACTCAAGCCCGGCGACCTGGTTTTCTTCAACACCATGCGCCGCGCCTTTTCGCACGTCGGCATCTATCTTGGAGACAACCGCTTCCTGCACTCCCCGCGCTCCGGCGGCAAAATCCGGGTTGAGGACATGGGCCGGGGCTACTGGGCCAAACGCTACAACGGCGCGCGCCGTATCGTCGAACAGTAACCCGAAACCCCGCGCCGCCGCGAAAGGACGCCTTGGCGTCCTTTTTCGTTTCGTGGCATTCCCCGCCTTGTCTACACGAAATGCCGCGCCAAGCATTCCTTGAGAGAGGTGTCGCGCCAAAGGCATGACGGAGAAAATCCCACTCCGGCGCGAAGTGCCGCATCTTTTGTATTTGTAGCCCTTCGGACTGGAGGCTACGAACTGGATTCCCGCTTTCGCGGGAATGACGGGAATTTTCAGGCGCTTGATTCAAAAACGCACCAGGCGCGGCAGTGGGAGGAAACCATGATTTTGATCAATTGGCGCGTTTTCGATTCAGGCGATGACCGCACCCTTTCTTCGTCATTCCCGCGAAAGCGGGAATCCAGTGGGTACATTTCGGCGCGAAGCGCCGCAAGCCAAGCCTCCCTCTCGAGGGAGGTGTCACGCCGAAGGCGTGACGGAGGGAGTGGGGCGGTCGAATCATCATACGCGGATGAACAGAAAACCATCATCCCCTCGATTGCCGAAATCCAGTCCATTCATCAAATATCCACGCCTGAAATTCAAGCGCCCGACTCCTTCCGACTCACGGCTTTGCCGCGAGCCACCTCCCTCAAGAGGGATGCTTTGATTGGAGCGCGGGCGTCTTGCCCGCGAAGCGAACGAAGCGGTCGGGACGCTTGCGCTCCAAGTTTGCGGCACTTCGGACTGAAGGGAACGAACCAGATTCCTGCTTATCAAGGATAATGACGGGAGTTTCTGTATTTTTATTCAGTAACTTGCGGGCATTCGATTCAAAAACGCGCTAACCCGTTTTCCCAGGTTTTCCCCTGGGTCCGTCGTCCTTGCGCCTGGCGCGCGGATGCGCCGCGTCGTAGACACGTGCCAGATGCTGGAAATCGAGGTGGGTGTAGACCTGGGTGGACGCGATGCTGGAGTGGCCGAGCATTTCCTGCACCGCGCGCAGGTCGCCCGACGATTGCAGCAGATGGGAGGCGAACGAATGCCGCAGCATGTGCGGATGGACGCCGACCGGCGATCGTTGCGCCAGCGCGCGTTTTTTCAGTTGCTCCTCGACGATGCGCGGATGGATGCGCGCGCCGCGCCGGCCGACGAACAGGGCGGCTTCTTCCGGCCTGGCGATCTCGGCGCGCCGCGCCGCCCAGCGCCGGATCGCTTCGCACGCTTTTTTGCCCACCGGCACGAGGCGGGTCTTGCCGCGCTTGCCGAGTACGCGGATTTCGCCGTCCGCGAGGTCGGACAGGCACGAAAAATCGAGCGACACCAATTCGGCGAGGCGCAGTCCCGATGAGTAAAACAGCTCGAACATGGCTTGGTCGCGCAATTCCATCGCGTCCTCGCCGCCGTCGTGTTCGAGCAGGTGGATGGCTTCGTCGGGCGACAACGCTTTCGGCAGGAGATGCGGACGCCTGGGCGCCTTGATGCCCTCGGCCGGATTGGCGCCAATCTCGCCGCGCATCCCCAGCCAGCGGAAAAAACCGCGCCACGCCGAGAGCATCCGCGCCAGCGACCGTCCGCCCAGCCCGGCGGCGTGCAGGCGGATGACGAAACGGCGGACGTGATCCGTCCGCAGGTCCCGGTAGGTGACGTTCCCCGGCAGTTCGCCGATCAGGCGATCGAGCGCGCGCAGGTCGCGCCGGTAATTGCTGACCGTGTGCGGCGATTGCCGGCGCTGCCGGGCCAATTCGTCGAGGTAGCGGCCGGCCTGTTCGGACGGGGCCGTGGCAATCGGGTTGTCGTGGTGATCGATGCGTGTCACGGCGGTCTCCGTGTCATCCCGGTTTCCGGAATGGATGAGCATCACTATACCTCACCCATTCCGGCTGCCGCATATCGCAACGGGTTCGTTTCATTTCTGAATTTCCGGGGATGACGGCGATCATGGCGGAATCGGCATTCATCAGCCTCCCTTTTGAGAGAGGTGTCATGCCGAAGGCGTGGCGGAAAAGGTTTGGCGGTTGGAGATCGGGGAAACAGGCATCGGGAAGCAGACCGTCAAATCACCTCGTCATTCCGGCGCAATCCGGAATCCGGTTCGTTCGTCAAAAATGGAGCTTGGGCATCCCGCCCGCAAAAAAAAAAGCGAACGAGGCGGGCGGGACGCCCGCGCACCATGTTCCAGGCTGGCCTGCCGCGCCCGATCGCCGGACTCCTTCCGGCCCGTGGCGTTGCCGCAAGCCACCTCCCTCACGAAGGAGGTTTTGTTTCAGCGCGCTTCGCGCGGAAGAGTAAAGGAATGAACGAAAAGCGCTCCAGCGGCAACGCGGCCGGACGATCCGCCGGCGCGCTCAGTCGATGCGCCGCAAGTGGATGCTTACCGAAATCCGCGCGCCCAGCCAGCCGAGGGCGGCGCCGAGGCCGACGACGGCGCCGGCTTGCGGCAGCGGAGGGTCGCCGAGGCCGGGCGTGACGCCGTAGAGCGCGAGCAGCTCGCGGACCGGCGCGGCCAGCGCCCAGCCCGCGCCGGCGATGAGCAGCAGCGCGAACAGCCCGCCCAACGCGCCCTGCAAAGCGCCGAAATACTGAAACGGCCGGCGGATGAAGGCGTCGGTGGCGCCGATCAACCGAGACACCTCGATCTCGGCGGCCTGGGCCAGGATTTGCAGGCGGATGGTGTTGAAAGTGACCGCCGCCAGCGCGCCGGCGAACAGCGCGGCGAGCAGACCCACCGCGAGCCGGCCGACGCGCAGGAAGGCGGTGAGCCGCCGGCTCCAGGCCGAATCGAGCTGGACGTGCGCCACGGCGGGCCATTCCTTGAAGGTTTCCGCCAGTTTTTCCAGCGTTTCCGGCCGGTTGTCGCCGGGTTCCACGACGAAGGCGTCGGGCAGCGGATTCCTCGTCAGGCCGGCGGCGATGTCGGCCATGCCTTCCATTTCACGGAGGCGTTTCAACGCTTCTTCGCGCGCGACGAAGCGCCATTGGCCCGGATCGGCCTTGCGCAGGCGCGATTCGATTTCCTCCGCCTCCTTTTTTCCGGCGTCGGCCGCCATGAACAGGCTGATCTGCTGCGCGCCGGAGACCCTGCCGGCGAAAGCCTGCAAATTGTCGAGCAGAATCCAGCCGGCGGCGGGCAGCGCCAGCGCGGCGCCGATGACGGTCAGCGACAGCAGCGTGTTCAGCGGCGAGAACGCCAGGCGGCGCATGGCGCTTTTCAGCGCCGCGAAGTGTTGCGAGAAAAAGACGCTCATGCGCCGTCTCCGACCAGGCGGCCGCGTTCCAGGCGCAGCACGCGCGGCGAAAAACGGGCCATCCATTGCGGGTCGTGCGTGGCGACGACCAGCGTGACGCCGGCCTGATTGAAGGCCCGAAGGATGTCCAGTATCCGGCTTGCCGATTCGCTGTCCAGGTTGGCCGCCGGCTCGTCGGCGAGCAGCAGCGACGGGCGGTTGACCACGGCGCGGGCAATCGCCAGGCGTTGCTGTTCGCCACCGGAGAGCGCGATCGGCCGGGCGCGCTCGCGTTCGAGCAGGCCCACCTTGTCCAGCGCGGCGCGGGCGCGGCGCTGCGCCTCGCGCGGCGGCAGGCCGACGATGGAAAGCGGCAGCAGCACGTTGTCGAGGACGCTGCGGTCGAACAGCAGCTTCTGATCCTGAAAGACCAGGCCGAACCTGCGGCGCAGATAGGGAATCGCGCCGCGCCGCAGGGCGGCGAGGTTCTGGCCGTCGATCATGATGCTGCCCGAAGTCGGCTTCTCGATCGCCGCCAGCAGGCGGAACAGCGTGGATTTTCCCGCGCCGGAATGGCCGGTGATGAACGCCATCTCGCCGTCCCCGATCTCGAAACCGACGTCCTTCAGGGCTTCGATGCCTTGCGGATAACGCTTGGTGACGGCGATGGCGGAAATCATGACGAGGGCTTATCCGGGAGACTGTTCGATCGCGGCGAAAATCTTAAAAACAGTTAACCACGACGGACACGGCGGACACAACGAAAGACATGAGAATGGAGAATTTTCTGATTTTCACCTGGTTTTGTCTTTCGTCGTGCCCGTTGTGTTCGCCGTGGTCAAAAAAGATTTTCTCCGTGGTTGAGGCAATCAAGCACGGCGGTCTGGATTCCTGGTGGACATCGGGGCATCGTTACTCCTCGCGGGCGCGGCTGGGCACGGCCGGGTCCGGTTCTTCGCCGGCGGGGCCGAGGTCGGTCAGTTCGCTGGCCGGTTCCGCCTTCCGGCCGCGCCGGTACAGATGGAATCTGTCGCTGGAGCTACGATCGCCCGGACGGTTTCCCTGCCATGCCGGGAGCCAGCCGGCCTCGGCCAGGTCTTTCGGGTCGCGCCGGCTGCCTTGCACCAGCAGCCAGGAGCAGTCCGCCGACCGGTCGCTTTTCTGCGGGATGGTGCGTATGCCCTCGAAATAATCCAGGGTGGCGAGAAACGACAGGGGCAGGCCGGCGGCCGCGATACAGTTCGTTTTTTCGGGAAGCGCCTTTTTCAGCGACGCGGCGACGCCGCGAAAGGTTTTCCCGTAATCGATCCAGGGCATCCAGAGGCTGGCGAGCAGCAGCCAGAACAGGGTCAGTCCGGCCATCCAGTGCATGATGCCGCGCATCGGCGAGCGGGGGCTGGTGACGATCATCCAGAGCCAGACGCCGGTACACGCCAGCGCGAACACGAAGGCCGGAGCGCCGAACGCGCCCGTGAAGCCGGGTTCCAGGCGCACCGCCTGCCGCGCCAGACGTTCCGGCCAGCCGAAAACCAGGGCGCTCCAGCCGATCCAGACGACGCAGGCGAAAAAGGTGAAAGTCACCATGCCGAACCAGTCGAAGGCGTTCGCCAGGCCGCGCCGCAGCGCGCCGACGCCGGCGGCCGCGAGCAGCACCAGCGGCGGCAGGAGCAGCAGGGCCGTGGCGCTGCGCGGGGACGCCAGCAGGGCGAGCAGGGCCAGGACGGAAAAAAAGGAAACCGCCGGAATGACGATCGCCGGGCCGCCGGGCCGACGCCGTTTCGACCACAGCGACCAGACGGCGAGGGGAAGCGCCGGCCAAGCGTACCACAGGAGCAGGTTGGCGTGGCGCAGCAGATTCGCGGCCGGGTCGACGCGCGGCGTCAGGGCGGAGAATTCGGCCTGGAAAAAAAGCGGGAGATAGTCCGGCGACGCCCGATGGACGGCCAGCAGCCAAGCGCCGCAGACAACGGCGGCGGCGGCGATTCCGGCGGACAGCGCGGCGAGGGCGCGGAAGCGGTTTTCCGCTTGCCAGACGGTGATCGTCATGGCGGGCAAAAGCGTGATGACCGGCAGCAATCCGTTGCCCAGGAAACAGGCGGCGAACGCGGCGGCGAAAACGGCGGCGGCGCGCCGGGGCCGGCGCGGCAGCAGCGTAAACGCCCAGTACGCGGCCGTGTGGGCGGTCAGCGCGGCGAGCATCGGTTGCGCCTCGTGCGCGTGGAACAGGAAACCGATGCTGCCCGCGAGGATCAGCGGGGCCGCCGCCGCGTATTCGCGTCCATGCAATTCGCGCGCGGCCAGCAGGATGAATTCGAGCGAGAGCAGGGTGAAAATGCCGCTGGTCATCCGGGCCGCGTCGTGGAACGGCAGCAGCGGGGAAAACAGCTTGCCGGTGAGCGCCGCGAGCCAGTGATAAAGCGGCGCGTCCGGGTAGGGCCGGCCGGCCAGTTGCAAGAGCAGCCAGTTGCCGTGCCGGGCCATGTCGTGGGCGACGCCGATGGAAATCGCGTCGTCGTGTTTCCACGGATCGTGTCCGATCAGCCCGGTGAAGATGTAGATGACGAGCAGCACGGTCAGCACCCAGCCGTCGGGTGGCAGGGGAATTCCCCTGAAACGCGGTTTTTCTTCGAGAAAGGGCATGACTCGAATGCGCTCCGTCAAACAAAAAAGGCAGCCCGGCGGCTGCCTCTTTGCCAAACTGGCCGGAACCCGCCGCCGGACACCGGCTTCAGGCGGCCTTGGCTTTTGTGCCGTACTTCCTGTTGAACTTCTCGACGCGGCCGGCGGTATCGATGATCTTCTGCTTGCCGGTGTAGAACGGATGGCAGGCGGAACACACTTCCACGTGCAGCGCCTTGTTCATCGTCGAATGAGTCTTGAAGTTATTGCCGCACGAACAGGTGACTTCGATTTCGTTGTAGTTGGGATGGATGTCGGGCTTCATCTGGGAAATTCCTTTTGATCAATTCTGGCCGGCTCGACACGGATGAGCGCCCTGTCGGTGGCCGGTCCCGGAAAACGCCGAATTATCCTTGTTTTTTCGCCGGATTGCAATCGGGTCGAGAGACGGGGAACGCGGCGCAATCGCGCCGGCTGGAAACCGGCATGGCTCATCCGTGGGGAACCGTTTTGGAAAAGAGATTGAGCACGAGCACGCCGGCGACGATCAGTCCCATGCCGAGCACGGCGGGCATATCCAGGGACTGACCATGGAACATCCAGCCAACGAGGGCGATCAGCGTAATGCCGGCGCCAGACCAGATCGCGTAGGCCACGCCAACCGGCACGCTGCGCAGGACGATCGACAGGCAGTAGAAAGCGATAGCGTAGCCGACGGCCACGATGAGCGTCGGCACGGGGCGGGTGAATCCGTCGGAGGCCTTGAGCGCCGACGTGCCGATGACTTCGCTGACGATGGCGAGCGCCAGATGAAACCAGGGCGACATGGCGGCCTTTCAGAACGGGAAATGACGCTGCGTCATCGGCAAGCGCTTCACGATCCCCGCCTAGCGCCTCATCGAATCGAAGAACTCGCCGTTGTTCTTGGTGGCCTTGATCTTGTCGAGAAGGAATTCCATGGCTTCGAGGTCGTCCATGTTGTAGAGCAGCTTCCTCAGTATCCACATCTTTTGCAGGACGTCGGGCTTCAGGAGCAGTTCCTCGCGCCGCGTGCCGGAACGGTTGACGTTGATCGCCGGGTAAACCCTTTTCTCGGCCATGCGCCGGTCGAGGTGGATTTCCATGTTGCCGGTGCCCTTGAATTCCTCGTAGATCACGTCGTCCATGCGGCTGCCGGTCTCGATCAGCGCGGTGGCGATGATGGTGAGCGAGCCGCCTTCCTCGATGTTGCGCGCCGCGCCGAAGAAACGCTTGGGCTTTTGCAGGGCGTTGGCGTCGACGCCGCCGGTGAGCACCTTGCCGGAGGCCGGCTGCACGGTGTTGTAGGCGCGCGCCAGGCGGGTGATCGAGTCGAGCAGGATGACCACGTCCTTCTTGTGCTCGACGAGGCGCTTGGCTTTCTCGATGACCATTTCGGCCACCTGCACGTGGCGGGTCGCCGGCTCGTCGAACGTCGAGGCGACCACCTCGCCGCGCACCGAGCGCGTCATCTCGGTCACTTCCTCGGGGCGTTCGTCGATGAGCAGCACGATCAGCGTGACGTCCGGATGGTTGGCGGTGATGGCGTGCGCGACGTGCTGCATCATCACCGTCTTGCCGCTCTTCGGACTGGATACCAGGAGGCCGCGCTGGCCCTTGCCGATCGGGGCGATGATGTCGATGATGCGGGAAGTGATATTTTCCTCGCCGCGGATGTCCCGTTCGAGGCGCAGATGCTGTTCCGGATGCAGCGGCGTGAGGTTTTCGAACAGGATCTTGTTCTTCGAGGCTTCCGGCGCCTCGCCGTTGATGCGGTCGACCTTGACCAGCGCGAAATAACGCTCGCCGTCCTTCGGCGTGCGGATTTCGCCCTCGATGGTGTCGCCGGTGTGCAGGTTGAAGCGGCGGATCTGGCTTGGGCTGACGTAGATGTCGTCGGTGCTGGCGAGGTAGGAGGTATCGGGCGAGCGCAGGAAGCCGAAACCGTCCGGCAGGGTTTCCAGCGCGCCGTCGCCAAAGATCGTCTCGCCTTTTCTGGCCTTGTTCTTGAGCAGGGCGAAGATCAGTTCATGCTTGCGCAGCCGGTTGGCGCCCTCGATGTTGTTGGCCACGGCCATGTCGAGGAGCTGGCTGACGTGAAAGGCTTTGAGTTCGGATAAATGCATGTGCGAAGTCGGAAAGGAAAAAAACGGATGGGAGGAAATTTCGTCGCGCGAGTCGCGCGGAAAGGGGGAAAATGAGGCAAAAAGAGACAAACAGGGGCGAAAAAGGGCGAAAAACAGGACGGAATGGAGATTTGGGTAAAACCGGAATGGTTGCTGCGGACTTGCTGTGGCTATGGGATCACGCGGGATCATGCCTGAAAGTACCAGCCGGCGGGGCGGATTCGTTTCTGTTCTCCGGGATCGCGGCCAAGGCTTTCAGGCAGGGAGCGTAGCGATTTTACAGGTGGCTGTCAATAAAGGCCGTGAGTTGCGATTTCGACAGCGCGCCCATCCGGGTGTCCTCGACGTTGCCGCCCTTGAACAATATCAGCGTGGGAATGCTGCGCACCGCGAAACTCGCCGGAGTCGCCTGATTTTCGTCGACGTTCATCTTGGCGACCTTCAGGCGTCCGGCATACTGCGCGGCGATCGCGTCGAGGGTGGGGGCGATCATCTTGCAGGGACCGCACCATTCCGCCCAGAAATCAAGGAGCACCGGCAGGGGCGACTGCAAAACCTCGGCCGCGAAAGTATCGTCGGTGACGTAGTGAATGTGTTCACTCATGGTGGCGCCTCGTAGAGGATGATGGGGGGATTGTGGTCGGGGGCCGATGGCCGTCCGAAATGTCATTGTAGCGAAAAAGCGCCGGGCGCGCCGTTTTCGCGGCCCGTTTTGTGTTGCGCCGGCGCAACACCGCGCGGCGCGCGCCACTTGCGGCCGAAATCCAAGTCCGTAGTATCATGCGGCGAAAACGCAGAAAGGCTTGGGGCAACCATGAATCTGGAAAAAGTCATTTTCGGTTTTTTCGTGATTTTCGCGTGTACGATGAATTTCGGTTTTTTCGTCGGCGGTCTGGGTAACGTCGGCGAGCACGACGCCGGCCATCTGTTCGCGGCGGTGGTGGTCAACCTGATCACCCTGGTGCTGAAATTCGGCGATCGCACGCACATCGGCGCCACGCACCTGGCGACCAGCATGGTGGCCCTGTTGCAGCTGCTGGCCGCTTCCCTGGTCTGGATGTGGCATTTGAACATCAGCCAGCTGGTCATGAGCGAGGGGACGATGGCGACCATCGTTTCGCTCTCCGGCGGCGCGCTCGTGGCCAACCTGATTTCGGTGGTTCTGCTGATCAGCGAGACCCTGCGCCAGACGCGCTGACCGGGAAGACGGCGCTTGAACGACGTTCTGTTTGTCATCCTGCGCCGGCTGCGCCGGCCGCTGATCGCGCTCATCGCCGCCTACGCCGTTTCGGTGTGGGGGCTGGTGGTGATTCCCGGCGTCGACGCGCAGGGCAACGCCGTCCGCATGGGCGTCTTCCACGCGCTGTACATCATCAGCTATACGGCGACCACCATCGGTTTCGGAGAAGTTCCCCATGCCTTCACCGATCCGCAGCGGGCCTGGACGATCGTGTGCATCTATCTTTGCGTCGTCGCCTGGGCCTACACGCTGGGCAGCATCTTCCACCTGTCGCAGGACCAGACGCTGCGCGACGCGCTCTCGCGCCGCCGCTTCACCCGCCGCGTGACGGCGATGGACGAGCCGTTCGTGCTGATCGTGGGCTACGGGCAGAGCGGCATCATGCTGGCGCGCATGCTCGACCGCATGGGGCAGCGCATGGTGCTCGTCGAATTGCGCGGCGAGCGCGCGGCGAGCATCGAGATCAGGGAATACCAGTATCCGCCGCTGTTCCTCGCCGCGGACGGCCGTATGCCCGACGTGCTGGTCGATGCCGGCGTGACCCATCGCAAATGCCTGGCCATGGTGGCGATCGCCGGGAACGACGACATCAACCAGTCGGTGGCCATCTGCGGAACGGTGCTCAATCCGTCGTTGCGCATCATCACCCGCGTGCATACGTCGATCGCGCGGGCCAACCTGGAATCGTTCCGCAACATCGAACCGATCAATCCGTTCCAGAGCTTCGCCAACAACATCCGCCTGGACATGGGATCGCCCGAACGCCTGCGCGTGATCGAATGGCTCTCCGGCCTGCCCGGAGGCGCCTGTCCGGAATCGCTCAACCTGCCGAAAGGGCGCTGGGTGGTATTCGGCACGGGCAGCTTCCCCGAATACTTCGTCGCCGCCTTCCGCGACGCCGGCATGACCTGCACGCTCGTCGAACTCGATCCCAGCCAGCAGGGGGAAAGCGCGGCCTTCCAGTACAAGGGCGAAATGTCCAGGGAAAAAGTGGTCGCGGAGATCGGCAAGGCGGTCGGGATCGTCGTGTGCACCGACAGCGACGCCCTGAACCTGGCGATGGTGACCCGCGCGCGCTCGATCAACCCCGGCGTCTACGTCGTGATCCGGCAGGCGCACGCGGCCAACGCCGCCCTGATCGACGCCTCGATGGCGAATCTGCGCTTCATCAAGGCGGAAGTCGTTTCGCACAAGGTGCGGCAACTGCTCACGTCGCCGCTGCTCATCCGCTTTCTCAAGCACCTGGACGAAGATTCGGGCGAACTCGTCCAGCGCACCGCCGCGCTGCTCGAACAGCGCGTCGGCTACAAGGTGCCGTTCATGTGGGGCTTCGATTGCTACGCGTCGTATCCCGGCCTGCGCGAGGCGCTGGCGCCGGAAATCGACCCGCCGCTCGCCATCGGCGACCTGCTGGTCAACCCGGAAAAGCCGCCCGAACGGATCCGCGCGGTGCCGCTCCTGCTGCTGCGCAAGAACCAGGAAACGCCGCTGCCGGCGGAAGACACCCCACTCCTGTCCGGCGACCGCATCCTGTTCGCCGGACAGCGCGGCGAAAGGGAACTGCAACGGCGCTTCCTGCTCGAACCGAGTCCGCTGGCCTACGTGCGCACCGGCGTGGAACCCCCCCGCAGCTGGCTGTTCCGCCGCCTGCTGAAAGCCACGGCGGACATGGGGAAAGACAAAAACGAAAAGCGTTGACCACGGCGAACACGGCGAAAGAAAATCATTGACGCCGATCCCCGATTCATTTGAATGGCGCCCCAGGTGTCGCGCCGTGGTTTGCGCCTGGCCGCAAGGAGCCGCGCCGATGCCCATCAACCGTTTTTTAACCGACAGCGCGAGTTCCGCGTTCTCCGCGCCGAAAGCGTTTTACCCAAAAATCATTCCGCCTCGGCCAGCGCCGCCAGCAATTCGGCCTGGTGTTCGGTCGTCAGGGCGTCGACCACGTCGTCGAGGTCGCCGTCCATGATCGCGTCGATGCGGTACAGCGTCAGATTGATGCGGTGGTCGGTCACGCGGCCTTGCGGAAAGTTGTAGGTGCGGATGCGTTCGGAACGGTCGCCGCTGCCGATCAGGCTTTTGCGCGTCGAGGCGATTTTGGCGTGCCGCTCGCGTTCCTGCGCGTCGCGGATGCGCGCGACCAGCACCGACATCGCCCGCGCCTTGTTCTGGTGTTGCGAGCGGCCGTCCTGACATTCGACGACGATGCCGGTCGGCAGGTGAGTGATGCGCACCGCCGAATCGGTCTTGTTGATGTGCTGGCCGCCCGCGCCGGAAGCACGGAAAGTGTCGACGCGCACGTCCGCCGGATTGATCTGCACGTCCTCCAGCGCGTCGGCTTCTGGCATCACCGCGACGGTGCAGGCCGAGGTGTGGATGCGCCCCTGCGCCTCGGTCTCCGGCACGCGCTGCACGCGATGCCCGCCGGATTCGAACTTGAGCCGCGCATACGCCCCGGCGCCGGCGACGCGCGCGATGACTTCCTTGTAGCCGCCAAGCTCGGCCTCGCTCGCCGAAACCACTTCGACCTGCCAGCGCCGGCGCTCGGCGTAGCGCGTGTACATGCGGAAGAGATCGCCCGAAAAGAGCGCCGATTCGTCGCCGCCCGTGCCGGCGCGGATTTCGAGAAAGACGTTGCGCTCGTCGTTGGCGTCCCTCGGCAGCAGCCGCCGTTGCAGTTCCAGTTCGAGCGCGGGCAGCCGCTCCCTGGCCGCCCGCATTTCTTCCTCGGCCAGTTCCTTCATTTCGGGATCGGCCAGCATCTCCCGCGCCGACGCGAGGTCGGCCGCCGCCCGCTGCCATTCCTTGTACAGCGCGACGACCGGCGTGAGTTCGGCGTGTTCGCGCGCCATCTGGCGATATTTGTCCATGTCGCGCGTCGCCTCGCCGCTCGCGAGGACGCGGTCGAGTTCGTCGAGCCGGCCGGCGAGGTTTTCCAGCTTGTCGCGTATGCTCTGCTTCATGTTCCGGTCTCGGTCGCCTGGCCGGGAGATCGTTCCGCCGGCCTCATTTTCCGTTTCTCCGGCGGTTCCGCCGCCGCGTCGCTCGCCATTTCCTGCCCGAACAGCCGGGCCACCAGCGCCCGCGTCTCGCCGCTCTGATCTCCGAACTGGTTCAGGGCCTGCGTCGGGGCGTGCAGGTATTTGTTGGTCAGCCGGCGCGAAAGCTCTTCCAGCGCGGCCTCCGGCGGCTCGCCCCTGGAGAGCAGTTTCAGGGCGTGTTCCATTTCGTCGCGCCGCATGCGCTCGGCGTTGTCGCGCAGCATCCGAATGAGCGGAACGCTTTCGCGCGCGCGCAGCCAGCGCAGAAAATCGTCCACGCGCAAATCGACGATCGCCTCGGCCTCGTTCGCCGCCGATTGCCGCGATTCCCGCCCGGATTGGACGATTTGCGCCAGATCGTCGATCGTGTAGAGAAAGACGTCGTCGAGCCGCGCGACTTCTTTTTCGACATCGCGCGGCACCGCCAGGTCGACCATCAGGATCGGCCGGTGCCGGCGCGCGCGGACGGCTCGTTCGGCGAGGCCCAGCCCGATGATCGGCAGCCGGCTGGCGGTGCAGGACACGACGATATCGAATTCGGCGAGGCGCTCGGCCACGTCCTCCAGGCGAATGGCCGTCGCGCCGCATTTTTCGGCCACTTCCATGCCGCGCTCGACGGTGCGGTTGGCGACGACGATGCGCTTCGGACGATGCGCCGCGAAATGCGCGGCGCACAGCCGGATCATCTCGCCCGCGCCGATGAACAGCACGCTCTGCTCGGTCATGTGGCCAAAGATGCGCTCCGCGAGGCGCACCGACGCGGCGGCCATGGACACGACGCTGGCGCCGATCGCCGTGCCGGAACGCACGTCCTTGGCCACCGAGAACGACTGCTGGAACAGTTTGTGCAACGTCGCGCCGAGCGCGCCGGCCTCGCGCGCGATGCGCACCGCCTCTTTCATCTGCCCCAGGATCTGCGGCTCGCCGAGCACCATCGAATCCAGCCCGCTGGCGACCCGGAACGCATGGCGCACGGCCTCGCGGTCCGGATGGGTGTACAGATAAGGCTCGATCTCGCGCAGCGGAACGCGCCGATTTTCCGAAAGCCAGCCCGCCGCCGCCCGCGAATCCTCGCCCTGGCAATACAGTTCGGTGCGATTGCAGGTCGACAGGATGGCCGCCTCCGCGACGCGCCCGCTGCAAGAGAGTTCACCCAGTACCCGACGCAGCTCCCCGACGTGAAAAGCCACCTGTTCGCGCACCGAGAGCGGCGCCGTGCGGTGGTTGATTCCAAGAGTGAAAAGCGCCATGCCGTCGGATGGATCGGTGTCCGCGGTCGCGGGAGGGAAACGATTATATCACCCGCCTCAAGCGCTTCCGGCCGGAGCGGCGTGGCGTGGCATGGCGCGTGAACGCTGGATCGGGAGGCTTGCCGGTTTCTCCACCATCGTTCTGGATACCGGCCTGCGCCGGCATGACGGGTTCTGTCCTTGGTTTTTCGCCGCGCCCGCCGTGCTCGAAAGGTTTTCGCCTTTCGCCACCCTCGCTGTGGTTAAATTCGTTTTTCTTCCTTTCGCCGATCCGATCATCCACGTATCTTTCGAGCCATGCGCATACTTCACGTTGCTTCCGAAATCTTTCCCCTCGTCAAAACCGGCGGCCTGGCCGACGTGGTCGCTGCCCTGCCGCCCGCTCTGGCCAAGCGCGGCCTCGACGTCCGCGCGCTGCTGCCGGGCCTGCCGGGGGTGCTCGACGGGATCGTCGGGCTGCGGCCCGTCACGCGCGTCGGCCCCGTTTTCGGCGCGGCGTCCGTGACGCTGTGCCAGGGCCGACTGCCGGACAGCGGGCTGCCGGCCTACGTCATCGACGCGCCTTTTCTCTTCCGCCGGGAAGGCAATCCCTATACCGGCCCCGACGGGAACGACTGGAGCGACAATCACCGCCGCTTCGGATTGCTCGGATGGACGGCGGCGCATCTGGCTTCCGGGGAACTCGACCCGGAGTGGACGCCGGGCGTCGTGCACGCGCACGATTGGCACACCGGTCTCGCGCCGGCCTACATCATGCAGAATCCGGGATTGAAAACGCCCACCGTGTTTACCATCCACAACCTCGCGTTTCGCGGCATTTTCCCGATGGAATGCCATTACGATCTCGACTTGCCCATGCACCGGGCAAATCCGCGCGGGATGGAATTCCACGGCAACATCAGCTTCATGAAGGCGGGGCTGGTCTATTCGAGCAAGATCACGACGGTCAGCCCGACCTATGCGCGGGAGATTCGCACGCCGGAATTCGGCTGCGGCCTCGATGGAGTGATGCGGGATCGCGCCGGCGATTTGTCGGGGATACTCAACGGCGTCGATTATGCCGTGTGGAACCCGGCCAACACCCGGACCGCCAAGGCTTACTCGGTCGACGACCTTGCCGGGAAAAAGGTCTGCAAACGCGCCCTGCAGCTCGAATTTGGCCTGTCGACCCAGGCGCGCGGGCCGCTCTTCGCGGTGGTCAGCCGGCTTACCTCGCAAAAAGGGATGGATCTCCTTCTGGCGGTCTTGCCGGAATTGCTGCGGGAAGACGCGCAACTGGTCGTGCTGGGCACGGGCGACGGAGACCTCGAAGCCGGCTTCCGCTACGCGGCGTCGGTCAATCCGGACAAAGTGGCGGTCTGCATCGGGTATGACGAGTCGATGTCGCACCGCTTCATGGCGGGCGCCGACGTCCTGCTGGTTCCGTCGCGTTTCGAACCCTGCGGCCTGACGCAGCTCTACGCCCTGCGCTACGGAACCCTGCCGCTGGTCTGCCGGGTCGGCGGCCTGGCCGACACGGTGGTCGACGTCAACGACGAAAACCTCGCCGCAGACAAGGCCACCGGTTTCGTTTTCGGCGAAGCCGCGCGGCACGCGCTCGGCGCCCGCATCCGCGAAGCCTGCGGATTCTATCGCGACGGCGGGGACGCCTGGACGAAAGTCCAGCAAAGGGCCATGCGACAGGATTTTTCGTGGAACGACTCGGCGGCCAACTACGAGCGGCTCTATCGGGAACTGCAAGCGCGGAACGCGGCGGGAAAAGAGGATTGACCACGGCGAAAACCCTGGAAAACACGTTTGGAGCATTTTAATTTTCCATTACCTATCCGCAGGATTTTGACCGGCCTTTTGCTTCATCGGCAGTGACGCTGTTGAAGGCTTGGACAATGGCGTCAAAAAGTTCTTCCTGGGGTATGTTTTTTCATTCCTCGCACAATCTGCTCGACCTTGCTCCCATTTTTTCCGTGGAGTTGAAATCAGGACGGTACGCGGGTAAAAACAGACTCTTGGCCGATCGTGACTCATGGTGGTCTTGACACCCGATTCATCAGGAAACCCCGTCCGCCTGGCTCGCCTCCCGTCTGAAACTCGCACCAAGGTTCGCGTTGTAGAGCGATGTCCTTGCGCCCTCGTTCGCTGGCCCCCTGCGTTTTTTCAAAGTGTCTTGACTGGTCTTGACGGGGACAGTGGATTTTCCCTGATGATGGTAAGTGGCAAATGATAAACGTCCGTGTTCTTGCGGTTGAATCGGAATTCGCATTCTTTCAGGTGTGGCCCTGTGAGCGCCGCAGCGGCTTTCACCAACTTCGATTTCACCCTGGACGTGGGAAGTGGTTTCGCAATATTCGGCAATTCGCATACGGCTTGCCGAAAAACAGCGATTTACCGTGTCGCGGTTTATGTAGGCAATTTCGGCTATCTGGCCAGCATCCAAGTCGACTGAAAACAGACGTATGATCTTGCGGAATTTCGCTTCTGGAATTTTCGAACGATGCGCCTGTTTGTTTCCAGCCCCATGACTCAAGATCATGCTTTCAAGCCAGTGCACGCCTCGCCGTCCTCGGCGCTCTCGCGCTTTTGCCGGTTTGCGCGGCGGGCGCGGACGCGGCGAGCGTGTGCTACGGCGCGCCGGGCAAGGGTCGGTTAGAGAGAGAGGGGCGTCCGGCTTGCGAAATCCGGCCCCAATTTCGAGCCGTACAGCGTCCTGGGCGTCGCCGCAGGCCGTACTTACGCGCATTCCAGCGTCGCCGGGGCCGTCGCGGACGCCTGCGCCGCGCTCGCCAAATCATCGCCGGAGGTCAAATACGTTTACGGCGAGAGCGGGTGGAAGGACGGCGGGCGGATCAGGCCGCGCCGGACGCATCAGAACGGATTGTCGGTGGATTTCATGGTTCCCGTGCGGGATGCGGGACAGGGACGGCCAATCGGTGGCCTTGCCCACGGGAGCCGCGAACAAATTCGGCTATGGCGTCGAGTTCGACCGGGAAGCGCGGTTCGAGGGCCTGACGATCGGTTTCGAGGCCATCGCGGAGCATCTCCACGCGCTTCACGCGGCGGCAAAAGCGCGCGGCATCGGCCCGCAGCGCGTCATTTTCGATCCCGCCTTCATTCCCAGACTGTACGGGACGAGGCGGGGCGAGTTCGTCCGCGCCAACATCGATTTCATGAAAGGACGAGCCTGGGTGAGGCACGACGAACACTATCACGTCGATTTTTCCGCGCGCTGCAAACCAATCGAGGATTGACGGATTCGAGGATTGACGGATGTCAGAAAAATCCACCTCCGTTTTCCCGATGCCGGCAAAGGCCGTGGCGCGGCCCGGAACGCTGGAATGGATCGACGAATCGCCGCTTCGGATGGCGCGCTTCACAAAGCCCGTTCCGGCGGGTATCGTGGACGGCGTCGGTTGACCGTGGTATGGAACGCAAGGCGCGAAACGAGGAGAATCCCATGTCGGAAAAACACACCTCCAGCGGCGAATTTTCCCGCCGCGATATTTTGAAGGGCGGCCTCGCCGCCACGGTCGCGGCTTCCGGCCTTTGCGCCGGAGCGGGTTCCGCCCTGGCGGCTTCCCCGGAAAAGGCCAAGGTCTATTTCAGCCGGGAGATCAGCGCGGCGGCCCTGCTGAAACTCTACGCCCGGATCGGCCGGAATCTGACCGGGAAAATCGCGGTCAAGCTGCATACCGGCGAGCCGGGCGGCCCGTACATCCTGCCCCGCGACCTGGTGAAGGCGCTGATGGCGCAAATCCCGAACGGCGCCATCGTGGAATGCAACGTGCTTTATCCCGGCCCCCGGCACACCACGGAAGGGCATCGGAAAACGCTCATCGAAAACGGCTGGACCTTCTGCCCGGTGGACATCCTGGACGAGGACGGCGACGTGAGCCTGCCCATTCCCGGCGGCGAGCAGCTCAAGGAAGTGTCGGTGGGCAAACATATCCTGGATTACGAGTCCATGCTGGTGCTGACCCATTTCAAGGGGCACCCGATGGGCGGTTTCGGCGGCTCGCTGAAAAACATCGCCATCGGCTGCGCCTCTGGCGCCGCGGGCAAGGCGCAGCTCCACCGGCAGGGAGCCGATCTCTGGGCCGACGGGCCGCGCTTCATGGAGCGCATGGTCGAGGGCGGCCGGGCGATTACCCATCGTTTCGGGCCGCGCATCGCCTACATCAATGTGCTGCGCGCCATGTCCGTGGACTGCGACTGCATGGGCGTCCGCGCGGCGGCGCCCACCGCGCCGGACATCGGTATCCTGGCCTCGACGGACATCCTCGCCGTGGACAAGGCGTCGGTAGACATGATCCATGCCCTGCCCGAAGCGCAGCGGCATGATCTCGTGGAACGCATCGAGAGCCGCGGCGGCCTGCGTCAACTCGAATACATGAAAATCCTCGGCATGGGCAACGACCAGTATGAGCTGGTGAACGTGTGATCCATTCCCGGATTGCCCGCGCGTTCGTCGACTTCACTCTGCCGCGCCACGCGAAAAGTCTCTCTCGGTGGAGGTATCGCGCCGATGGCGGGACGGAGAAAGTTCCGATCCAGCGCGAAGCGCCGCAAGGCAAGCCTCCTGAGGGGGTAGCCACGGCGAAGCCGTGGGGTGGTTGGATTTCCGAACGCGGTTGGGAATCAGGAAACAAGTATCGGAAACCAGACCGCATAGGTTGGAGTGAGCGTAGCGAACTCCAACGCAAGCAGCAAATCATCATGCCGAAATGTTGGGGTTCGCTTTGCTCACCCCAACCTATGCGCTTTATCATTCTCTTGACAAGCCGGAATCCGGTTCGCCGTTGCCTTCGCCGCAGGCCACCTCCCTCAAGAGGGAAGCTTTGATTGGGCGGGCGTTCTGCCCGCGCTCCGTTTACGAGATGATTTGACGATCCGATCCCCGATTCCTGCCTGTTGTTTTTCACGATTTCCCGGTATAATGCGCCCCTCGTTCGCCGGGATGCCTCGGACGGGCGGTTGCTGGGGAGTCGCCAAGTTGGTCAAGGCACCGGATTTTGATTCCGGCATTCGAAGGTTCGAATCCTTCTTCCCCAGCCAGAGGGTTTTCCAGCCGGGCAGGTAGCGCTTACCTGCCCGGATCGTTTTCAGAAGGCGCATCGGGATTCACGCTATGGCTTACGACAGCCTGATGGTCTTTACCGGCAACGCCAACCCAAGGCTTGCCGCCGACGTTGTCAGACGCCTGAACATTTCCTTGGGCCGGGCCAAGGTCGGCCGCTTTTCGGACGGCGAGGTTTCCGTGGAAATCCAGGAACACGTGCGCGGCCGGGATGTTTTCATCCTGCAGTCGACCAGCGCGCCGGCCAACGAAAACCTGATGGAACTGCTCATCATGACCGATGCGCTGAAACGCGCCTCGGCCGGGCGCATCACCGCCGTCATCCCCTATTTCGGCTATTCGCGCCAGGATCGCCGCGTGCGTTCGGCGCGCGTGCCGATCGCCGCCAAGCTGGTGGCCGACCTGCTGACCGCCGCCGGCGTCCAGCGCGTGTTGACGATGGAACTGCACGCCGAGCAGATTCAGGGCTTTTTCAACATTCCGGTCGACAACATGTATTCGCTGCCGATCATGCTGGCCGACGTGTGGAAGCAGGATTTCGAGAATCTGATGGTCGTTTCGCCGGACGTCGGCGGCGTCATGCGCGCCCGCGCGCTGGCCAAGCGACTCGAATGCGATCTGGCGATCATCGACAAGCGCCGTCCGAGGGCCAACGTGTCGGAGGTCATGAACATCATCGGCGACGTCGAGGGGCAGACCTGCGTGCTGATGGACGACATGGTCGACACCGCCGGCACGCTGTGCAAGGCCGCGGCGGCGCTGAAGGAGCACGGCGCGAAAAAGGTGCTGGCCTACTGCGTGCATCCGGTGCTCTCCGGCGCGGCGGTCGGCCGCATCGCCGATTCCGTGCTCGACGAACTGGTGGTGACCGATACCATCCCGCTGTCCGAGGAAGCGCGGCAGTGCAAGACGATCCGGCAGTTGTCGGTGGCCGACGTGCTGGCCGAGACGATCCGCCGGATCAGCAACGAGGATTCCGTTTCGTCCCTGTTCATCGAATAGTTTTTTCCACCCCCGCCTGGTCGCGGGCGGGTTTTCAACCTCAACCAGGAGTTGCCATGCCATTTGAACTCAACGCGCAAACGCGCACACAGCAGGGGTCCGGAGCGAGCCGCCGCCTGCGCCGCGCCAACAAGGTGCCAGCCATCGTCTATGGCGGGTCGGCCGCGCCGGAACTGATCGAACTCGACCACAACGAACTGCTTCTCGCCCTGCGCAAGGAAGCCTTTCAATCCTCCCTGATCTCGCTCAAGCTGGGCGGCGAGGCGCAAACCGTGCTGCTGCGCGACATCCAGATGCACGCTTACAAACCCCAGGTGCTGCACGCGGACTTCCAGCGCGTCGACGCCACGCGGGTACTGCACCAGAAAGTGCCGCTGCACTTCATCAACGCCGAACTCTCGCCGGGCGTCAAGACCGCCGACGGCCTGGTTTCGCACGCCATGACCGAAATCGACGTGAGCTGCCTGCCGAAGGACCTGCCGGCCTTCATCGACGTCGACCTGAAGGACCTGAACGCCGGCCAGTCCCTGCATGTCTCGCAGCTCGTCTACCCGGAAGGCGTCAAGCCGGTCATGCGCGGCGGCGACGATCCGCTGGTCGTCACCATCACGACCAAGAAGGCCGTGGCCGAAGAGGAAACCGCCGAGACCGCGGCAGGCGAAGCCGCGCCGGCCGCGGACGCGCCCGCGGCGGCCTCCGAGGCGTGATCCGCCCCGCCGCGCTCCGGTTCCTTTCATGGCGCGAGCCGTCGCCGATTCCATCCGCGACGGCTTTTTCCGGCTTGGCTTTTTTCGGCCGGGCTTTTTCCTGCTCTTTCTCCGTGGATAGCGCCGCATGGCCGCGCCGCGTCTGATCGTCGGCCTCGGCAATCCCGGAGGCGAGTACGCCGGCACGCGCCACAACCTGGGTTTCTGGTTCGTCGACCGACTGGCCGCCGACCTCAAGGTGACGCTGACGCCGCAGGGCAAATTCCACGGGCGCGCCGGGCGGCACGGCGGCCTGTGGCTGCTCGAACCGGAAACCTTCATGAACCGCTCCGGGCGGGCGGTGGTTTCGCTCGCGCTTTTCTACAAGATACTGCCGGACGAGATATTGATCGTCCACGACGATCTCGACCTGCCGCCCGGCGGCATCCGCGTCAAGCAAGGCGGCGGCAGCGGCGGACACAACGGCCTGAAAGACATCGTCGCGCATCTCGGCGTACCGGATTTCTGGCGCCTGCGCCTCGGCATCGGTCATCCCGGCGACCGCGACGAAGTTCTCAACTACGTCCTCAAGGCCCCGCGCCGCGAAGAACAGGACCCCATCGACCAAGCCATCGACCGCTGCCTGCTCGCCTGGCCGAAACTCGCCACGGGCGACTACGCGGCGGCGCAGCGGGTTCTGCATGGCAAGGCGTCGGCCGATGAAAAGCGTTAGCCACGGAAAGCCGGAGAAAGGCAAGAACGAAAAGCGTAAACTCCGTGGCCAACCCAGTGAAAAACCGGACGGGCGCTGATTTTTTCGTAAAACGTCTGGTACCCATCCGAACCGAAAACGCGCTAACTCCGGTAATCCGCGTTGATCTTCACGTAGTCGCAGGAAAGGTCGCAGGTGTAAATCCTGGCGCTGGCCGGGCCGCGTCCGAGATCGACGCGGACGGTGATTTCCTCGGCCCGCATGACGCGGACGCCGTCTTCCTCGCGGTACGTCGCCGCCCGGCCTCCGCGCTCCGCCACCAGCACTTCCTCGCCACCGCTGCCGAGCCAGACGCGGATCTTGTCGACGTCGAGCGCCGCTACCGGCGCGTAGCCGATGGCGGCGAGGATGCGGCCCAGGTTGGGATCGGAGGCGAAAAAAGCGGTCTTGACCAGCGGCGAGTGGCCGATGGCGAAGCCCACTGCCCGGCATTCCTCGCGGTCGCGCCCGCCCTCGACGGCGACGGTGATGAACTTGGTCGCGCCCTCGCCGTCGCGCACCATGCCCTGCGCCAGTTCCAGCGCCACGCCGGCGATCGCCTCGCGCAGCCTTGCGTAGCCGGGCGACGAGGCATCGCCAAAGACGACGCCAGATTTTCCGGTGGCGATCAGGATGAAGGAATCGTTGGTCGAGGTATCTCCGTCGACGGTGATGCAGTTGAACGATTCGTCGGCCGTCTCGCGCGCCAGGGCGCTCAGCAGCGGCGCGGCGACGCCGGCGTCGGTGGCGATGAAACCGAGCATGGTCGCCATGTTCGGATGGATCATGCCGGCGCCCTTGCTCATGCCGGTGACGGTGATCGTCCGCCCATCGATGTCTATTTTGCGTGAAGCCGCCTTGGCGACGGTGTCGGTGGTCATGATGGCGTGCGCGGCGGCGTGCCAGCGATCGGGCGCGAGATCGTCCCGGCAGCGCGGCAGCGCGGCGGCGATGCGATCGACGGGCAAGGGTTCGAGGATCACGCCGGTGGAGAACGGCAGCACCTGCTCGGCTCCCACGCCCAGCAGCCGCCCGGCCGCCGCGCAGGTTTCCTTCGCCGCGCGCAGGCCCTCGTCGCCGCTGCCGGCGTTGGCGATGCCGGTATTGATGACGAGCGCGCGGATTTCCCGCCCGCCGGAGAGGTGCTCGCGGCACACATGCACCGGCGCAGCGCAAAAGCGGTTCCGGGTGAACACGCCGGCCACCGTCGCGCCCGGTTCCAGCGCCAGCAGCGCAAGATCGCGCCGATTGGCCTTGCGGATGTTGGCCTCGGCGACGCCTAGGCGGACGCCGGCGACGGGGAAAAGTTTTTCGGGAGCGGGAGTGGCGTAATTGATGGTCATTTTTTTGAGTGAAACGTGAAAGGTGAGAAGTGAAACGTGGAAAGCCGCGGCGACGAAGATGTTCAGTGTACCAAATGGCAATGGAACTGGCGTGGACGGAATCGCGGGCAGTTCAACGCGAACCGCCGCCTGGATGCGCCTCCAGTCATTGCCGTCCGATGGCCGTCAGACGGTAACGCTGGCCGTGGTTGTTGGGTTTGTCGGGCCGGGTCATTTCGCCATCAGGCCGCGCCAGCAATGTTCCGACTTGCGCGGTAACGGACGCGGAAACGAGTGCATGGGTTGGGGCTCGCTACGCCCCAACCCATGCAAGCTATCCATAACAGGCCGCCAATTTAATTCTTTTTATTTTCTTTTTCTTCAATAAGAGTATTTACTTGGCGCCTGAAATCCAATGGACGACTGATTCCAGGGATTGGCGCATTCGATCCGCCAGTAACTACTCCGCTTTACCTGTACTCGACGCATTCCTCATTTTCCTTGAATTGCTTCAGCGCGTGGCGATTCTGGTCGGATGTCGTCCAGTAGATCAATTCAACCTTCCATGACACTGCTTGTACTTCTTGCCCGATCCGCAGGGGCACGGGTCGTTGCGGCCGATTTTCTGGCCGGCTTGCATGGGGGGCAGGGGCGGCAGGTTTTCCGCCGCCGCGGCCAGCGCCTCCTCGTAGTCGGCGTGGTGATACTGGACGTTCTGCACGGCGGACTGCGGCGCGGTTTCCTGGACGGATTCGGTGCGTACCTGCACCGTCACCAGCAGGCGGGTCACTTCGACGCGCACGACGTCGAGCAGCCGCTCGAAGAGTTCGAACGCCTCGCGCTTGTACTCCTGCTTGGGATTTTTCTGGGCGTAGCCGCGCAGATGGATGCCCTGGCGCAGGTGATCGAGCGCCGCGAGGTGCTCGCGCCAATGCGTGTCGAGGCTCTGCAACATCACGTTGCGCTCGAAGGCGTGGAAGGTCTCCGCGCCGACCAGTTCGATCTTGGCCTGGTAGGCCGCGTCGGCCTGGTCGATGATGCGCTTCAGGATCGCGCCGTCGCCCAGCGCCGGTTCGTTCCTGACCCATTCGGCGGCGGGAACGGCCAGCAGGAACTCGGCGGCCAGTTCCTTTTCCAGCGCCGGCAGTTCCCATTGTTCCTCGACGCTGTCCGCCGGCACGTGGCGGCGGAAGACGTCGGTGAGCACGCCGTGGCGCATGGCGGTGATCGTTTCGCTGATGTCATCGGTCTCCAGCAGCTCGTTGCGCTGCGTGTAGATTACCTTGCGCTGGTCGTTGGCCACGTCGTCGTATTCAAGCAATTGCTTGCGGATGTCGAAGTTGCGGCCCTCGACCTTGCGCTGCGCCGATTCGAGCGAGCGCGAGACCATCGGGTGTTCGATGGCTTCGCCCTCCGGCATTTTCAGGCGATCCATGATGGCCTTGAGCCGTTCGCCGGCGAAGATGCGCAGCAGCGGATCGTCAAGCGCCAGGAAGAAGCGCGAGGAGCCGGGGTCGCCCTGCCGGCCGGAGCGGCCGCGCAACTGGTTGTCGATGCGGCGCGATTCGTGGCGCTCGGAACCGATGATGTGCAGGCCGCCGGCGGCGACGACCCGTTCGTGCAGTTTCTGCCAGTCGGCGCGCAGGGCGGCGATGCGTTCTTCCCTGGCCGCCGGATCGAGCGATTCGTCGTCGCTGATCGCCGTCACCTGCTTGTCGATGCTGCCGCCGAGCACGATGTCGGTGCCCCGGCCGGCCATGTTGGTGGCGATGGTGATCACGCCGGGCCGCCCGGCCTGCATGATGATCTCGGCTTCCCTGGCGTGCTGCTTGGCGTTCAGGACCTGGTGCGGCAGCTTTTCGCGGTCGAGCAGGCTGGCGAGCAGTTCGGAATTTTCAACCGAGGTCGTGCCGACGAGAACCGGCTGTCCCTTTTCCCGGCAGCCCCGGATTTCGGCGATGATCGCCGTGAATTTTTCGTTGGCGGTGCGGAAGATCTGGTCGTTCAGGTCCTCGCGGATCATCGGCAGGTTGGTCGGGATGACCACCGTTTCCAGACCGTAGATCTGCTGGAATTCGTAGGCTTCGGTATCGGCGGTGCCGGTCATGCCGGCCAGCTTGCCGTACATGCGGAAATAGTTCTGGAAGGTGATCGAGGCGAGCGTCTGGTTTTCGTTCTGGATGGCCACGCATTCCTTGGCCTCGACGGCCTGGTGCAGGCCGTCCGACCAGCGGCGGCCGGGCATCATGCGGCCGGTGAATTCGTCGACGATGACGATCTCGCCGTTATGCACGACGTACTGCTGATCCTTGAGGAACAGGTTGTGCGCGCGCAGCGCGGCGTACAGATGATGGATCAGCAGGATGTTGGCCGAGTCGTACAGGCTGCCGCCGTCGGGCAGCAGGCCGACGCGCGCGATGACTTCCTCGGCGTGTTCATGGCCCTCCTCGGTGAGCAGCACCTGGTGCGCCTTTTCGTCGACCCAATAGTCGCCGGGGCCGTTTTCTTCCTGGCAGCGGGTCAGCATCGGCGCGACCTGGTTCATGCGCACGTAGAGATCGGTGTGATCCTCGGCCTGCCCGGAAATGATGAGCGGGGTGCGCGCCTCGTCGATCAGGATCGAGTCGACCTCGTCGACGATGCCGAAGGCGAGCTTGCGCTGCACGCGGTCGCCCACCGAATACACCATGTTGTCGCGCAGATAATCGAAACCGAATTCGTTGTTCGTGCCGTAGGTGATATCCGCGGCGTAGGCCGTCTGCTTCTGGTCGTGCGGCATCTGCGAGAGGTTGACGCCGACGGTCTGCCCCAGGAAGCGGTGCAGGCGTCCCATCCACTCGGCGTCGCGGTTGGCGAGGTAATCGTTGACCGTGACGATGTGCACGCCGTTGCCCGTCAGCGCGTTGAGGTAGGCGGGCAGCGTGGCGACCAGCGTCTTGCCCTCGCCGGTGCGCATTTCGGCGATCTTGCCGTCGTGCAGCACCATGCCGCCGATCAGCTGCACGTCGAAGTGGCGCATTCCGAGCACGCGCTTGCCCGCCTCCCGCACCACGGCGAACGCTTCGGGCAGCAGCGCGTCGAGCGCCTCCCCGTTCGCGAGCCGCGCCTTGAACCCGGCCGTCTTGCCGCGCAGATCGTCGTCGGAAAGCGCGCCGATGCCCGCCTCCAGCGCGTTGATCCTGCGCACGACCGCTGAATACTGTTTGATCAGCCGATCGTTGCGGCTGCCGAAAATCTTTTTGAGTAGTCCGGATATCATTCTGGGTTTGGCGAGAGGGCGTGGAAAAGAAAATTCTATCACGCGCCTGCCCGGCGGGTCTGGACGAAAGGCGGAAAACGGCAGTAGACACGAGGCGGCCTTCCTGCGGAAAATGGCTCCTCGTTTCCCATTTACCGCCTCCCGATGCGCGACAAGCCCCTCGAAGACTTCCTCGACTCGCCGGACGGCGCGGGCAAGGTGCTGGCGCACGCGAGGCTGTTGCTCAGGCTCTCGCGCCTGTATCGGGAGATCGCGCCGGCGTATCTCTCCGAAGCCAGCCGCCTAGTGAACTACAGGCCGGGAACCGTGGTCATCCACGCGGCGAACGGCGCCGTCGCGGCCAAGCTGCGGCAATTGGCCCCGACCTTGGCCGACGGTTTTTCGAGACGGGGAATCGAGTGCGCCGCAGTCCAGGTCAAGGTGGGCGTCGGCGAACTGCCCGCGCGCCCCGGAAATTCCAGACAAAAGCCCCTGTCGAGACAGGCTTTCCAGACGCTTGGCGGCTTGCGCGAGGCATTGCCCGATTCCAGCCTGCGCCAGGCCGTCGACACGCTGATCCAGCGGTCGGCCAGCGCGTAGGAATCGCTCATTCCGGAAAAAGCGATCAACCACGGCGGGCGCGACGACGTCGCGCGAAGCGCGCCGAAACAAAGCCTCCCTTTTGAGGGAGGTGGCCGAGGAGAAAACCGGGCGCTTGAACGCGGCAGGCCGGACTGGAACGTGGGGCGCGGGCGTCCCGCCCGCTTCGTCCGCTTTTTTTGCGGACGTGACGCCCGCGCTCCATTTTTTGCCGGACGAACTGGATTCCCGCTCATCAAGAGAATGACGGTTTCCTTTTCTGTTCATTCGCGTTTGGAATTCCATCGCCCAAATCCCTCCGCCCCGCCTTCGGCGTGACGCTTCCCTCAGGAGGGAGGTCTGGCTTGCGACGTTTCGCGCCGGAACGAACGGCCGCCGGCTTGCGCCGCTTCGCGGTTTACCCAACCCGCGATCTTCGCGTTGTGTCCGTCGCGGTTAAAAAAAGTTTTTCGCCGCGCCCGCCGTGGTTAAACTACGATTTTCAGGATTACCGACCACGAAAGCGAACCGCGCGATGCCCGATCCCGTCGACCTGCTCATCGAAGCCAAGTGGGTCATTCCCGTCGAACCGGCCGGAATCGTCCTCGAAAACCACTCCGTCGCCGTCGACAAGGGGCGGATTGTTGCAATTTTGCAACAGTCGGAAGGAAAATTTCGCTTCGCTCCCCGCGAAGTCCGCAAATTGCATGACCATGTCCTGATTCCGGGCCTGGTCAACCTGCATACGCACGCCGCAATGTCCCTGCTGCGGGGCCTTGCGGACGATCTTCCGCTGGACGTCTGGCTGCGCGAGCACATCTGGCCGACGGAGGCGAAACACGTCTCGCACCGGTTCGTCCATGACGGCACCCTGCTGGCTTGCGCGGAAATGCTGCGCGGGGGAATCACCTGTTTCAACGACATGTACTTCTTCCCCCAGGAAGCGGCGAAAGCCGCGCGGTTACTGGGAATCCGGGCCGTCATCGGATTGATCGCGGTGGATTTTCCCACCGCCTACGCCGCCGACGTGGACGACTATCTGGCCAAGGGCATGGCCGTCCGCGACGAGTTCCGCGGCAGCCCGCTGCTCGGTTTCTGCCTGGCCCCGCACGCGCCCTACACGGTCAGCGACGCCAGTTTCGAGAAGGTCCTGACCCTCGCGGAACAGTGCGACATCCCCGTTCATGTGCATATCCACGAAACCCGCAAGGAGATCGAGGACAGCCTGAAAATCCACGGGGCGCGGCCGATCGAGCGGCTGCGCCGCCTGGGCGCGCTCGGCCCCGGACTGATCGGCGCGCACGCCGTCCATGTCGAGGATCACGAAATACAGATACTGGCCCAGCACGGCTGCTCGGTCGCGCATTGTCCGAGTTCCAACCTCAAGCTCGCCAGTGGTATCGCGCCACTCGCCCAAATGGCCCAAAGGGGCGTAAACACTGGCCTTGGGACGGATGGCGCCGCGAGCAACAACCGCCTGGACATCCTCCAGGAAATGCGCCTGGCATCGCTTCTGGCCAAGGGTTTCAGCGGGCGCGCCGAGGCCGTCGGCGCCCATCAGGCGCTGCGCATGGCCACGCTGAACGGCGCGCGCGCCCTCGGCCTGGACGGGGAGATCGGCAGCATCGAGGCGGGCAAGTCGGCGGATCTTTGCGCCATCAGGGTTGATGACACTCTTCTGGCGCCGTGTTACGATCCGGCATCGCTGCTTGCCTATTCGGCGGGGCGTGAGTACGTATCGGATGTATGGGTGGCTGGAGAATCCCGCGTTTCCGATGGAGTTTTGCTTCATGGCGGCACGGTTGAGTTGAAAAACCTGATTGCTTTGTGGCAGAATCGCATCCGTTCGTGAAATGGTTTTTCCAGTCCATCGACGATGAATTGCAACAACTGTTTGGACACCGCAAGCTCTACTCAACACTAACGAGGTAAATCGAGATGAATAAGACAGCAAAACATTCCGTGATGGCCCTGTTGGCCGTAACCCTTGGTCTGTGCGCCTCGTTGGCGCAAGCGCAGGCCGTCAACCGGGTCTATGCCATTGATCAGCGCGGAGAGGTGGTAATGGATCCGTACGGCCTGTGCTGGCGGACTTCATGGTGGACGCCGGCCGCCGCCGCCCAGGACCCCGCCGGCTGCAAGTGCGACAAGGATCTGCTGCCGAAGGGAACGTGTGACGCCGCCGCGCCCGCCGCCGCGCCCGCCGCTCCGGCTGCCCCCGCCGCGCCCGCCGCCGTTCCGGCCAACAAGAAAGTGACCGTTGCCGCCGACGCGCTGTTCGACTTCAACAAGGCGACGCTGCGCCCCGAAGGCAAGGCCAAGCTCGATGGAGTCGTTGCCGCTTCCCAGAAGCTCACCCTTGAAGTCGTCATCGCCGTCGGCCACGCCGACCGCATCGGCGGCGCCGCCTACAACCAGAAGCTGTCCGAACGACGCGCCGCCGCCGTCAAGGATTATCTGGTCGGCAAGGGAATCCCGGCCAACCGCATCTACACCGAGGGCAAGGGCAACAAGCAGCCCGTGACCAAGCCCGGCGATTGCAAGGGACCGAAGAGCGCGAAGGTCATCGCCTGCCTGCAACCCGACCGCCGCGTCGACATCGAAATCATCGGCACCCAGAAGTAATCCGGGTTCGATACAATGAAAGCCCTGCTCCGGCAGGGCTTTTTTATTGCCCGCCATTCCGCCATTGCCCGTTTCCACATGGATATGGACGCCATGCACAACGCCGACCCCCTGGAACTCGACAAATTCAGCCAGCTTGCCCACCTCTGGTGGGATCCCCGCAGCGAATTCAAGCCGCTTCACGACATCAATCCCTTGCGGCTGGACTGGATCGACCGACATGCCGGACTGGCCGGAAAAATGGCGCTGGATGTCGGCTGCGGCGGCGGCATCCTGTCCGAAAGCCTGGCGCAGCGCGGCGCCAGCGTCACCGGCATCGATCTGTCCGAAAAGGCGCTCGCCGTGGCCAAGCTCCATCTCCTGGAAAGCGGCCGGACGGTCGACTATCGGTTGTCATCCGCCGAGGAACTGGCCCGGCAGAGGCCCGGCGCGTTCGATGTCGTCACGTGCATGGAAATGCTCGAACACGTTCCCGACCCGGCAAGCGTCATGGCGGCCTGCTCGGCGTTGGTCAAGCCCGGCGGCCACGTCTTCTTTTCCACGCTCAACCGCAATCCGAAGTCGTATCTGTTCGCCATCGTCGGCGCCGAATACATCCTCGGCCTGTTGCCGAAGGGAACGCACGATTACGCGCGATTCATCAAGCCGTCGGAACTTTCACGCTGGGCAAAGGACGCCGGACTCGAACCGGACGATCTGACCGGCGTGGCCTACGATCCGTTGGGCGGAAAATACAGTCTTTGCGGCGACGTCGGCGTCAACTACCTGATGCACGCGGTCAAAATGGAAACGGGATGAACCGCTCAGTCTTGCCCACGCACCGCGTCGGCCCAGCAGTTCGGAGTTTCGTACAGCCGCACCCGTTCGAGCCGCAAGTGATTCCCATAAGTGTCCCGGTAGGTCGCGTCGAGAATCCGGAACGCTTTCATGGCCAAGTTTTCGGCCGTCGGAATACAGTCGAGGAGCACCGTCTTGTGCCCCGCGAGCGTGGCGAGGAATTCGACGACCGGCGCGTCGCCTTCATAAACCAGGAACGCATGATCCCACGGATCGACCAGTCTGCTTTTCGCCAGCGCCTTGACCTCGGAAAAATCCATGACCATGCCGTTGGCGGGATCCCCGTCCTTCCGGATGATTTCCCCGGAAAGCGTTACCTCGATCGCGTAGCGATGGCCGTGCAGATGCCTGCATTGGCTTTCGTGATCGGGAATGCGGTGGCCGGCGTCGAACTCCAGGCGGCGGGTGACAAGCATGGCATACTCGGTGGAAGAACCGTGTGATTATATCATTGAGCTTCCACCCGACCCGATCTCCGAAACCAGTTTTCATGCTCAGCATCCATGACCACAGCCGCGATGGCGCCGGAATGAAATACGTTTACCCGGTCGTTTCCCGCCGCGCCCAGGGCGTCTCGATCGGCATCAACCTCAATGTAAACAACGCCTGCAATTGGGCCTGCATCTATTGCCAGGTTCCCGATCTCGAACGCGGCGGGCCGCCCGAAATCGATTTGCCGCGGCTCGAGGCCGAGCTGCATGATTTTTTTAATACCGTGGTTTCGGGAGATTTTCTTCAGAGAGAAGTGCCTTCCGGATTCCGGCGGCTCGTCGACGTGGCCTTTTCGGGCAACGGCGAGCCGACCAGCGCCTGGGAATTTCCCGAAGCCGTGGAAATCGTTGGGCGGCAGATGAAGGAATTCGGCCTGCTCGGCGGACTCAAGTTACGCCTGATAACCAACGGCAGCCTGCTGCATCAGTTGCATGTGCAACAGGGGATCGCCCGCATCGGCGAACTCCAGGGCGAGGTATGGTTCAAGATCGACCGTGGAACGAGCGATGGCATCCTGCGCGTCAATGGCAGCCACACGCCCCCCGAAAAAATCCGCAAGGCGGTTTCGGTGTGCTCGAAACTGGCCCCCACGTGGATACAGACCTGCCTGTTTTCCATCGACGGCGCGCCGATCGAGGCGGAAGAGATCGACGCCTATCTTGAACTCATCGCCTCGATCAGGACGCGGATCGAAGGCGTGCATCTCTACGGACTGGCCCGTCCTTCCCGGCGGCCAGAAGCGGCGAGGCTTTCGGCGCTCAACGCCGAAAGCCTCTCTTCCTTCGCCCGGCGCATGGCCGCGCTGGACATCCGGGTCATCACGAACCCCTGATTCAGCCGGCTTTCCGCCTGGCCTTGGCCGCTTCCTTGGCGGCTTTCTTCAGGGTTTTGTACAGCCCAGGCTCCTCGCTCTTGAGATAATCCAGGATGTCCACGTCGTCACGCCGGAGGCGCTGGATGTCGATCTGCTCGACATGGACGAGGCGGAGCAATTCGCGCACCGGGCGCGGCATGTTGCGACCGCTCTCATAACGGGAGCCGCCGCTTTGCGTCACCCCGATCTTCGACCAGAACTGCTGTTGATTCAAGCCAAGCTTATGGCGAATCTCGCGCGGCTCGCTGGTTTTGTCGTTCGTCTTCACTGTATTCATTTGCATTGCATCCTTTTCCATCGGCTGCACGCCGGACGTGATTCAGGTCAATTTCGTAAATCTCGATCGCCGCGTTCCCACTCTTTCCACACACGACCCCTACAGTGGCCTGACGAGTATAGAACAGGAACATATGTCATGGCAAGCGGCATCCGGCCATCCGTTTCAGGCGGATCCGGACACCGGGAAAAGGAGGCGCCGCCTTGTATCCCAGGAGCGTGTTGAGCTAGAATTCCCCGGTTCGGTTACCAACTTCCTTCTGGATCGCGCATGGCCCTGATAGTGCAAAAATTTGGCGGTACGTCGGTCGCGTCGCCCGACCGGATCAAAAACGTCGCCAGGCGGGTAGCCCGCTGGAAAGCCCAGGGGCATGACATCATCGTGGTCCCGTCGGCGATGTCCGGCGAAACCAATCGTCTGATCGCGCTGGCCAAGGAAATTTCGGCCTTCCCCGACCCCAGGGAACTGGACGTGGTCGCTTCGACGGGCGAGCAGGTGACCATCGGTCTTCTGGCCATGGCCCTGAAAGAAGAAGGCGTGAAGGCAAAGAGCTATACCGGCCCGCAGGTGTGCGTGTTGACCGACAGCACCTTTACCAAGGCGCGCATCCTGCGGATCGACGACGAAAAAATCCGCAAGGACCTAGCCGGCGGCTGCGTCGTCGTCGTCGCCGGCTTTCAGGGCGCCGACGGCGAGGGCAACATCACGACGCTCGGACGCGGCGGCTCCGATACTTCCGCCGTGGCGCTGGCAGCGGCCCTGAAGGCGGACGAATGCCAGATATACACCGACGTCGACGGCGTTTATACGACCGACCCGCGCGTCGAGCCGGACGCGCGGAAGCTCGATACGATCACCTTCGAGGAAATGATGGAAATGGCCAGCCTCGGCTCGAAGGTCCTGCAAATCCGCTCGGTCGAATTCGCCGGCAAATACAAAGTCAGATTGCGCGTACTTTCCAGCTTCCAGGAAGAAGGCGAAGGTACACTGATCACCGTTGAGGAAGACAAGTCCATGGAACAACCGATCATCTCCGGAATCGCCTTCACCCGCGACGAAGCCAAGCTCACCATCCTTGGCATTCCCGACCGCCCCGGCGTCGCGTACCGGCTGCTCGGCCCGGTCGCCGACGCCAACATCGACGTCGACATGATCATCCAGAACATCGCCAATGACGAAACGACGGACTTCTCGTTCACCGTCAATCGCGGCGACTACGCCAAGGCGCTGGAAATCGTCAGGAACACCGCCGAAAAGCTGGGCGCGCGCGGCGTGCTGGGCGACAACAAGATTTGCAAGGTTTCCGCCATCGGCGTCGGAATGCGCTCGCACCCCGGCATCGCCAGCCAGATGTTCAACGCCCTGGGCCAGGAAGGCATCAACATCAAGATGATATCGACCTCCGAAATCAAGATTTCGGTCGTGGTCGACGAAAAATATCTGGAATTGGCGGTGCGCGTCCTGCACAAAGCGTTTGGCCTGGACAAGGCGGGATGAATCCGGGGCGGAACGAACCCCGGCCCGTTTGACCGGCAAGCGCGGAAAGGCTATCATCGCGCCCTTCCGGAGACGTGGCCGAGAGGTCGAAGGCACTCCCCTGCTAAGGGAGCATACGGGCAAAACCTGTATCGAGGGTTCGAATCCCTCCGTCTCCGCCAGCCAATAAAAACGAGCCAAAACGAGCGCCAGGCCCCTCATTTCGCGCGGCGCGTCTTGATCTCGCGCACGAGTTCGAGAAACCGGCGATCCGACAGGGGATACAGGAACATGACGAGAAACGCCGCGGAGAACGCGATGGCCGGAGCCAGGGCCACGCCTTCGCGGATCGCGGTCAGGACGCCGGCATCCTGCGTGGCCTGGTTCGGCGCATACGCGGCGCCAGCGAGCAGGAAGGCGGGAATCGACCCGCCCAGCGCCAGGCCGCATTTGCGCGTCAGCGAAAACAAGGAATAATTTAGTCCTTCCAGGCGCATACCGCCGCGCCACTCTCCGTATTCCACCGTATCGCCCTGTAGCGCCCACATGACCGCCATCGCCAGCATCAGCCCGGCGGAAGCGATGGCCAGGCAGGCGAACGCCGGCGCGGGGTGCGCGGTGGGCGCGAAAAACAGCAGAAAGTGCGCCGTGGCGGCCGTCGCCATGCCGAACTGGAAGACGGCCCTTTTGCCGAATCGTTCCACCAGCGCCGGCCCCAGCGACACTGATACGAGCAGGCCGAACGGCGTGCCGACCAAGGTAAAGGTCAGGAAATGCCGGGCGTCGCCCAGCAGGTAGCGCGCGAAATACATGGCCGAGGCGCTCAGCGATCCGGCCCCGGTCAGCGCGCACAAGGCCGCCAGGCAGAGCACGTGCAAAGCGCGGTTGGAGGCGAGCGTCGCCCAACTCTCGCGCCAGGAAGGGTGAAGCGTCCGGCGCTCGACCACCTCGCGCGTCGTCGAAAAGCATACGGCATAAAGCGCCATTCCCGCCACGGCGAGCGCGACGGTCAGGAGCGTCAGGCGGTTTTGCAGGGCTTCGCCGTGGATGTCGCGCAGCGCCGGCACCAGGGCGAAAGCGAGAAAAATGGCGGCGGCGGTCGACATCAGCGTGCGCGCGGCGGCCAGGCGCGAACGCTGGCGCGGCGATTGCGTCATCGCGGCGGCGAGCGAACCGTAAGGGACATTGACGAATGAATAGGCGGTTCCGAGCAGCGCGTAAGTGACGTAGGCATAAACGAGCTTTCCCGCCGCGCTCCATCCGGACGGCACGGAAAAGACGGCCACGTTCAGGAGCAGCAGCGGCGCGGAAGCCCACAGCAGCCAGGGACGGAAACGTCCATGCCGCGCCGGCAGACAACCGCGGTCGATGACGCGGCCCGCCGTGATGTCCATCACGGCGTCATAGACGCGCACCGTCATCAACAGGGTTCCGGCCGCCGCCGCGCCGATTCCCGCCACGTCGGTATAGTAGGGAAGCAGGAACATCAACCCCAGCGAAAACACGAAATTGTTGGCCGCGTCCCCCAGTCCGTAGCTGATGACGCTGCGCCATCGCAGCGGTTCGGCGGACATCGTTTTCGATTCGGATGGCATGGTTTTTTTCATCCTTCCGCGCGGCGCGCGTCATTCCCCGGCGTCGCCGGCCGAACGCAATTCACGGACCGCTTCCAGCAATTCCGCCAGCAGCGCGGAACGGTCGTCCTTGCGGTACATGCACATCAGGTCGAATGGAATCTTCGACGCGAAGGAACACGGGCGAAACACCACATTTGGCATATTCAGGGATTGCATGGAAAATGACGTGAGAGTGACGCAAAGGCCGCTGCTCACCAGGGCCAGGCTGGTCATGACGTCGTCGGCCCGGTGCGCCACGCGGCCCGTGGAGCCGAAAATCTGCGACAGCCTGGATTCCATTTCCATGTCGGACGTCGAACCGACGCGCGGCTCGCCGGCCAGATCATCGGCGTCGATGACCTCCCGCGCCGCCAGGGGATGATCCTTGTGCAGGGCGACATAAAGCCGCTCCCCTTCCCGGTACGCCAGCTCGTAGGCCATGTCCGGCTCGCGCGGCAGGAAGCGGTCGAAAGCGGCCTGGATTTTCCCCTGCCGCAGAAAGGCGATCTGCCGATCCTTGCGGATGTTGTGCAGGCGCAATTCGGCCCGCGGATTCTTTCTGGCGAATTCGCCCAGGATGCGCGGAATGACGGTGAATATCGCCGAGCCATAAACGCCGATGTCGAAAGGCTGGCGTTCCCCGCGTTCGGCGTGCTTCACGTGGAGCTTGGCCTGCGCCAGTTCGGCCTGAATGATCCTGGCATGGCGCAGCAGGGCCGCGCCCGCCGCCGTGATTTCCATTCCCGCCGGAGTGCGCGTGAAGAGCGGCGCGCCCACTTCGTCCTCCAGCGACTGGATTTGCCGCGTCAGGGCCGGCTGCGTGATATGCAGACGCGATGCGGCGCGGCCGATTTTCTTTTCCTCGGCCACGGCGATGAAATAAAGAAGCGAACGTGTTTCCAACCGCGACCCCCCGAATTCCGGCGCGGCCCGCGCGCCACATTGACCCCGACACCCATCGCCCGCCAAGGCGAAATCCCCCGCCATTCCCCGCGCCGCCGACGGCCCGCTCCCCATCATCCGGCGGCATGGAGAACATAACAATATGGCATTGGACGTTTTCCGGGGCGGCAAGTAAAAATCATACTTGCCGCTTGTATCGGCGCGCAAGCCCGATGGAAAGATTCGGCGACCGGCTTTCAAACGCTGTATACCACGATTGAAAAAGGAGACGTGAAATGGAAGGGTTCGATATCAAAAGAACCGTGTTGAGTTTTGCCGTGGTTTTTGCATTGGCGGCGGGACTGGCTTCGTGCGGAGGTGGAGGCGGAGGCGGAGGTGGTAGCGGCGGTGGCGACGGCGGCACAACCCCGCCCCCCTACACCGGCCATGCCTGGTTCGACCCGGCGATCATCGCCGAACAGAACGCGGCGGCGACCGATGAAGCTAGGGAAGACATCGCGCGGACTCGCGCCAAGGCGCTCATCGCGGCGATGACGGAGGATCAGAAGCTGGCGCAATTGACGGGCGCGGGTGTCGGTGCCGTTCCCGAACTGCCTGAGTGCGAGGGGGGACGCCATGTGAAAGACATTCCCGAACTGGGTATCCGGACCCTGCGCATCACCAACGGTCCGGTCGGTGTCGGACAGAACGATTGCGCGCCGCCCGGAACGACGGCCATGGGTGGCCAGGCGCTGGTCAGCGACCAATCGGCCAAGGCCACGGCGCTGCCCTCGGCGATTGCCTTGGCCGCCTCGTTCGACCGGAGCGCCGCCAAAATGTACGGCGACGTCATCGCCACCGAAATGAGGAACCTCGCGCTGGATGTCTTTGAAGCGCCGGGCGTCAACATGGCGCGGATACCGCTCCTGGGACGCAACTTCGAATACTTCGGCGAAGACCCTTACCTCTCCGGCACGATGGCGGTCGAGGAATCCAGGGCCATCCAGTCGGCGGGCCTCATCGCCATGCCCAAGCATTTCGTGGCCAACGAGCAGGAAACGCAGCGCCAGAAAACCTATTCGACGGTCGACGATCAGGTCTTGCGTGAAATCTATCTGATCCCCTTCGAGATGGCGGTGAAAGACGCCAAGGTCGGTTCGATCATGTGCGCGTATAACTACACCAACGGTGTGCAAGCCTGCGAGAACGACGTGGCGCAAAACCAGATCCTGCGCGACGATTGGGGTTTCACCGGCTACATCCAGTCCGATTTCATGGCGACCCGCTCGATGGGGCCGGCGCTGCTGGGCGGCATGGATCACGAAATGCCGAATCCCAGCCTGTGGGCGCCCGACAAGGTCAAGGAGGCGCTGGCCGATCCTTCGAGCGGCGTTACCTGGGACAAGATCAATCTGGCGCTGGAACGCCGTTTCACGCAGATGTTCAAACTCGGCATCCTGGATCGCAAGATTGAAACGACGCCGGTCGACTTCGCCGATGGCGGCGAAAAGGCGCGCGAGATCGGCGTGAAATCGTCCGTCCTCCTGAAAAACCGGAACGGCTTTCTGCCCTTGTCCGCGACGCTGGGCAGCGGTGAATACGTCACGATCATCGGCAAGGCCACCCAAGTCTATGCCCAGCAGGCGGTCGCGGGCGGCGCGGTCGTTGGTCAGGTGTCCGCCATCGGCAGTTCCGACGTGATCCCCAGCTACACGGTCACGCCAGCCGAGGGTATCGCCAAGGCGCTGGGCGTCAGCGTCGGTTCCAACAAGGTGCGGCTGATCCTGGTCGACGACGACAACAATCTGGCGTCGGTCAACGGCGCGGCGATGACCTTCGCGCAGGCCATGACCGACCACATCGACAAGCCGGCCAACAAGGCCGTCATCATCATGGCGGGCACGATCGCCGAGGAAGGCGGCGATCGCGGCACGGTCTATTTCCGAACAAGCCTCTCCGGCACGCCTTATGAGAATTATTGTGGCTTCATGGGCGACGCATGTCAGATAACGGAGATCGGTTTCGATTCCGACCCAGCTTACCATCCGGGCAACGGCATGACGCTCGACTGGTATGCCGCGGGCGGCCCCGGCGTCCAGACCTTGAAAGCCGCCACCAGGAGCAGCAAAACCCAAGCCATGATCGATACCATCATGGGGACCGGTAATCTCAAGGATCGGGCCGTGCTGGTGCTGAAAGACAACGCCAGTTTCGCCGTGCCCGACAGCCTGATCGGCGTCAACGGCCCGGCGGCCATCCTTGAAGCCTGGTTCCCCGGCCAGGAAGACGGCAACATCGTCGCCGATCTCCTCTTCGGCAAGGCCAACCCGTCGGGCAAGCTGCCGGTCACTTTCCCCAAGGAAGGCAAGGGCTTCATGGACTACATCACCGAGGCGCAATTCCCCGGCGCGATGAAAGCCGTCCCAGGCCTTACCGGCGCGAAGCCCGTGGTCGAATACAGCGAAGGCCTGAACATGGGCTACCGCTGGTACGACGCCAACGCCGTCCCCGCCGCCGGATGCACGGTGAGCGGCGGCGTGAACGATTGCGTCGCCTTCCCGTTCGGCCACGGCCTGTCCTATACGACGTTCGATTTCTCCAATCGGTCCGTCGCGGCCAATGGCGGCAAGTATGACGTCAAGGTCACGGTGAAGAACACGGGAAGCCGGAAGGGCGCGGAAGTCGTGCAGGTCTACCTGCAATTGCCGGCCTCGGCCAACGCGGGAGGACGCCTGGCGCAGCCGCCCAAGCGCCTCGTCGGTTTCGCCAAGGTCGAACTCGAATCCGGCGCGCAACAGGACGTGACCCTCACCATCGACCCGGCCGCCAGCAACCACCCGCTCGGCGTCTGGGACACGGCGGCCCGCGCCTGGGTGACCCCCACGGGCAGCTATACCGTGCTGGTCGGCAATTCCTCGTCGCCGGGCGATCTCGCCTCGGCCGGGACGTTCAGCCGCTGACGCTGGGAGATGATACGCCGGCCCTCGTCCTCTCCCTCCGAGGGCCGGCGCGATTCTCCTGTCGGACGGGACGCCAGACGCTTCGGCGCGCGGCGTCCCTTTTTCACCCTGAAAAAAGCGGTTGGCGTGTTTTTGAATCAACCGCCGGCGCATTCACGTCCATTCCCTTGCGTGGGAATCCAGCGTCCGCACATTTACGTCATTCCCGCGAAAGCGGGAATCCAGCGCGGTGGTTGAAAACCGCTTTAGAGCTTGAAGCCGCGATGCAGGGCGACGACGCCCATTGCCAGGTTGAAGTACTCGACTTTCTCGAAACCGGCGCTTTCCATCATCGTCTTCAGCGCCTCCTGATCCGGATGGACGCGGATCGATTCGGCCAGGTAGCGGTAGCTGGCTTCGTCGCGGACGACGAGATTGCCGATGCGTGGAATGATCTTGAAGGAGTAGAAATCGTAGAGCGGCGCGAGCGGTTTCCAGACGCGCGAAAACTCCAGCGCCAGCAGCCGGCCGCCGGGGCGCAGCACACGGAACATTTCGGCGAGCGCCCGCTCCTTGCGGGTCATGTTGCGCAGGCCAAAAGCGACCGATACGCAATCGAAATAGTTGCCGGGAAACGGCAGGTTCTCGGCGTCGCACTGCGCCACGGGAAGAAGGACGCCTTTGTCCGTCAGGCGATCCCGGCCGCGAGTCAGCATCGCGTTGTTGATGTCGGTGAGCCAGACTTGTCCGCTCTTTCCCGCGCGGCGCGCGAAGGCGAGCGACAGATCGCCGGTGCCGCCCGCCACGTCGAGCACGCGCGAGCCTTCGCGCACGCCGCCACGGTCGACGGCGAAAGCCTTCCAGAGCCGGTGCAGCCCCCCGGACATGAGGTCGTTCATCAGATCGTAGCGTCGGAAGACCGAATCGAAAACATCGGCGACGCGACGCGCCTTATCGTCTTCATCGACCTGCTCAAAACCGAAATGGGTCTGCGTATTCATCGTAAAACTGCTCCGGCTTGAAACCCGGCGAAAGGCGCGGGCGAACTCGACAAAATATCATTTTCATCGCGGAATGGAAGGACGTCCACGGGCGGGCAAGCCCCAGGCGCCCGGTGATTGATTTTCCCCCCCGGTGTCCGTTTCCGGGAGGAATGTCTGTCGTATTTTGGGAATGGTTCGACCGTGCTCGTTGCGGAGAAAGACCCGGCTCTGGTTCGAGCCGCGAACAGCGCAAATGGCGCGGCAAGGCGAAGGCGGCAAGGGCGCGGGCGTTCTGGAGGTGGGATCAGCCGGCGAAAAATTCCCTGACTTTGTCCATCCAGGATTTGGCGCGCGGGTTGTGGCGTTCGCCCCGGCTCGTTTCATCGAATTCGCGCAGCAGTTCCTTCTGGCGCTCGGTCAGGTTGACCGGGGTTTCGACGACCACGTGGCAAAGCAGGTCGCCGTGGGCGGAGCTGCGCACGCCCTTGATGCCCTTGCCGCGCAGGCGGAAGGTTTTTCCGGATTGGGTTTCTTCCGGAATCCGGAGCTTGGCGGCGCCGTCGAGCGTCGGAATCTCGATTTCTCCGCCCAGCGCGGCGGTGGAAAAGCTGATCGGCATTTCGCAGTGCAGGTCGTTGCCGTCCCGCTGGAAAACGGTGTGCGGCTTGAGGTGGACTTGCACGTAGAGATCGCCCGGAGGGCCGCCGTTGATGCCATGCTCGCCCTCGCCGGAGAGCCGGATGCGGTCGCCTTCGTCGACGCCGGCAGGAATTTTCACCGCCAGCGTCTTGTGCTGCTTGATGCGTCCGGCGCCGTGGCAAGCGCCGCAGGGATCCGCGATGAACTTGCCGGTACCCCGGCATTTGGGACAAGTCTGCTGGATCGAGAAAAAACCCTGCCGGATGTGCACCTGGCCGCTGCCCTGGCAGGTCGGGCAGGTCTTGGGCTGGGTGCCGGCCTTGGCGCCCGTGCCCTTGCAGGATTCGCAGACATCCATCGTCGGGATGCGGATCTTGGTTTCCGTGCCGAAGGCCGCCTGTTCGAGCGTGATCTCCAGGTTGTAGCGCAGATCGGCGCCGCGATAGACGTTCGAGCGCCCGCTTCGGCCGCCGCCGCCGAAAATCTCGTCGAAGATGCCGCCGAAAGCGTCCGAGAAACCGCCCGCGCCGCCGAAACCGCCAAAACCGCCGCCCATGCCGGCCTGGGGATCGACGCCGGCGTGTCCGAACTGGTCGTAGGCCGCGCGCTTCTGCGCGTCGGAAAGAATCTCGTAGGCTTCCTTGGCTTCCTTGAAGGATTCCTCCGCCTTGGGGTTGTCCGGATTGCGGTCCGGATGGTATTTCATGGCCAGCTTGCGGTAGGCCTTCTTGATGTCGTCCTCGGAAGCGTCACGATTGACGCCAAGAATTTCGTAAAAATCTTTCTTTGCCACGATCTCTTCCCCTAGCCTATTTGTGCCTGCCGATAACCGCACACGGCTGCTATTGCTTGATGTTACAGTTCTCTTCCTTCGACTTTAACCACGCCATAAGTAGCCGCCTGTCGTTGTTGGCAGAAGTTTCGAACCACTGAGAACACAAATAATAGTCTGCTCCGTTGATCGTCAAGGGGTTGGCGTAATAGCGCACACGGTCGAAGCTGGTGTTGGCAGCGACCAGCAGGGGAAAATCAATCCCGAACATGCGCTTGGAGTAATCCTTGGTTTGTAGCTGGGTTAGTTCTTCCTGCGAAACGCACCCGCTTTCGAGGGTCTTGCGCAGTAGGTTGTTCGCAATCTTGCCGATTTTCAGTTCCTGCCCCCCATCAGTGGACGGCTTGTCGTCTGGCCTGAAGGTGGGTTTTTCGGGGTTTCGCTCGTTTTCAAACATTTTCACAAGCTGATAGGAACGCAGGAAGAGTTCCGTTGTATCGGAGATTCCTTCGCTAGCAATCAAAGTGGGGCGCAGGACGTGTTTGTTAAAATCCTTGTTGGCGAGTAGCCGCGCCTTAAACCTCAGATTATTTTTCGCAAACAGATCGTTCAAGTCGGCGACAGCAGGTTGCATGTCTTTCAAAACAGCGTCATTAATCTTTGGCGAAGCAAAAATAAGTTCGCCCTGCATCACACTGAGGTAACCCCACAGACATAGCGCGGTACGCAGGAATTTCTTGATGACCCGTGTGACGGTTTCCGATTGTTTGCCATAATTGAGACCCGCCTCGTGGTACGCCACGTCTACAGCATAGACCTCCAAGCCGTTTTCGGTTTGCGCGGTGCCGATGACATCAATTTCTGCTTGGGCCAGCAACTGCGCAAGCGAGTTGTTTTTGTAAACATCCGGGAACCGATCCGCTGAAACCTGCATGAACCGTTCCAGTTCTTCGCCGCGTTGCAGCGTCCACGAAGGCGATGGTTTCCAGTTAAGCTGCACTATCTGACACTCTTTCACGTGCCGTAGCCACGAATAGAACAGCGACTCGCCTATTTCGATTTTCATGCTATCCCTTCGTCGTAATACCGATCAACCAGAATCGGCTAGCTTCTCGCCTTTGATGCGATCGAGCGTCTACAACATACCTTCACAGGCTACCTTGTGCGTTTTCGGGCGCATCATGCGCCCGGCTTCTCCATGACCAGCCTTCCGGCGAATCGGGCGG
Source organism: Accumulibacter sp. (assembly GCA_031257115.1). Taxonomy (GTDB): domain Bacteria; phylum Pseudomonadota; class Gammaproteobacteria; order Burkholderiales; family Rhodocyclaceae; genus Propionivibrio. The sequence continues at coordinate 62,697 of JAIRPF010000165.1, forward strand.
TCTGCCGAACACGACCGCCTCGACCTGACTCGGACTTACTTCTTGTCCTTTACCTCGGTGTACTCGGCGTCGACGACGTCGCCATCGTCTTTCGCGCCGCCGCCGCCACCCGGAGCGCCCGCGTCCGGGCCGGCATTGTCGCCCGCGCTCGCGCCCGCCGCGGCGGCCTCGGCCTGCTGCTTGGCGTACATCTTCTCGCCGAGCTTCTGGGCCGCCGCGCCCAGCGCCTCGCTTTTCTGCCGGATGGCCTCGACGTCGTTGCCGCGATGGGCTTCCTCGGCGTCCTTGATGGCCGCTTCGATCTTGCCCTTTTCCTCGTCGGACAATTCCTTGCCGTATTCGGCGAGCGACTTCTTGACCATGTGGATCATGGTGTCGCACTGGTTGCGGGCGTCGGCGAGGTCGCGCGCTTTCTTGTCCTCCTCGGCGTGCGCCTCGGCGTCCTGCACCATGCGCTGGATTTCGTCCTCGGACAGGCCCGAATTGGCCTTGATGGTGATCTTGTTTTCCTTGCCGGTGGCCTTGTCCCTGGCCGAGACGTGCAGGATGCCGTTGGCGTCGATGTCGAAAGTGACCTCGATCTGCGGCATGCCGCGCGGCGCGGGCGGAATGTCGTTCAGGTTGAACTGGCCCAGGCTCTTGTTGCCGGAGGCCATTTCGCGCTCGCCCTGGAGCACGTGGATGGTCACCGCCGACTGGTTGTCCTCGGCGGTCGAAAAGACCTGGGAGGCCTTGGTCGGGATCGTGGTGTTCTTCTTGATGAGCTTGGTCATCACGCCGCCCAGGGTTTCGATGCCCAGCGACAGGGGCGTCACGTCGAGCAGCAGCACGTCCTTGACGTCGCCCTGCAGGACGCCGCCCTGAATCGCCGCGCCGACGGCGACGGCTTCGTCGGGGTTGACGTCGCGGCGCGGCTCCCTGGCGAAGAATTCCTTGACCGTGTCCTGCACCTTGGGCATGCGGGTCATGCCGCCGACCAGGATCACGTCGTCGATGTCGCCGACCTTGCAGCCGGCGTCCTTGATGGCGACGCGGCACGGCTCGACGGTACGCTCGATCAGGTCCTCGACCAGCGATTCGAACTTGGCGCGCGTCACCTTCATCGTCAGATGCTTGGGGCCGGAAGCGTCGGCGGTGATGTAGGGCAGGTTGATCTCGGTCTGCTGCGAGGACGAGAGTTCGATCTTGGCCTTTTCCGCCGCGTCCTTCAGGCGTTGCAGCGCGAGCACGTCGGATTTCAGGTTCGCGCCCGATTCCTTCTTGAACTCCTCGATGATGTAATCGATCAGGCGCTGGTCGAAATCCTCGCCGCCGAGGAAAGTGTCGCCGTTGGTCGAGAGCACCTCGAACTGGTGCTCGCCCTCGACCTCGGCGATCTCGATGATCGAGATGTCGAAAGTGCCGCCGCCCAGGTCATAGACGGCGATTTTCTTGTCGCCCTGTTTCTTGTCCATGCCGAAGGCGAGCGCGGCCGCGGTCGGCTCGTTGATGATGCGCCTGACTTCGAGGCCGGCGATGCGGCCGGCGTCCTTGGTGGCCTGGCGCTGGCTGTCGTTGAAGTAGGCCGGGACGGTGATGACGGCCTCGGTGACTTCCTCGCCGAGGTAGTCCTCGGCGGTCTTTTTCATCTTGCGCAGCACCTCGGCGGAAATCTGCGGCGGCGCGACCTTTTCGCCGCGCGCCTCGACCCAGGCGTCGCCGTTGTCGGCCTTGAGAATCCTGAAAGGCATGAGGCCGATGTCCTTCTGCACTTCCTTTTCCTCGAAACGCCGGCCGATCAGGCGCTTGACGGCGAACAGCGTGTTGTGCGGGTTGGTCACGGCCTGGCGCTTGGCCGGCGCGCCGCACAGGATCTCGCCGTCGCTCGCGTAGGCGACGATCGACGGCGTGGTGCGCGCGCCTTCCGAATTCTCGATGACCTTCGGCTTGCCGCCCTCCATGACGGCGACGCAGGAATTGGTCGTGCCTAGGTCGATGCCGATGATTTTGCTCATTTCAGATTCCTTTCTTTGGCGTGAATTTTGTATCTCCGCGTATCTGGGGATGGGGCGTGGACTTTTCAAGTCCGGAAGGGGGAAGGGAGAAGGGTAAAACCGAATGGATGGAAAAAGTGCTTTCGGTTCACACCCTTCCCCCTTCCCCCTTCCCGCCCCTAACCCTTGGCCACGATGACCAACGCCGGGCGCAGCACGCGCTCGGCGATCAGGTAGCCTTTTTGCAGGACGGTGATGACCGTGCCGGCTTCCTGCTCCGACTCGATCGCGCTGATCGCCTGGTGGAAGTTGGGATCGAACTTCTCCCTGGCCGGATCGATTTCCCGGATGCCCGATTTTTCGAAGGCGGCGACGAGCTGCCTGAGCGTCAGCTCGCTGCCGGCCTTGAGGCTTTCGACGCTGGGGCCGTCCGTCGCCAGCGCCGCTTCCAGACTGTCCTTGACGGCCAGCAGCTCGCCGGCGAAGCGTTCGATGGCGAACCGGGACGCCCTGGCGATGTCTTCCTGCGCGCGCCGGCGGACGTTTTCGGTCTCGGCCTTGGCGCGCAGCCACGCATCGTAGTGCTCCTCCGCCTTGAGTTCGGCCTGGCGGAGCCGCTCCCCGGCGTCCGGCGCGCTCTCCTCGACTTGCGCCGCCGGGATTTCCGGCGCATTCTCCTCGCCGGCCGGCTCTGGTACGATGTTCGTTTCGAGTTCTTGCATGATGGAAAATCTCCGGAAAATCTCCCGATCATCTGGGGACAGAATTTTTCTTTTCAAGTGAGATTTTTGTCATGTTTGCCCGGACGCATTGCGATATTCTTTGAGATTGGCGATGACCGGCAAGGATGGAGTCCGCGAAACGGATGGACAGGATCGGTAAATACGAAGTCTTGCGCACGCTCGGCAAGGGCGCGACCGCGGTCGTCTACCTGGCGCGCGACCCGGATTCCGGGCGCGAGGTGGCGGTCAAGCTGATCCGTTTCGGCGGGGACAACGCCGTGATGTCCCGCCGCCTGCGCAAGCTGTTCCAGATCGAGAGCGCGATCGGCCGGCGCCTGGATCACCCGAACATCGTCAGGATATACGACGCGGAGATCAAGAACGACCAAGCCTACATCGTCATGGAGTATATCGAGGGCAAGGCGCTCGACTACTACAGCGCGATCAACCGCCTGCTGCCCATGCACCGGGCCATCGGCATCGTCTTCAAATGCTGCCTCGCGCTCGACCACGCCTTCCGGCAGGGCGTGGTGCACCGCGACATCAAGCCGGCCAACATCCTGGTCGACGCCGAGGACAATCCGAAGATCACCGACTTCGGTCTGGCGCTCAACCTGCACAAGGACATGAACCGGGACTCCACCTTCATCATGGGCGTGGGATCGCCGGCCTACATGTCGCCGGAGCAGATCAAGAACTATCCGCTGAACCAGAAGACCGACCTGTATTCGCTCGGCGTCGTGCTCTTCCAGTTGCTGACCGGACGCCTGCCGTTCCGGGCCACCAACCAGGGCGCGCTGGTCTACAAGATCGTCAACATGGACCCGCCGTCGGTATGCGACCTCAATCCGAACCTTCCGGCCGGCCTCAACCCGATCCTGAAAAAGGCGCTGGAGAAGGACCTCTACAACCGCTACCGCAACGGCGCGGAATTCGCCAAGGATTTGTCGACGGTCCGCTACCAGATGTACGACGAGAGCGACACGGAGCAGGACACCCGGCATTTCGACATCCTGCGCCACCTGGAATTCTTCCGCGAATTCGACGACATCGAACTGTGGGAAGTCCTGCGCATCAGCGTCTGGCGCGAGGTGGCGGAAAAAGTGGCGCTCATCAGGGAAGGCGACAGCCATCGCCTGTTCGGAGTGGTCATCCACGGCTTCGTGGAAGTTTCGATCGAAGGAAAGTCGCTGTGCCGGCTCGGAGCGGGGGAAGTCATCGGGGAAATGGCCTACCTGCATCCGAGCGACCCGAAACGCTCGGCGACGGTCGTGACGCTTGAACCGACGCTGTTCCTCGAAGTCAACAGTTCCGCGCTCGAACTCTCCTCCGAGGAATTGCTCGAACGCTTCCGCAGGTCGCTCCTATCCAGCGTGCTGGCGCGTCTGCGCGCCGCCGACAAGGCGCTGGCGCGTTCAGGCCCGCCGGCCGTACAAGGCCGCGCCGCCGGCGCGTGCGACCTGGAACTTGCCCCGCCGTAGCCTACTTCCCGACCACGGCGGACACGGTGAGTATGAGGGCGGATGGCATCCGCCAGCGTGTTCCTTCCGGCGCGAAGCGCCGCACGAACAAACCTCACTCAAGAGGGAGGCTTTATTTCAGCGGCGCTTCGCGCCGGAGTTTACGCGCTGGATTCCCGCGTTCGCGGGAATGACGGGGGAGAGGAAGGCGCGAATCACCCGCGCCCCGCAGATATGGATTCCCTTTGCAATCATCCGCGAAGGGCGGCGACTTCGCTTTCGCAATGACGATCGGGCGGCGACTCCATGCTCATCATTGCGAGGCGCGCAGCGCCGTGGCAATCCAGGATGGCCGGGATCGGGTGGGGACTGGATTGCTTCGCTTCGCTCGCAATGACGACGGGAGGGGCATACTGATTAGGTGGCCTACTGCATATCGGATGATTTCAAGCGGACTTGCCATATCCCCCCAACCCAACGCTTGTCGCGCCGGCACGATCGCGGGCGATTGCCCGTGGCGCAGAGCCAAGGCTTCCGCCGCCCGAAACCCTCACGGTATCGACCCTTCCGTTGCGCGCGCCGGGAGTCGGCAGGTTCACGACCGCGCCATGCCGCGCCGTTCCTGTCCGCCTTCGGGACGGTTTCGCGGGGTTCGTTCGGGATTTTCTTACAGTGCGTCTACCGGAATCGGCCGGCCCGTGAGATAGCCCTGGATCAGCTGGAAACCCATGTCGGTGCAGGCCTTGGCTTCTCCCTCGCTTTCGACGCCTTCGGCGAGCGGCACCGAGCCGGAAGAGAGGACCATCTGCACTAGATCCCTGACCAGCTTCTGTTTTCGCGGGCTGGCCTTGTGCAGGTCGCGGATCAGCGACATGTCGAATTTCACGAAGTGCGCCGGGACGTCGGCGAGTTCGAGGAGGCGCGCTTGGCCGGCGCCAAAGTCGTCGAAGGCGAAGTAGACGCCCAGACTGGCCAGTTTTTTGGCGAATTCGCGCAGTTTTTCGGTGCTGGTGATGGCCGATTCGTGGATTTCCACGACGATTTGCAGGTCGGGTATCGATTGGCGCAGGCGCTTGATGGAGGCGATGAATACGTCGCCGAACATTTCCTTCGGGTGCACGTTGAGGAACAGCTTGTTTCCCTTGACGTACCGGGCGAACTTGCTGACGCCGAATTCGCGGAACGCCTGGCTCAAGTCCGTTTCGCGGTCCATGGCGCTCGCCAGGTCGAACAGCTCGATCGGCGTTTTCGGCAGGCGCGGGTGGTTGGCGCGGCCGAGCAGCTCGTAGCCGACGATCTTCCGCGTCCGCGCTTCCACGATCGGCTGGATGGCGCCCGACAATCCGCGGCCCATGATCAGTTCGTCCAGCTCGGTCTCGTTCAGCGCGAAATTTTCCGGAAGGGCCATGTTTTCCGGCACGAGCATGGTGCCCATCTGGTCGAACGGCAACATGCTGTGCTGTTCCACCAGGATCAGGCGCAGTTTGAATTCGGCCTTGGCGAAATGGATGATGTCGTTGGCCTTGAGCAGGCAGTAACCCTCGATGCGCTGCCGGTTGACGAAGGTGCCGTTGGTGCTGTTCTCGTCGATGAGTTTCAACTGGCCGGTGATGTCGTGAGTCAACGTGGCGTGGACGCGGCTCAGCCCCAAATCGGCGATCACCAGATCGTTTTCCTTGCTGCGGCCGATCAGGCATGGCAGCTTGGTGATCAGGAATTGTGTGCGGGTGCCGTTGGGACCGACCGACTCAAGCGCCCATTGATTTTCCATGAAACTGATCTGTCCTGAGGATAGGGGTAGTTTTGGAGATTAGCAGAAAACGCATGAACAAAAAACAGAAATTGCACCGGTTCGTATCGGCGCTTCATCCATCCGGGGGAAAGATACATGCGAAAACGGAAAAAAAGAAGGTCTATTTCACGTTCCGCGATATTTTTCCCTCCTTCGGGCCGCTGATCGCCGGGTCGTTGACCGGCCCGATCGCCGCGCCGCGCCGGGCGCGCAGGCCAATGTGTTTTTCTTCCGAAAGCAGTTCCCTTGGCCGGTTGCGGAACGTGCCCGCGATGCGCGCGACAGGCCCCTCGATGGCGATCGCCGACTTCAGCGATTCCTTGCCCCGGAGGCCGATGAGCTGCACGCCCTTGCCGCCGGAGAGCCGTTTCATCTGGTCGAGCGGGAAGACGAGGAGCCGCCCGTCGCTGGAGAGCGCGGCGACGTGATCCGCGCCGGCAATGGGCGAGGGCGGCAGCACGGCGGCGCCGTCCTCCATCGCCAGGAAGGCCTTGCCGGCCTTCTGGCGGGAGACGAGATCGCCGTAGGCGCAGATGAATCCGTAGCCGGAGGTCTTGGCGACGAGGAATTCGTCCTCGGCCTTGCCAGCCAGCACGTGCGCGATGCGGCCGCCGCCCAGGTCCACGAACGAGGAGAGCGGCGCGCCCATGCCGCGCCCGTCGGGCAGCGCGGCGACCGGCACGGTGAAAGCCCGCCCCTCGCTGGAGAGGATGACCAGCGAATCGACCGAGCGGCACTCGAAATGAACGCCCGGCCCGTCGCCGTCCTTGTAGGCGACGCCCGAAAGATCCAGGTTGTGTCCCTGGCGCGCGCGCGCCCAGCCTTTTTCGGAAACGATCAGCGTCACCGGCTCGTCGGCGACGGCGGCGACCTCCGCGCGCGAGGCGACGGCGGCGGCTTCGATCAGCGTGCGCCGCGCGTCGCCGTGCCGGGCCGCGTCGGCCTGGATTTCCTTGACGACGAGCCGGCGCAGGAGCGTCTGGCTCGCGAGCAGTTTTTCCAGTTCCGCCGCCTCCTGGCGCAGTTTTTCGAGTTCCTGTTCGATGCGGATGCCTTCGAGCCGGGCCAACTGGCGCAGGCGGATTTCGAGAATGTCGTCGGCCTGCCGCCCGGAGAGTTTGAAACGCGCGATCAACGCCGGTTTCGGCTCGTCGGCGGCGCGGATGATGCGGATCACCTCGTCGATGTTCAGAAAGACGATGTGCCGGCCTTCGAGGATGTGGATGCGCTCCCCGGCCCTGGCGAGGCGGAATTCGCTGCGCCGGCGCACGGTGTCGAGCCGGAAGCGGCACCATTCGCCGATGAGTTCGGCGAGCGTTTTCTGGCAGGGCCGGCCATCGAGTCCGACGGCGACGAGGTTGATCGGCGCCGTGGTCTCCAGACTGGTGTGCGCGAGCAACAGGGCGACGAACTCCTCGCGGTTCTGGCGCGAGCTGACCGGCTCGAAAACCAGCCGCACGTCGTCGTCCTTGCCGGATTCGTCGCGCGCGCGCTCCAGTTGCGAAGCGAACAGCGCCTTCAACTGCGCCGCCGACTGTTCGACGGCCTTCTTGCCGGGCCGGGGCTGCGGGTTCATCAGCGCACCGATTTCGGAGAGCACGCGGGCCGAGGAAACGCCGGGCGGCAATTCCCGGACCACCAATTGCCAAGCGCCGCGCGCCATCTCTTCGAAATCGTGGCGGGCGCGCACGCGCAGGCTGCCGCGTCCGCTGGCGTAGGCGGCGGCGATCTCGGCGGCGGACGAAATGATCTGCCCGCCGCCGGGATAATCCGGCCCCGGCACGTGGCGCATGAGTTCCGCGAGATCGGCGCGCGGATTCTGGATCAGGCAGACCGCCGCCTCGGCGATTTCGGCGAGGTTGTGCGGCGGAATCTCGGTGGCCATGCCGACGGCGATGCCGGAAGCGCCGTTCAGGAGCGAGAACGGCAGGCGGGCGGGCAGAAAGGCCGGCTCGGTGAGCGCGCCGTCGTAGTTCGGCTGGAAATCGACGGTGCCTTCGTCGAGTTCGCCGAGCAGCAATTCGGCGATCGGCGCGAGGCGCGCCTCGGTATAGCGCATCGCCGCCGCGCCGTCGCCGTCGCGCGAGCCGAAATTACCCTGGCCGTCGACCAGCGGATAGCGCAGCGAGAACGGCTGCGCGACGCGCACCATCGCGTCGTAGGCCGAGGAATCGCCGTGCGGATGGTATTTGCCGATCACGTCACCGACGACGCGCGCCGACTTCACCGGCCTCGCGCCGGCGGCCAATCCCAGCTCGCGCATGGCGTAGAGCACGCGCCGCTGCACGGGCTTCTGGCCGTCCTTCACGTCGGGCAACGCGCGGCCCTTGACCACGGCGACGGCGTATTCGAGATAGTCGCGCGCGGCGGTCTCGTGCAGCAAAACGCTCTCGCCGTCGTCCTCGGCGGCAGGCGGAATTCCGGGCGACCCGGCCGCTGGGGGCGGGTCGTCGAAAAGATCGCGGGTATCGGGCATATCGGCTCATCCAGAAACGACAAGGGCCAGTGCGGCTGGCCCAGGGGGAAGGCGGAGTTTACTACCGAATCCAAGGATTGTTTTCGCGGATTTTTGACCACGGCGGACACGGCGAAAAACAAGGGCGAAAAGCCTTAACCGCAGCGAGCACGGCGGGCACGACGAGAGGCGAGAACTTTAACCATGAGGAGCGCGGGGAGCACGAAGAGCATGAGGAAAAGCGAAAGCTTTCAAAGGGTTTTCGCCGTGTTTCTCCGTAAACTCCGTGACCAGAGGTTTTTTGGTGGACATGGCGTGATTGGAAAAATGACCGCCCGACCCCTTCCGGCCCACGGCTCCGCTGCGGGCCACCTCCCTCAGGAGGGAGGCTTGGTTTGCGGCGCTTCGCGCCGGAGGCTACGCGCTGGATTCCCGCTTTCGCAGGAATGACGAGAGGCATGGTGACGGGGGGATTTTTGTTGGAATGGCGGGTGAGTTCGTGGGGATGGGAAAAATTTTCGTGGAAACAACAAGGACTTTCTTTCGCCTTTCGTTTTTTCGCCGTGGCCGCCGTGCTCGTCGTGGTTGTGATTTTTGCTTTCGCCATCCGCCGTGCCTGTCGCGGTTAAGGCTTTTCGCTCTTGTCGTGTCCGTCGTGCTCGTCGTGGTTATCGCTTTTCGCCTCCGCCCATCACGAAAGCATTTCATGAATTCCGGCGGAAAATGCCTTCCGAGCAGTTCTCATGCCTCACTTTTCGCGTTTCACTTTTCTGGCGATCTCCGCCAGCGGCAGATGGAGCGCCAGTTTCCGATCCATCAGTCCGAGCAGCGGCAGCAAGCGGCCGCCCAGTTCGGCCAGGTGCGGCTCCACCGCGCTTTCGTGGCCCTCGCGCAGCAGGGTCAGCGCCCGTTCCAGGCTCGGAGCGGGCGGCGTCAGGGCGGCGGCGCCCTCGCCCGAAACCACGCGGTTGCCGCCCGCCTGCTGCGCGGCCTTCAGGCGCGCGTCGGCCAGTTCGATCAGCGCGCTGGCCGAGGCAACTTCGTCCGCCGGACTGCTGCTGATGCCGATGCTGACCGAGAGGGCGAGCCGCCGGCCATGCACGGTGATGTTGGCCACGCTGACGGCCTCGCGCAGGCGATTGCCGAACGTTTCGCAGGCGGCCCGCGACGTTCCCGGCGAAATGACCGCCAGCTGGCTGCCGAGATGGTGACCGAGGCTGTCTTCCTTGCGTATCTTTCCGGACAGCACGGCGATGAAACGCTGCTGCAACTGTTTCAGCGCGTCCATGCCGTGTTCGTCGCGCAGCGCGCCGGCGTTGTCGAATCCCATCACCATGACGCTCGCCTCGCCGTTGTGGCGCATGGTGTGCGACATCGCCTGCAAAGCCTGCAATTCGATGTATTTGCGCGTGAAAATGCCGGTTTCCGGATTCTGTACCTGCTGCTCCAGGTTCTCCTTGAGCTGCTCGCGCGCCCGCGCCAGCTTGAGCAGCGTATCGACGCGGGCCAGCAGTTCCGCCTCGCCCGTGCCGCGATCGATGAAATCCGAGGCCCCGTGCGACTTGGCGCGCTCGACCGCCTTCTCGTCATCGCCGGTGATCATCAGCATCGGCATCTGCGCCAGGCGCGAGAGCCGCGACGAACGCACCCGCGTCAGCAGGCCGTCGCCGTCGAGCACCGGCAGGGAGAGCGAGCAGATCGCCAGCTTGATGGAATGATCCAGCACGAGCACCTGCCACGCCGACTCGCCGTTCGCTTCCTCGCGGAAGTCGTAAAACTCGCGGATATGCCGGATGAGCATCGCGCGAACCATGCGCGACTCGTCGGCGACCAGAATGCGCGGCAAGGGTTCCGGGGCGCTCATTCCAGACCCGCTCCGCCCGCTGCCCGGCCCGCCCGCCGCCTCGCGGGAATCGAACCGCGATTTTTCCCAGAACGCGCCATCACGTTTCGCCTTGCCTCCATTCTGCCCGCCACGAACGTCCCGGACAAACCCGCGCCGCGCCTCGCGCGGGCAACGGCAAACCCCGGCCGCCGGAACACAGGATACATCATACCCACAACGGAAGATTTTCGACACGCACCACCGCGTTCACCGTGGCATGAAGCCTTCCTTTCGAAGAAGGCGCTTGAGCTTGATCGCGGCAGGCCGGACTGGAACATGGAGCGCGAGTGTCCCGTCCGCAAAAAGGCGAACGAAGCAGGCGAGACGCCCACGCTCCATTTTTGATGGACGAACCGGATCTCGGTAGGTAAAGGCATGACGGTTTTCCTGTTTGTCCGCGTATGAGAATTCGAATCGCCGAACTCCCTCCGTCACGTTTCCGGCGCGACACCACCCTCAAGAGGGAGGCTTGGCTTGCGGCGCTTTTCGGCGGTGAATTTTGTGGGAGCGAATATCGTTTGCCTCACATCGTGTCCGCTTTTTCGCCGCACCCGCCGGGGTTAACGCTTTCCGTTCTGGCAAACGAAATCAGAACGGCGCGGCGCGGGTGAAGTTTAGCGCCTTGCCGGTAAGCGGGTGCGCGAAGGCCAGGGAATCGGCGTGCAGCAGCAGACGATCCGCCATTGCCGCGGCGCGTTCGCCGCCGTAGAGCGGGTCGCCCAGGATCGGATGGCCGAGCGCCCGCATGTGGACGCGCAGTTGGTGCGTCCTTCCGGTTTCCGGCATGAGCGCGACGCGCGACGCATTCTTTTCGGCGTCGAAGGAGATGAGCTCGTAGCGCGTCAGCGCCGGCTTGCCGGCTTCGAAATCGACCTTGTGCAGCGGCCGGTTCGGCCAATCCACGCGCAGGGGCAGGTCGATCGCGCCGCGCGTTCCGGGCGGCTTTCCTTCGACGACGGCGGCATAGCGTTTTTCCACGCGGCGTTCCTGGAACAGGAGGCTCAGCGCGCGATGCGTCTTTTTGCCGCGCGCCAGGACGACGAGTCCGGACGTGTCGAAATCCAGGCGGTGCACGATCAGCGCGTCGGGGAATTCGGCCTGGAGGCGGGCGATCAGGCAATCCTGCTTGTCCGGCCCGCGACCGGGAACGGAGAGCAGCCGCGCCGGCTTGTCGGCCACGATCAGCGCGCGGTCGACGTAGACCAGGGAAACGGCTCCGATGGGCGGCGAGGCAGGTAATGGTGGCGGGGGCGGCGGAGGCGGCGCGGTCATGGGACAATGCCGGGACGGCGGGGAAATTTTTGCGACGCGCGATTATAGGCGAAGTTTTGGGAGGCACCGCCTTGCCTAGATTTCGCCGATGACCTTGTCGGGCGCAACGCCGCAAGCCTCGCACCACAGGATGAATTCCAGCACGTCAATATAGCGTTCGCCGCGCTCCAGTTTGGAAACATGGCTCTGCCCGCAAGCCAGTTTTTCGGCAAGGCCCGCCTGCGTCAGACCGCTCTCCAAGCGCGTCTGACGCAAAACTTCCCTCGCCTTTTCATAGCGTTGCGAATAGAGCATGGCCCATGCTATAGTCCGAACCGGAATAGTCCATTTCGGACTATTCGTTACGGTAGACAGGAGGCATCGGCAATGAGTCGATTCGACGAGATTCAGCGGTTATTGGCGGCTGAAAGTCCGCTCCCAGACGATCTTCCGAGAATTTATCTCCTCGGCGACACCGGCGCCGGAAAGACGACGCTCGTTCGGAAGCTGCTTGGAACAGAGGCGAGCACGTTTCCGACAACGCGGCAGACGCGCACGACCGTCGCCACGACGGAATACGTCATTTGGCAACGCGATGGTTACGACCTTGCCGCTGTTCTCAAGCCAATGAGCGAAGTCGAAGCGTATGTCGAGGAGATTCTTTCATCGGCGATTGCAATGTTCTACAGGGGTCGTGACCGAGAAGGGTTGGAGCGGAATTTACGTGAAACCAGCGATCAAAAGTTCCGTTTGTACTACTTGCTTGACCCGGTCTGGATCGCGGATCGCGTCGTCGAGCTGGTTGACAATGATGATTTGAAGGAAAAGGTGGATGAACTGCGGCGGGAGTTTCCCGATGACGAGGATATTGACGACTGTGTCGATTGGGCGATTGAAGAAATTGGCGAACCGTATGATTCGCTCAAAGCGTCCATTCTGAATGAAATTCAGAACCAGATCGCCGCTACTTGTGACGGGAAACGGCTTGGCGAAACATGGGGCGTCTTCAAATATGAAAGTTCTTCGCGCGATGACTTCCTTGGCAAATGCAAGGCGGTATTGTCGAGCGAAAGGTATTCCATTGCGCCCGTCATCGAACACGCGCGGATTCGTGGACGGCTATGCGCTCCGTGGATAACCGGCAACCCCGGATTCATCATCATCGACGGCGAAGGAATTGGGCACGACACCAAAGAGGCGGGACAGCTTGATGTGCGTCACTATGATTATTTTTATCAGTCCGATCTGATTCTGCTTGTCGAAGAAAGCAAAAGGCCGTTTGTTGCAGGCGGCAAGATCGCTCTGAAGAGCATTTTCCAAAAAGGATACGGGGACAAGTTTTCGATACTGTTCACGAAGCTGGAAGAAGTCGAGCCTTACGATTCTTCGGGCGATCCGACAGACGAGGATCGTATCAATGTGGTTAAAGCTGGACTCAGAAATGTTCTCGGTTCATTGAGAGAAGAAAGAGTCAAGATTGACTTGGCCGCCGGGCAAAAGTTTTTCATTGGCGGATTGAAATCCGATGACATGAATTCCGCCGCAATAGATACCGTCAACGAGATTCTCGCGCTCTCCCGCGAACTTTCCAAACCAGAAATAGCTTTTGCAAAACCAAAATACGATTACGAAAAGCTCTCTGACGAAATGCTCTCTGTCTCGACAAAGAAGTTTCATGATTGTTACGACGATTTGCTGTCGGAGGCGCATTGGAAAACCGTCGAAGCATTCAATCGTCGCATGGTCATGAAAAAAGCAGAAGGCTTCCGCAAGTTTACGCCGATCACGGACTTCGTGGAAAAAATCAGCAAGGAGATAGAAAGTTTCATAGCCAACCCGGAATCATGGGAGCGAGAAGTCAGAGATACACAGAAAAGGAAAAGCCTCGACCGGGTACGCCGGGAGTTTACAAAGCTGATGATTGATTTCGCGCGTGAAACAATCATCGAGTGTCCACACCAAAACTGGCGCAAGGCTTACGAGTATAGAGGGCGCGGCTCTACGGGTCGGCGCAAGAATGACATTGAAAAAATCTTGAGACGATCGGTGCCGCTCTTTACGGCCGTGCAAAACGCCATAGAGTCCATGCAAAACGCCAAAGAGTTCAAGGATCATATCAAAGAGCTTCTGCGGCAAGCCGTCGAAAACTGCGCGGGATGGGATAAAGCGGCCTCCCTGCGCGCTCTGCTGTCAAGCAAGGGGAAATAACTAAACCCATTCTCAGGAAATGCAATCATGTATTGCAATCAATGCGGAACGCCGCAAGAACCGGCGGCAAAATTTTGTCCAGCCTGTGGCCATAAGCTCGGAACGCCGAACAACCAAAATTCGGAACAAAGAATCATTATTTCCTATTCCACACCATAGGAGAATATCATGCCTGAAGAACGTAAAACCAAACTCACCAAAACCTACGATCCCAAGACTAAAATTGGAACGCTGCTGTTCAAAAAACTCGGTCGAACGATCGCGTGGCAAAAGAACGACTTTTCCAAAGAGATTCAGGAAACCGCCTTTGGCCTTGGAATGAACACGACTCTCGGAAATGCCGCAGCCGGACTGACTGATTCCAAAGAAATGTACGAGGCCGTTATGGCCAGACTCAAGCAGCTCAAATCCGGCACGTGGCGTTCATCTTCCGAACGTGGTTTCGACTACGATCTGGCGGCGGAAGCGATCGTGTACCAGATTGGCGGTTCTACCTCGGTCGAAGAAATCCGCGATCAGCTCGTGGCGATGGACAAGGATGAACTCGCCGCCGTGAGAAATAATCCAGAATTCATCTCTGGCGTGGCGCAAATCAAGGCCAAGCGCGCTGCCGAAGCGGCATCGAATACGCAGTTTACGTCCTTGGCTGATCTGTTCTAAGCGACTTTATACCACAAGGGGATTAACCCGCATGGGTCGGGGTGAGCGCAGCGAACCCCAACCTGTGCGCCCTGCCAGCCCCAAGAGCAAACGCATCAAAAATCCTGTTTGCCGTCGATGAGCGGGTTGACCGCGAGAAAACGCGAACCGATTCATGTGAAAATTCGCGGTTCACGCTTCTGCTCGCGCCTCCACGGCGAGGGGAGGGGCGCTTTCGCAAGCCGCGCGCTCATGTGCAAGAATAACGGGAATTTTCAACCTGGGACGCTGGCATCCCTTGAGACGCGCGACGACGGAAACCCGATGGACATCTTCCTGCATCAATTTTGGCTGGCCCTGCCTCTTTTTTCGCTGGTGCTGATCGGCTACGTGACGCAACGCCTATCCGGCTGGCCCGTTTCGGTGCTGGATGGGCTGACGCGCTTCGTATTCACCCTGGCGGTGCCGGCCATGCTGTTCCACCTGATGAGCAACTCGCGCGATCTGCCGCCGGTCGATTCGCGCCTGCTGATCGCCTTTTTCGGCGGCTGCCTGATCGTTTTCGGCTTCGGGCGGCTGGTTTCCTGGAAAATTTTCGCGCTCGACGGCGCTTCCCAATCCGTTTTCGCGATGGGCGGCATTTTCTCGAATTGCGTGATGCTCGGCCTGCCGCTGGCCAAGATCGCGCTCGGCGAAGCCTCGGTGCCCTCGGTGGCGCTGGTCGTGGTGTTCAACTCCCTGACCTTGTGGACGCTGGTGAGCGTTTCCGTGGAGTGGGCGCGATACGGCAGCTATTCGCTGAAGGGGTTTCTCAACACGGCGAAGGGCGTGCTGACCAATCCGATCGTCGCGAGCGTGCTTTCCGGAACGCTGTTCAGCCTGACCGGCTGGAAAATGCCGGAAGTGATCGATTCGCCGATCGCCATGCTCGCGGAGGCGGCCTCGCCGATGGCGCTGATTGTTCTGGGCATGGGTCTCGTCAGATACGGCATTCGCGGCGGAGCGCGGATCAGCCTGGCGATCGCGTCGATCAAGCTGGTCGTCCAGCCGCTGGCCGTGTGGGCGCTGGCGTGGCTGATCGGCCTGCCGAAAATCGAGACCCAGGCGGTGGTCCTGCTCGCCTCGATGGCGATGGGCGCCAACGTCTACCTGATGTCGTGCCAGTTCAAGGTGCTGGAAGGTCCAACGGCCAGCGCGTTGGTGCTGACGACGCTGCTGGCCTCGGTGACGACGCCGCTGATCCTTGCCCTGATGCACTGAAAACCGGGGTTCCGGCGGCGGTGGCCGAGGCGTCACTTCACGTCTTGCGCCCGCTGTCCATCCCTTCGCAAAAAGGCGAGAATACGGTTTTCCGACGCGCGGCAGGAAAGGATCGGGAGGGGAAATGACGAAGCGATACATACTCGCGCTGGATCAGGGCACGACCAGTTCGCGCGCCATCGTGTTCGACCGTTCGGGCGAGCGCGTGGGCGTCGCGCAGAAGGAATTCCGGCAAATCTACCCGAAACCCGGCTGGGTCGAGCACGACGCCGTGGAGATCTGGGAGACGCAGCGGGGCGTCGCCCGCGAGGCGCTGGAAAAAACCGGGATTCGTCCGGACGAAATCGCCGCCATCGGCATCGCCAACCAGCGCGAAACGACCGTCGTCTGGGAAAAGGCCACCGGCCGGCCGATCCACAACGCCATCGTCTGGCAATGCCGGCGCACGGCGGGCCTTTGCGACGAGCTGAAGGCCCAGGGGGTCGCGCCTTACGCGCGGGAAGCCACGGGGCTTGTCGTCGACGCCTATTTTTCCGGCACCAAGCTCAAATGGCTCCTCGACAACGTGCCGGGCGCCCGCGTCCGCGCCGGGCGGGGCGAGCTGCTGTTCGGCACCGTCGACACCTGGTTGATCTGGAATCTGACGCGCGGGCGGTTGCACGTCACCGATTATTCGAACGCCTCGCGCACCCTGCTGTTCAACATCCGGACGCTGCGATGGGACGAACGAATCCTCGACGCGCTGGACATTCCCGCGAACATGCTGCCCGAAGTCAGGCCGTCGAGCGAGGTCTACGGGCACACACAACTCTTCGGCCCCGTGGAAATCCCGATTGCCGGCGACGCCGGCGACCAGCAGGCGGCGCTGTTCGGCCAAGCGTGCTTCGACGCCGGCATGGCCAAGAACACATACGGCACCGGCTGCTTCATGCTGATGAATACCGGCGAAAAGCGCGTGCCCTCGAAGAACGGCCTGCTCACCACCATCGCCTGGGGGCTTGACGGCGCGGTGGAATACGCGCTCGAAGGCAGCATCTTCGTCACCGGCGCGGCGGTGCAATGGCTGCGCGACGAGCTGAAACTGATCGACCACGCCGCGCAATCCGCCGAACTCGCCGCCGCCGTCCCCGACACTTGCGGTGTCTACGTGGTGCCGGCCTTCACCGGCCTCGGCGCGCCGCACTGGGACATGTACGCGCGCGGCGCCATCGTCGGCCTGACGCGCGGCGCCAATCGCAAGCACATCGTGCGCGCCACGCTCGAAGCGATCGCCTACCAGACGCGGGACGCGCTCGCCGCCATGCAGGACGATTCGGGCATCACGCTGCGGGCGCTCAAGGTCGACGGCGGCGCGGCGGCCAACGATTTCCTGATGCAGTTTCAGGCGGACATCCTCGGCGTTCCGGTCGAACGCCCACGGACCACCGAAACCACCGCCCTGGGCGCGGCCTTCCTGGCGGGCTTGGCCATCGGCTTCTGGAAGGACAAGGCGGAAATCGCCGCCCAATGGAAAGTCGACCGCGCGTTCCGGCCAGACCTGCCCGCCGAAGCGCGGGAGGCGAAATACCGGGGCTGGATGAAAGCCGTGGAACGCGCCAAGGCCTGGGAAGACGCGGAGGCATGACCGCTTTTCCCCCACGGACGACGGAAACCCCCTGGCCACGGAGCGCGCGGAGGAACACGGAGAAAACTTGGAAATGTCCGCTTTCGCGCGGCTTGGGCACATTCCGCTTCGCGGGATCGGCTTTCGGTCTTTGCTCCGCCCCCTTCATGCCTTTCGTGGCTGGAGCGTTCCCGGTTCGATCCCATAAGTTATGTGAAAAGCGAAAAAGCGACACCATGCGAAGCGAATGATCTTCGCCCCACAAAAACCACCGGCGCTTCGCGCCGGAATTTACGCGCTGGATTCCCGCTTTCGCGGGAATGACGGGTGCGTGGGAGTGATGTGTATCTCCGCCGGAAGGACGGGATTCTTGCTGGAATGACAAGTATTTCCTCCCGTATGGCAAGGCTTTTCTTTCGCCTTCCGCCTCGCCTTTTCGCTGTACCTGCCGTGCTCGCCGTGCTCGCCGTGCCCGTCGTGGTTGATCGCTTTTCTCTTGTTTTCTTCCATGCTCTCCACATTCATCTACCCAGTACGAAGCGCCGCAAGCCAAACCTCCCTCTCGCGGGAGGTGTCGCGCCGAAGGCGTGACGGAGGAAGTTGGGCGGTTGAATCATCAAACGCGAATGAACAGAACCCCGTTATTTTCTTGACAAGCGGGAATCCGGTTTGCCGTTGCCCTCACCGGTTCCAACACCCCGTCATTCCCGCGTAAGCGGGAATCCAGAAGTGTGTCCTCCGGCGCGGGACGCGCCGCCGATTAAAGCCTCCCTTTTAAGGGAGGTTTGGTTTGCGGCGTTTTGCGCCGGAAGGTACGCGCAGGATTCCCGCTTTCGCGGGAATGACGGGGATATGCGGGCGAATGACGGAAATTTTTGGGCGGCTGATTCAAAAACGCGCTGTCGCGCGAGCCGCCTGTCTTGTCTGGAGACTCAAGCGCCCGGTTTTCTTCCTCGACTGCCTGACTCCTTCCGCCCCGCGCTATCGCACGGCCACCTCCCTCAAGAGGGAGGCTTTGAATGGAGCGCGGGCGTTTCGCCCGCAAGGAAAAGCGAACGAAGCGGGCGGGACGCCCGCGCTCCAATGGGATTGGCTGGCGTCCGTCGGGAATTCCGCGCCGGGGGAAGGCCGCGCCGCAAGGCGAGTCTCTCTTCCGGGGTAGTCCGCACAGGTTGGGGTGAGCGAAGCGAACCTCGGCATTTGGGCATTGCCGCCTGTCCGCTTGCGTCAGGATTCGTTTCACTCGTTCGCAAGCCGTCCACGTCAAAAGAAGTTGCAAAAATGGGTGAGTAATGTGTTGGGGTTCGCTTTGCTCACCCCAACCTATGCGGGCTTGTGCATCGATACGGGTGGGGTTGTATGAAAGTGCGCCTTAAATGGCGCTTGAGGAGGCTTCGGGATTGCAAACGACAATGAGCCTTCATTTGACTTGTACGCCTACGGGGAGATGTTCCCACTCTCTCATTGCCCAACTCTCTATCATGCTTCCATCACCAGAAGATCTCCTCGGTTGCCTTGGGGCAGAAACGGGGCCGTATTGAAACGTTGCCCGCTGACCGTCAGCGCTTACGCCTTCGTAAAGCGCGTCGTCATACCAGTTTTCGCGCGGCGTGTTCGTGTATTCACACGAAAACCAGTTATAACAGCGACGAAACCACGTATCGTCATATACATGAGTCGTTCGGTATTTCAATTGGCCTTTGAAAACTTTTTTGATGTGGACGACAGTGTAGCCGGAACTATAAGGGAAATATATTCTCCCTTTTTTTCCAGCGCTTATGCCCCCTACCCCATTATAGTAACGAGATTTACTTCCAAGTGGGTTGACATACACTTCCGCAGATGAACTATGGCTTGGCTTCTCTAAAAACTTAACCCCCCCCTTCTCTTAAACCAACGAAGGCGCTTATCAATCTAAGGTTAATAGAATGAAACGGTGTTTCCTTTTCTGTCCTAAACCCAACCCATATCCACCAATCGTCGTTTCTTTGTTCTATTTCATTACTTTCAGAAGACCAATACCACATAGAAACCAAGATTAGATCCCCTGATTCTATTAACGATCCCGTTCCTTCCTCCACCACTTCAAATTTCAACGGTTCCACTGGTTTGCCCGGATCAATCACCTGCCACGGCCCGCGCGTGACTTCGATAGGACGGTGGAACATGTACAAGAGCACCAACAGTAGCAAGGCTGACAACCCCATGACCCATATCCGCTTGCTCCGATACCAAGGGAGGTAGCACACGGGATCGCGCGTAACGGGCGGGGGCGGTTCTTCGATCGGAACCTGGTTCTTCATTTTTGCCCCCTATCCGTTACATCATCCCGATCCATCGGGGGCTTCGATAAAGGACGTCAGAGTCATTTCCTTTTCCCATGTTTCATCCCGCTCAAAATCCGATTCGTTCCGATCCCCCATGCCGCAACGTCTCAGCGATGCTGCCGTGGGCGGCGGGTGCCTTCGCGGCGGATTTTAGCCGTATCCCGTGGCATTGGGCCGGAAGGATTTCATGTTTCCGGATTGGGGCGCGGAAGGAAAATGGGGCGCGCCCCAGGCTCAAGGGGCGGCGTCGTTCATCCGGCGGTCATGACGCCGGGCAGCGCGCTGGATGGCGGAATTCCATCATGCCGCCGCGCCGTGTCCGGGTTTCGGCGCGGCGGGCGGTGGTTCGCCGACGTCGATGGACGGGCGCACCGACATGCCGACGCGCAGGCGGCGGGCGTTTTCCTGGCCCGGCTCCAGGCGGATGCGCACCGGCAGGCGCTGGACGATCTTGGTGAAATTGCCGGTGGCGTTGTGCGGCGGTACCGGCGAGAAACTCACGCCGCTGGCCGGCCCCAGGCTTTCGACGCGGCCCTTGAGGCGCACGCCCGGCAGCGCGTCGACGGTCATTTCCACCGGCTGGCCGGCGCGCACGCGGGAGAGTTGCGTTTCGCGGAAGTTGGCTTCCACATAGACCGCGTCCAGGGGCACCAGGGTCAACAACGGCTCGCCGACGCGAGCGTAGCCGCCGACCCGCGCCCGGCGCTGGGCGACGACGCCGGAGACGGGCGCGGTCACGCTGGCGCGGGACAGGTTGAGGTCGGCGGCGGCTTTTTCCGCCCGCGCCGCCAGCAGGGCGGCTTGCGCCTTTTCCAGATCGGCCTGGAGGATGGCGACCTGCTGCCGGGCCGACTGCAATCCGGCTTGGTCCCGCTCGTGCGCGGCGCGCTGAACGTCCCATTGCGCCTCGGCCTGCTGTTGGGCCAGCACCGTGCCGGAACCGTCGCGGGCCAGATTGGCGAAGCGGTTTTTGTTCGCCTCGGCGAGTTCGAGATTGGCCCTGGCGGCAGCCACCGCCGCGCTGGCCTGTTCGATGGCGCTTTGCTGGCGGGCGAGTTGCGCCCGCAGGCTCTCGATGGCGGCCCGCGCGCCGGCGACGCGCGCCGCGGCGCTGTCTGCCGCGATGCGGAAATCGCGCTCGTCGATGCCGACCAGCGGATCGCCCGCCCGCACTTCCTGATGATCGGACACCGCCACGTCCGTGATGACGCCGGCCACCTGCGGGACGATCACCGTGAAGTCGGCCTGGACGTAGGCGTCGTCGGTGCTTTGTTCGGGCGCGCCGGATTCCGGATGGTTCAGGATCAGGAACGCGGCCGCGAGGGTCGCGGCGGCGATCGCGGCGGCGATGATGCGAAAGCGAAGATTCGTGGCCATGAGAATGTCGTTTCCAGTGAGAAAGGTAAGAAAAAAAATCAGGAAGCCGCGGCGGCCGGCCTGACCGGCGGCGCGATTCGGGGCGCGGGGACGCGGTGGAGCTTCATCGTGACCGGAATCAGAATCAACGCCAGCGCGGCGAGCACCCGGTAGATGTCCGCCACCGCCAGGACGCTGGCTTGCCGGGCGACGGTTTCGGCCAGGCCGGCCCATCCCGGATCGGGCAGCCGGGCCAGCAGGCGGCCCGCGTTGTCGAGCAGCATTTCCGCGTGGAAGCGGCCGCGCAACGCCGTCATTTGCCCGGTGAACGCGCCGGCGAGAATCGTGCCGAGCACGCGCAGGATGTTGATGAAGCCGGAGACGAAAGGGCCGTCCCTTGGGTTGACCGAGTTCGTCCCCATGAACAGCAGGGAGACGATGGCCATCGGCTGCCCGACGGCGTGCAGGATTTCGGCCCACAGGAATTGCGCGACCATCCATTCGCCGGTGATGCCGCTCGCCAGCCAGCAGGCCGCCGCGACGCAGGCGAGGCCCGTTGCGATGACGTGCCGCGCATCGACCCATTGCTGATACAGCAGAAGCGCCACGCACGGCCCCAGCACGAGCTGCGGCAGACCGACGATCAGCCCGATCGACATGCTTTGCTCCACGCGGAAGCCTTGCAGGCCGGCCAGCGCGTTCGCCGGCAAAGCGACGCCGGCGGCGAAAACCAGCAGCAGGACGACGAAGATGCAGAAGCCCAGCCAGAGGTTGCGGGGCTTCAACACTTGCAGGCGGATGAAGGGCGCCGGATGGATCGCTTCGCCGATCAGGAACAGCGCGACGAGAACGGCGCCGGCGGCGAGCGCCGCGACGACGAACGGAGAATGGAACCAGTCCAGACGCACGCCCTGATCCAGCCCCACGGCGAGCAGCGCCAGTCCGGGCGCGCCCAGCGCCATGCCGAACCAGTTGCCCTGCTTCAGGCGCGGCAGCGCCGGCGGGTCTTTCGGAAGCCCCCAGGCCATCAGCGCCATCGCCGCGAAGCCGAGCGGAATGACGTGCCAGTAAACCCAGCGCCAGTCCTCCAGCCGATCCACGCACAGCGCCGCCAGCCAAAACGCGACGTTGGGCGAAAACGTGGCGGTCGTGGCGAAGATCGCCAGCGCGTGCAGGCGGATCGGCGGCGGCAGGAAGCGCAGCATGGCCATCATCAGGATGGGGATCAGCGCGCCGGAAAAGACGCCGTGCAGAAAGCGCAGCGCCAGCAAGAGATGCAGGTCCCGCGCCAAGGGGAGAATCGCGGACAGCGCGAGCGAAACCGTCAGCACCGTCAACTGGAAGCGGCGCAGCGAAAAGGTGATGGCGAACCACGCGGAGAAAGGCATCGCGGCCAGTTCGCCCGCCGAATACGCCGTCGTGAGCCACGAGGCGTCGTCCCGCGCGAAGCCCAGGCCGCCCTGGATGTCGGCCAGCGCCAGGCCGGGAACGCGGTTGTTGAGGCCCGCCATCGTCGCCGCCAGAAAAACGCCGAACAGGCCGACGGCCAGGCGGACGTCGAGCGGCGGCTGCGCCGGCCAGGAGGGCGCGGGCGTTCCGTGCGGCGGCGCGGCGGAATCCGTCGCGCTCATGACCCTTCCCGCCCGCCGCCCCGGACGCCGGCGTTCGCCGGCATGACGGACGCTTCATCCGGCGGGCGCGCGGACGCTCCGCCCGCGCCGTCCGCTTTTTTCGCGGGCGATATGGACGGGATGCCCGCGCTCCGTCCCGCTTCTCCAGCTTCTTCCCCGGCCGTCCACAGTTCCGGCGACCAGCCGCCGCCGAGCGCGCGGTAGAGCGAAACCACCGAGAGCGCGGAAGCCGTCGCGCAGTCGGCCAGCGCGGACTGGCTCGCCAGCAGCGAGCGCCGGGCGACCAGCACCGAGGTGAAATCCGCCGAGCCTTCCTGATAGCCGCGCCGCGCCACGGCCAGCGCCGTTTCGTTCTGCGCTAGGGCGATCCGCAGCTGCTCGTGCCGCTTCAGTTCGGCGGCGTAAGCGCCGAGCGCGTCATCCACCTCGTGCCAGGCGCGCAGCACCGTTTGCCGGTAAGCGATTCCCGCCAGCCGGTGGCGCGCCTCGCTCAAGGCCAGCTGGCTTTCGAGCCGGCCGCCCTGAAAGATCGGCAGATACAGCGTCGGCCCCAGCGCGTAGAAGCGGGAACTCCAACTGCCCAGGTCGGAGAAATCGAACGCCTGCGCGCCGAAGCCCCCGGTCAGGCTGACGCGCGGGTAGAAGTCGGCCGTGGCCGCGCCGATGTCGGCCACGGCGGCGCGCAGGTTCGCCTCCGCCCGCAGGATGTCGGGCCGCCGCCGCGCCAGGTCGGAAGGAATGCCGATGGGCAGACGCCGGGGCATCGGCGGCAGGCCGGCGGCGGCAAGGCGGCCGTCGAGTTCGCGCGGCGGCTTGCCGAGCAGCAGCGCCAGCGCGTTCTTCAGGACATCACGCTGATGGACGAGCTGGAAAAGGCGCGCCTCGATCCCGGCCAGATCGGCGCGCGCCGCCGCCGCGTCGAAACGGGTGGCGACGCCGTTGCGCTCCCGGCTCTCGGCCATTTGCAGCAATCCCTCGGCGATCCGGCGGTTTTCCTCGGTTATCGCCTCCTGCGCCTGCGCGCCGCGCAGCAGCAGGTAAGTACGCGCCACGTCGCCGGCCACCGAGACCCGCGCCGCCGCCATCCCGAAACCGCCGGCCTGCAATCTGGCCCCGGCGGATTCGGCGAGATGCCGGAGCCGCCCCCACAAATCCAGCTCCCAATCCGCCTGCAAGCCCAGCGACCAGGTATCGGTGGCCTCGGTCGGCGCGCCGAGCATCACCATCGGCGAATGTTCGCTCAGGGCCGAGCGCGTGTAGCCGGCGTCGCCGGAGAGCCGCGGCCGGCGCGCGGCGTTGGCCAGCCCCAGTTGCGCGCGGCTTTCCTCGACGCGCGCAAGAGCGGCCTGGATGTCCAGGCTGGATTCGGCGGCCTCGGCCTGCAAGGCGCTCAAGGTGGCGTCGCCGAACAATCGCCACCACTCGGACGGCGCGGCTTCCTCGCTCAGCGCGGGTTCGTCCGCCACGATCGCCGCGCGCGAGACCAGGGCCGCGTCCGGCGAGACGGGTTCCGGCTCCCGAACGTCGGGCAGCGCGACACAACCCGCGAGCGCCATCGCCAGCGCCGCCCCAAGCGCCGCCCGGCAAGGTTTCCCGCCCCGAAAAACACGCACCATGAAATCTCCCGCCGATGAACTGTACCGATCGGTACTGTAACGCCGGATCGTATCCTTGTCAAGCGACAATGAAGCGCGGGCATCCTGCCCGCAAAGCGAACGGAGCGGCGGAACGCCCGCGCTCCAATTGAAGCCTTTCTCAAGAAGGAAGCTTTATTCAGCGCATTTCGCGCGAGTCGGAACTGTCACGCAAGCCGCTTTCCCAAAAATATCGTCATCCCCGCGCGTGCGGGGATCCAGCGCGTACCTTCCGGCGCGAAGCGCCGGGGACTTCGGCGGGCGAATGCCGGCCGGGCGCGTCTTGGCCGCTTTTTGCCTTTCACGCGACGCATGGGATCATTCCGTTTCGGAATGGAATGAATCAGATCAGAAATGCCACGGCACCCAGGGAATCGCTCCGAGCGCGGACAGGAAAACGGCCAGGTGGAACCATGACCACAGCAGGTAGCCGCGCGCCAGCCGGTTCGGGTCGATGTTCGAAAGCAGGTAGAGACGGCCGTCGCGCGGGCGGTTCATCGTGTGTAGGCCGGAATCGTTGCGCGTCTCGCTGTGCATTCTGGAAACCTCGCGCCGCGCGGCCTGGCGCGCCAGACCCCATTCCTTTTCGTCGAGTTCGCCGTCGCGGTCGAGGTCGAAACGCTTGAGCAGCGTCGTCCGGTCCTTTTTCCAGGCGTTCAGCAATTCGTTCATGTCCTGTCTGGCGTCGAGTTCGACCGATCCGCCGCCGACGCTCCTGAATTCGCCGAGCGCGTAAATGCGGTCACCGCTCAGCAGTTTCCATTCGGTGTAGCGGTACTCTCCCCGCGTCCAGCTTTCCTTGTGCCGGGTCAGTATTTCCGCGCCTTCCGGGTCGGTCAGGCAGCATCCGCCGCCGTCGTCGATGATGAACGGAATCTCGCTTTCTCCGCTATCGACCTTTTCCCATTTGCCGTTGCCGGCGCGTCTCCGCACGTCCCAGCGGTACCACAGGCAGGGCCGTTGGGTCAGATGGGAACGCAGCGGCGGATCGGGCGGGCGGCCCGCGCCGGAAAGCTCCACGTAACCCTGCGCGGCGGAAGCGATGCGCGAGGTGGGCGTGTCCGTGATCGCGCGCCGCCTGCGCAGCGTCGACGTCCAGGCGACGAGGCTGATGGCCGCCATCGCTGCCAGGACGGCGACCCAGCCCGCGCGCGAATCGATCTCCGCCCCGGCGTAGAGGAGCAGAAGCTGGGCGCCCGATGTGATGAACTGGCCGTAACTCTTCCGGAGGGAAAGAATCATGCCGGGATACGCGGCGAACCGGTGGCGGTCAGCCGAAAAGTTGTTTCAGGTCGGCGTCGGTTTTCTCGGCGGCGGAGAATTCGAGCATCGGTTTTTCGTCGAAACGGAACAGCCGGGCGAGCAGGACGTCGGGAAACTGCTCGATCCGCACGTTGTTGATGTTGACCGCGTCGTTGTAGAACTCGCGCCGGTCGGCGATGGCGTTTTCCAGCGAAGTGACGCGCTGCTGGAGCTGCATGAAATTTTCGTTGGCCCGGAGTTCCGGATAGGCCTCGGCAACCGCGAACAGCCGGCCCAGTCCCGTGCGCAGCGCGCCTTCCGCCTCGCCCAGCGCCCCGATGTCCTGGACTTCCCGCGCCGACTGGACCTGGGAGCGCGCCTCGATCACGCGCCGCAGGGTCTCCTGCTCGAACTGCCTGTATTGCTTGCAGACTTCGACCAGCTTGGGCAGCTCGTCGTGCCGCTGCTTGAGCAGCACGTCGATGTTGGCCCAGGCCTTGGCCACGTTGTGCTTGACCGTGACCAAGCCGTTGTAGAGCATGGCGCCATAAACGAGAACGACGATCAGGATGCCGGAAAAAACCATGTTGCCGATAGTCACGCGATGTCTCCTTCGGAGGGGTTGCCATTGAAAAAACGAGGGTGCGGGCGACGGCGGCCCTCATTCCGGCGCGTCGTCCGGGAAAGCCCGCGGCGTCGGGCGCGCCGAGGCTGGATCGCCCTGGACGTTCAGCCGGTCGAGCAGGGCCTGGCGGTCGATGTGCAGCAATTTCTGGATCGCGTCGAAATCGTCCGGCAGGGCGGGATTGTTCCAGTCGTTGGCCGAGTGGCGCGCCAGGTTGACGGCCAGGATGACGTTGCGCACGCGCGCCAGCTCGGCGTTGGCGTCATCCATCAGCGTCTTGAGCAATTCGGGCAGGTGCCAGGCGTCGCAAAGCGCCAGTTGCAGATCGAACAGGCGGATGCCGAGCACCTGGGTTTGCGCCACGGCGCTGCGCAGGGCCGGATCGGCCCGCTGCCGCCGGCGGATTTCGATCGCCAGCCGCGGGGCGAAGCACCACAGCAGGATTTCCGCCAGATCGTGCAGCAGCGCGGCCAGTTCGACCTCCTCGACGTTCATGTCGAGCCGCTCGAAGGCCCAGTCGTGGGCGTAGCGCGCCGCGCGCTGAACGCGCCGGATCATGTGCAGCACGCCGAGCAGCGCCTGCGGCTCGTCCTGGAGCAGCGTTTCGATCGTGGCCGGGGATTCGAAATACGCGAAAAACGGTTCGACGCCGAACATCATGATCGCGTTGGCGATGGTGGTGATGTCCGAATGCAGGTACTTGCCCTTGAATCGCTGGATGTACGCGAGCACTTTGATGGCCAGCAGGGGGTCCTGCAACACGATCGCGGCGATATCGCGCCCGTTGACCCGGTCGATGCACTGGCGCGCCTCTTCCAGCCGGCGGGCGGTCTGGCGCAGGATGGGCATGTTGACCGCGCTGAAGTACCTGATCCAGGCTTCCTTCGTTTTGAATGGCTGTTCGATCATTGCTTTCGACACACGAGAAAATGGCGCTAATTGTTTGATTCAAAAGCGCGCCTTGATCCGCATCGTACCCGCTCCGTCCGTTGGACGCAACAGCGGAAAAGATCGCGCGGCCCGGATCGGACGTTCCGGTTCAGGCGCGGTTCTTTGGTAAGATACGCATTTTTCGGGCTTCATTTCATTTTCCAACCAGGAGATTCGATCGTATGGCCATCGAACGTACGCTTTCCATCATCAAACCCGACGCCGTCGCCAAAAACGTGATCGGGAAAATCTATTCCCGTTTCGAGTCCAACGGACTGAAGATCATCGCCGCGAAAATGGCTTGGCTGTCGCCCCGGGAAGCCGGCCAGTTCTATGCCGTGCACAAGGATCGGCCGTTCTATGGCGAACTGGTCGAATTCATGACTTCCGGGCCGGTGATGGTACAGGTGCTCGAAGGCGAGGACGCCATCGCCAGGAATCGCGAGCTGATGGGCGCGACGGATCCGAAGAAAGCCGCGCCGGGAACCCTCCGCGCGGATTTCGCCGAGTCCATCGACGCCAACGCGGTACACGGCTCCGACGGCCCCGAAACGGCCAGCGCGGAGATCGCCTTCTTCTTTCCGGCGATGAACCTCCACGCCGGCCGCTGAAACGGAACGCCGAGCCGGTCGCATGGCCGTCAATCTGCTCGATTTCGATGCCGGGGGCTTGGCCGCGTATTTCGCCGGGCTGGGCGAAAAGCCGTTCCGCGCCCGGCAGACGCTGCGCTGGATACATCGCCGCGGACAGGATGACTTCGAGGCGATGACCGACGTCGCCAAAAGCCTGCGCGAAAAGCTCAAGGCGGAGGCCAGGATCGCGCCCCCGGCGCTCGTCTCGGATACGTCGTCCGGCGATGGCGCGCGCAAGTTCCTGTTCGGCCTCGGTGGCGGCGACGCCGTCGAGGCCGTGTTCATTCCCGAGGACGGGCGCGGCACGCTGTGCGTGTCGACCCAGGCCGGCTGCGCGCTCGACTGCGCGTTCTGCTCGACCGGCAAGCAGGGATTCAGCCGCAACCTGACGGCCGCCGAGATCGTCGGCCAGCTCTGGCGGGTCAACCGGACGCTGGGCGCGGGGCCGGGGGACGAGCGGAAGATCAGCAACGTGGTGCTGATGGGCATGGGCGAACCGCTGGCCAATTTCGAAAACGTCCTGACGGCCCTGCGCCTGATGCTCGACGACAACGCCTACGGCCTATCGAGGCGGCGCGTGACGGTGTCGACCTGCGGACTGGTGCCGGGCATGGACCGCCTGCGCGAGGAATGCCCGGTGGCCCTGGCCGTTTCGCTGCACGCGCCGGACGACGCCCTGCGCGACGAACTGACGCCGATCAACCGCAAGTATCCCCTGCGCGAGCTGATGGCCGCCTGCCTGCGTTACCTCGAACGCGCGCCGCGCGACTTCGTGACCTTCGAATACGTGATGCTCGACGGCGTCAACGATTCCGAGGAACACGCCCGCCGGCTGCTGCGGCTCACGCGCGGCGTTCCGTGCAAGTTCAACCTGATTCCTTTCAACCCGTTTCCGGGATCGCTCTTCCGGCGCTCACCGCCGCCGCGCGTCGGGCGGTTCGCGGAAATCCTGATGAACGCCGGAATCGTCACCACGACGCGCAAGACTCGCGGCGGAGACATCGACGCGGCCTGCGGCCAGCTCGCCGGGCGGGTCGAGGACAAAACCCGGCGTTTCCAACGTCCGGCAAACCCTGTTTATGAAATGAGGCCATCATGATCCAATCCATGAATCACCGCCTGGCGCGTTTCTGCGCCGTGGCCCTGTGGCTGGGGTTCGTTCCGTTGTCGGAGGCGCAGCAGCCGACGCCGCCGGGTCCGACCGCGGCCACGCCTTCCACGCCGACGCCCAAGGATCCGCGCACGCGCGCCAGGGCGCATACCGAACTGGGATCGCTCTATTTCCAGGACGGCAACCTGATCGTCGCGCTCGAAGAACTGACGCTCGCGGCCGCGATCGACCCGGATTACGCGCCGGCGCTCAGCACGCGGGGACTCGTGCTCTATTACGTCAAGGAATACGAGTCGGCCGAAAAGGATTTCCGGCGGGCGCTGAGTCTCGAAGAGAGCAATCCCGACATCAACAACAATTATGGCTGGTTCCTCTGCCAGACCGACCGGGCGAAGGAATCGATCCCGTATTTCGAGCGCGCCTACAAAAATCCCCTGTACCAGACGCCGGCCAACGCCTACCTGAACGCGGGCGCCTGTCACATCAAGAACGGCGAACTCGACCCGGCGGAAGACGCCCTGCGCAGAAGCCTTCGCCTGGCGCCGGACAACCCGCAGGCGCTGTACCACCTGGCCGACGTCTACTATCTGCGCGGCAATTTCGACGCCGCCAGAAAACAACTGGCGGACGCGAGCCGCTTGGTCGAACCGGGGCCGGAGATGCTCTGGCTGCTCCTGCGCACCGAGCGAAGGCTGGGCAACCAGGAAGAAGAACGGAGCCTCGCCAGCCAATTGCGCCGCAGATTCCCGGACTCCGCCGAATACCAGGAATTGCTGAAAGGCAATTTCGAATGAAAATACCGGGCCGGATCGAGGCCCGGAGACCGCCGTGACATTCATGGTTTCCGCGCCGTTTCGCGGCCCCCCCGGCGCAAAACGCCGCGAACCAAGCCTCCCTCCTGAGGGAGGTATCGCGCCGAGGGCGTGACGGAGGGAGTTGGGCGGTCGAATCGTCAAACGCGGATGAGCAGGAACCATCATTCCCTTGATCGCCAGAATTGAGTTCGCTCATCAAAAATGGAGCGAGGGCGTTCCGCCCGCAAAAAAAGCGAACGAAGCGGACGGGACGCCCGCGCTCCAATCCACACACGCCCATTCGCATCGGAAAAGTTCCCGTCGTGTCCGTCGCGGTTGATTTTCCTCTCGCCGCGCCCGCCGTGGTCAACGCTTCCGTTCCCGCCTCCCGGACGTTCAAATTGCGCTCGCGCGCGATCAATCCCGCGCGGAACGGCTATAGAATGTCATCCGGGACGACGTGCCGGCGTGGATTCGCGGTCCGCCGGATTTCAAATGGAAAGGGTTCGCAATGATCATCGACAGGGTAATGACCAGGAATCCGGTGTTCATCCATCCGGATATGTCCGTCAACGAGGTGCGCTCCCTCATGGACAAGGAGAAGATCGGCCACCTGCCGGTCCTGGACAAGGGCAACCGGCTGGTGGGCATCGTCACGCGGGAAGACCTCATCAAGGCGGCGCCTTCGGCGGCCACGACCCTCGACATGTACGAGATCAGCTATCTCCTCTCGAAGATGACGGCGGAAAATGTCATGGTGAAAAAAGTGATCACCGTGGCCGAGAACGAAGTGGTCGAGGAAGCGGCGCGCGTCATGGCGGACAACGGCATCGGCTGTCTGCCGGTGATGCGCGGCGACCTCCTGGTGGGCATCATCACCGACACGGATCTCTTTCACGCCCTGATCGACGCCTTCGGCGCGAGATACCGCGGCGTGCGGATCACATGCCTTACCCGCGACGCGCCGGGGCAATTCGCAAAAATCGCGTCGGCCATCGCCGAAAAGGGGGGCAATTTCGTCGCCTTCGTTTCCGCCGAGGGCGACGATCTCACACACCGCCGGGCCACGCTGAAAATCACCGGCATCGCCCGCCCCGACGCCGAGGCCGTCATCCGGAATTTCCCGGACGTGGAGATCGAGGACGTCAGGGAATCGTGATTTGGATCTATCCGAGGGTTCTCCCCGCCTCTTGGGGCAGGGAAAACACGGAGAAAGACAAGGGCGAAAAGCATTAACCACGGCGAGCACGACGGATACGGCGAAAAACAAGGAAAGCTCCTGTCATTCCCCTGAAAAGCGGGAATCCGGTTCGCCGTTGCCTTTGCTGTCGCCCCCACCGCTTCCAACATCCTCGTCATTCCCGCGTTCGCGGGAATGACAGGGATTTGCGGGCGGTCGATTCGGAAAACGCGCCGCCGCGCGTACCGCCTTCCTCAGGAGGGGTTTGTCCAGGACAATAGGTTGGGGTTTGCCTGGCTCGCACCAACCCATGCGCGCCCTCCTCCTCGTCATTCCCGCGCAAGCGGGAATCCAGTTCGTGACCTCCGGCCCGAAGGGCCGCCAATTCAAAGGATGCGGCGCGGCGCGCCGGAATGTACGCCCTGGATTCCCGCTTGCGCGGGAATGACAGGTTTTCCTGTTTGTCCGTGCCTGAAAATCCGACCGATCACTTCTTCCGTCGCGCCGAATCCACGAGTCGGAAGGAGCCGGACGGTTGAATTTCAGGCGCGAATGTTTGATGAACGGACGGGATTCCGGCGATCGAGGGAATGACGATTTCCTGTTCATCCGTGTCTGGAAACCCAATCGCCCAACTCCCTTCGTCCCGCCTTCGGCGTGACACCTCTCTCAAGAGGGAGGTTTGGCTTGCGGCGCTGCGCGCCGGAAGATACGTTCCTGGATTCCCGCGTTCGCGGGAATGACGGGGGCTTTCTTTGTTTTTGCCGTG
This sequence comes from Accumulibacter sp., assembly GCA_031257115.1. Lineage (GTDB taxonomy): Bacteria > Pseudomonadota > Gammaproteobacteria > Burkholderiales > Rhodocyclaceae > Propionivibrio. The sequence goes on from JAIRPF010000165.1 coordinate 94,176, forward strand.
CTCGCCGTGCCCGCCGTGATTGACTCTTTTCCTTCAGGTTTCTTTCCGTGTTCTCCGTGCTCTTCGTGGTTAAAATACTCCCGCTTTTCCGCCGCTCGACCGCTTTTTCAGGATGATTCGTCCCATGCGCCCCGCCCGTGCCCTGATCGACCTCGACGCTCTGCGCCATAACTACCGGCTTGCCCGCCGGCTTCACGGCGGCCGCGCTTTCGCCGTGCTCAAGGCCAACGCCTACGGACACGGGGCGATCGCTTGCGCGCGCGCGCTGGCCGGGGAAGCGGACGGTTTCGCCGTCGCCTTCATCGACGAGGCGCGCGCTCTGCGCGAGGCCGGCGTTACCGCGCCCATCCTGCTGCTCGAAGGCGCGTTCGACGCCGCCGAACTCGCCGACGCCGCCCGTCTCGGCCTGTGGCCGGCGGCGCACCACGCGGCGCAGATCGAGATGATTGAAAAGGCCATCCTGCCCGCGCCGCTCCACGTCTGGCTCAAGGTCAACAGCGGCATGAACCGCTGCGGCTTTCCGCCCGGCGCGCTGCGTTCGGCGTGGGAGCGGCTCGCCGCCAGCGGCAAGACGAGCCACATCGGCTTCATGACTCATTTCGCGCGCGCCGATGAACCCGATTCTTCCGTCACCGCCGAGCAAATCCGCGTCTTCGACGCCGCCACGCGCGGCCTGCCCGGCGAGCGCAGCCTGGCCAACTCCGGCGCCATCCTCGCCTGGCCGGACGCGCGCCGCGACTGGGCGCGCCCCGGCATCATGCTCTACGGCGCCGATCCCCTGCCCGGCGACGGCGGCAGCGGTCTCATTCCGGCGATGATGCTCACGAGCCGCGTGTTCGCCGTGCGCGAACTGGCCGCGGGCGAGCCGCTCGGCTACGGCGGGCGCTTCGTCGCGCCGCGTCCGACGCGGGTCGGTCTGGTGGCGATGGGCTACGCCGACGGCTATCCGCGTTCCGCGCCCGACGGCACGCCGGTGGCCGTGGATGGCTTGCCGGCATCGACCATCGGCCGCGTGTCGATGGACATGCTCACCGTCGATCTCACCGACCTGCCGGGCGCGGGCATCGGCAGCGAGGTCGAGCTGTGGGGCCGGCGGGTGCCGGTCAACCGTGTCGCGCAGGGCGTCGGCACGATTTCCTACGAATTGCTGTGCAACGTGAAACGGGTGGCCTTCGAGTGGACCGGGAGCGAATCCGGAACCATGAAGCCGCCTGTCCGGCCATCGTGAATCCGCACCAGAACGGGGCATCGACACGCCTGGAGCACCGTTTTGGCGCGGCCGATTCTTTTCCGCGCCTCCCGTCTCTTTGCGGCGTGGCGTCCGGCGAACTCCGGCGCGGATGGCACGGGCATTGCTTCATTCCGTGGCGAGGGGAATCGCCACGGAGCGTCCGGCCGCCGCGCGGCGGGCGTTTCCGGTATCCGTGCCGGCGGGAAGGCCGTCGCGTTCCGCCGGAAGGGATCGCGGGATTCCCCCGTGATTTTGAATCGCCCGTAATTTTGAATCGCCGTATCGCCCCGGTTTCGCGGTCATCCGCGCCGTCCATGATTTTTTATGTCGAATAAGGAAGGAACATCCATGTTGAAACGAGTACACGCATCGGTACTGATCTGCGCGGCGGCGCTGTTCGTCTCTGGCGGCGCGCTGGCCGCGGAAACGATCAAGATCGGTTTTCCCATCCCCCTGACGGGCGAAATCCCCAAGGTAGGAGAATCCACCAAGTACGCCGCGGAAATCTTCCGTGACGAAATCAATGCCCAAGGCGGACTCGCTGTCGGCGGCAAGAAGTATCCGCTGGAGTTCATTTTCGAGGACAACGAATCCAAGCCCGAAACCGCCGTCAATGTCACGCTCAAGCTGATCGACCGCGACAACGTCCTGGCGATCATCGGCCCGCAGTCTTCGCGTCAGGCGGTGCCCGCCGGCGCGGTGGCCAACGATAACGAAACGCCGATGATCTCGCCGTGGTCGACCAATCCCGAAACCACGAAGGATCGCCCGTGGGTGTTCCGCGCCGCCTTCCTGGACCCGTTCCAGGCGCCTGTGGCGGCGAATTTCGCCACCAAGCAGTTCAGCGCCAAAAAGACGGCCGTGCTCTTCGAGATTTCCAACGACTATTCCAAGGGTCTGGCGGACAACTTCAAGGAGGCGTGGGAGAAGCTCCAGGGCAAGGATTCCGTGGTCGCCTTCGAGTCGCACGGCCCGAAAGACCAGGACTTTTCCGCGCAGTTGACCAAGATCATCGCCGCCAAGCCGGATTTCATCTTCCTGCCGGAAAACTACAGCTTCGTGGCGCTGATCGTGCCGCAGGCGCGCGATCTGGGCTACAAGGGGCCGTTCATGGGTTCCGACTCCTGGGGTTCGGCCGAGTTGATGAAACTTTGCGGCGACGCCTGCAAGGGGCAGTTCTTCTCCACGCACTACGTCGCCGCCGGCGCGCAGGGCGCGACCAAGGAGTTCATCGACAAATACAACAAGAAGTACGGCTACGTGCCGGACGACCTGGCGGCCCTGACCTGGGACGCGGTCGGCCTGATCACCGACGCCATCCAGAAAGCCGGCAAGCTGGACGATAACGTGCGCAAGATGCGCAAGACGATCCGGGACAATCTGGCCGCGATCAAGGAGTTCAAGGGCATTACCGGCAACATGCGCTTCGACGAGCAGGGCGATCCGATCAAGTGCGCGGTCATCGTGGCCATCGATCAAAAAGGCGATTTCACCTTCAAGGAATCCGTCTGTCCGTGACATAATATGCGCTTCCGCCGTCGCGCCCGATATCATGTACATGGCGCGCGGCGGCGACGCGGAAGAAACGCGGAAAAGACGAAAAGACACACGACGAAAAGACACACCGGGGACGAAAGCGGCATGGAGTTTTTCCTGCAACAATGCGTCAACGCCCTGCAATGGGGCAGTTTCTACGCCCTGATCGCCTTGGGCTACACGCTGGTCTACGGCGTCCTGCGGCTCATCAACTTCGCCCACGGCGACGTCTTCATGGTGGGGGCCTATCTTGCCTTTTTCGTCTCCACCGGCCTGCTCGCGCCGGAGGGCCTGTTCGGGTTTTCCCGCGAGCTGACGCTGGCGCTGACCATTCCGCTGACCATGATCCTCACCTCGCTCGTGGGCGTCACGCTGGAGCGTATCGCCTACCGCCCCCTGATGCGCAAGGGCGCGCACCGGCTCTACGTGGTCATCACCGCGCTGATGTGCGGGCTGATCCTCGAAAACGGCAATCTGGCGCTTCTCGGCGCGAGCCGCCGGACGCTGCCCGTGCTCCTCGACAAAAATGTTTACCACATCGGCGGCATCGCCGTGACCAATCTCAAGCTGATGGTCATCCTCGCGGCGGTCCTGGTGTTCCTGGCGCTGCATTTCATCGTCACGCGCACGCGCATGGGCATGGCGATGCGCGCCGTGTCCTGGGATCGCTTCGCCCTGCCGCTGATGGGCATCCCGCTCGACCGCGTGGTCGTTTTCACCTTCGTGCTCGGATCGGCCGTCGCGGGCCTGGGCGGCATGTTGTTCGCCATGTCCTATCCGGTGCTGGAGCCGTACATGGGGGCGATGACCGGATGGAAAGCGTTCATCGCCGCCGTCGTCGGCGGCATCGGCGAGATTCGCGGCGCTTTCGTCGGCGGCTTCCTGCTCGCCTTCGTGGAAGTCATGGTGGCCGCCTTCCTGCCGTCCACGTTCCGCGATCTTTTCGCTTTCTCTGTCCTGCTCTTCATCCTCTGGCAGCGGCCGACCGGCATCTTCGGCAAGCCCCTGACGGCGAAAATCTGACGGGAACCTGCCATGCGGCGCTACGCCATCAACATCCTTCTATGCGCCGCCGCCCTCGCGCTCGTCGGGCTGGCCCAGGCGGACATGCTGGACAAGTACGTGCTGACCGTCATCACCTTCATGGGCATCAACTGCATCTTCGCCGTCAGCCTGAACCTCGTGAACGGTTACATGGGCGAATTTTCCTGCGGGCACGGCGGTTTCATGTGCGTCGGCGCCTATGTGGGATCGCTGCTTTCCGTGGCTTTCTTCACCGACAGCAAACTTTTCGGCGCTCCCCTGTTCGCGCCGGAACTCGCGCCCTTCCTTTTCCCCCTCGTGCTCCTCGGCGCCTCGCTCGCCGCGGCGCTGGCCGGCCTGCTCGTGGCCCTGCCGTCCTTCCACACGCGGGACGATTATCTGGCCATCATCACCATCGCCGCCAACTACATCATCATCTCCATCGTGGAGAACATCGACGCCATCGGCGGCCCGCGCGGCTTTTCCGGCATGAAGAAGGCGGTCAACGCCATGTCGGACTTCGCGGACTGCCCCTGGATGCTCATCTGGACGCTCATCGGCGTCGCCGTCTGCGTGATGACCGTCTACCGGCTGATGACCAGCACCTACGGCAAGGGCGTCTCCGCCGTCTGCCAGAACGAAGTCGCCGCGGAAATCATGGGCGTCGACACCAACCGCGTCAAGATCATGGCCTTCATGGTTTCCTCCGGCCTGGGGGGACTCGCCGGCGCGCTGTACGCCCACGTCTACGGCTACGTGAACGCGCAATCCTTCAACCTGCTCAAATCCACCGAGGGCCTGGTCATGGTCTATCTGGGCGGCATGGGTTCCATTTCGGGCGTGCTGATGGCGGCGGTCGCCTTCACCCTGCTCGTCGAGGCGCTGCGCTTCGTCATCCCCTGGCTGAACGACGGCCTCCACGCCCTGAGCCTGCTGCCCGCGGGCTATGAGCTGAGCCAGATCTGGAAATGGGTCATCATCCCCCTGACGCTGATATTGCTCATGCAATTCCGCCCGGAGGGCTTTCTCGGCAACCGGGAACTGACGCAGGTTTTCCCGCGGCTGAAACGCTGGATCACGTTGAAATGAAAAGGAAAATGAGTCTGGAAACAAGCATTGACCACGGCGAACGCGGCGAAAAGCAAATCCTGTCAAAGACCCATCGGGGTTTCTCTGATTTTCGCCGTGCCCGCCGTGCTTGAATTCCGTTTTCAAAACCGCCATGCCCCTTCTTGAAATCTCCGGCCTCACGCAACGCTTCGGCGGCCTCCAGGCGCTCACGGACTTCTCGTTCCGGCTCGAAGAGCACGAGCTTGTCGGGCTGATCGGGCCGAACGGCGCGGGCAAGACCACCGTTTTCAACATCGTCTCCGGCTTCTACAGGCCGACCGCGGGCCGCATCGTCTTCGGCGGACGGCCGGTCAATGGCCTGAAACCGCACCGGATCACGGCGCTTGGGCTGGCGCGCACCTTCCAGAACATCCGGCTCTGGAACGACCTGACGGTGCTCGACAACATCCGCCTGGCCCGCTACGCCTGGCTCGGCTACGGCTTCTGGAGCGCCGTGCTGCGCACGAAACGCTACCGCCGGGCGGAAAAGGGCATCGAAGCCAAGGCGCGCGAAGTGCTGGAGATGATGAAACTCACCGACTGCGCCGGGGAATTGCCCAGGAACCTGCCCTACGGCCTGCAACGCCGCGTGGAACTGGCGCGCGCCTTGGCCGGCCAGCCCCGGCTGCTCCTGCTCGACGAACCGGCGGCGGGCCTGAATTCGGCGGACGTCGAGGATCTCATCCGCCATATCCGCTGGATATACGATGAATTCAAGCTGTCGATCTGGATGATCGAGCATCAGATGAAAGTCGTCATGACCCTGTGTCAGCGCCTGACCGTCATCGATTTCGGTTGTGTCATCGCCTCGGGAACGCCGGAGGAAATCCGCAACGACCCCGGCGTCATCAAGGCTTATTTGGGAGACGAGACGCTCTGATGCTGCGCGTAAGCAATCTGAAGGCGGCCTACGGCAAGATCGAGGCGCTGCACGGCATTTCCTTCCACGTCGACAAGGGAGAGATCGTTACGCTGATCGGCGCGAACGGCGCGGGCAAATCCACCGCGCTCAAGGCGCTGATGCGCCTCCCGCCGCCCGAATCCCCCGTCGTCACCGGCGGCGACATCGCCTTCGACGGCGTTTCGATCCTGGACATGCCCGCGCACCGCGTCGTCTCCGACATCCGGATGACGCTGGCGCCCGAAGGACGCCGCATCTTCGGCAATCTCACGGTCATGGAAAACCTGCAACTGGCTTCCTGGTCACGGAAAGGCGAGAACACGGACAAGGAAATCCGCCGCATCTTCGACCTCTTCCCCCGCCTCGCCGAACGGGCGCGGCAGCGCAGCGACACTCTTTCGGGAGGTGAGCAGCAAATGCTCGCCGTGGGCCGCGCGCTGATGACGGAATGTTCCGTGCTGCTGCTCGACGAACCTTCGATGGGCCTTGCCCCGCTCATCATGTACGACATGTTCCGCACCCTGAAAAAGCTCAACGCCGAGGGGCTGACCATCATCGTCGTCGAACAAAACGCGCGCCTGGCCCTGCAAGTGGCGGACAGAGGCTACGTGCTCGACACCGGCGAAATCGTCGCCGAGGGCCTGGCCGAGGAACTGCTGCACAAACCCGAAATCAAGGCCGCCTATCTCGGCGGGTAGCGCGTCTGGCGTTTTCGAATCGGACTCCAACAAATTTCCGCAACCGCCAAAAATTCCGCCATTTTCGCGCGCGCGGGAATCCAGTGCCCACGCATTCCCGTTATTTCCGCTTATCAAGGAAATGGCGGGAAAATGGAAGGTGAATGGTTTCCCCCGCGCTTGCCACGGTTTTCGCTTTTTGGATATATGTATCCATTTGAACAGAAAACGCCCCGGAGGACGGGGCTTCAAACCGGAGTGGGTTTACGATGAAACGCAAAACGCTCGATCTGTCGCTTTACCTGGTGCTCGATCCGGATTTGTGCGGCGGGCCGGAGGGGATGGTGCGCACTGCCCGGCTGGCGGCGGCGAGTGGCGCGACGGTGGTGCAGTTGCGGGCGCCGGGCTGGAAGAAGCGCCAATGGCTGGAGACGGCCATCGCGCTCAAGGCGGCGCTGCGGCCGTTCGGCGTTCCGCTGATCGTCAACGACCACGTGGATGTGGCGCTGGCGATGGACGCGGACGGTGTGCACGTCGGGCAGGAGGATTTGCCGCCCGCCGAGGCGCGCCGCCTGATCGGGCCGGACAAGATCCTCGGTTTGTCGGTCTCGTCCGCCGCCCACCTGGCCGGCGTCCCCGATGGGGTCGACTATCTCGGCGTCGGGCCGGTCTATCCGACCGGCACCAAGCCGGACGCGGCGCCGGTTCTCGGCGTGGCCGCGCTCGCCGGGCGGGTGGCCTCGGCGAGGCTCCCCGTGGTGGCCATCGGCGGCATTCGCGGCGATAATTGCGCGGCGCTGTTCGCGGCCGGCGCGCGCGGCGTGGCGGTCGTCTCCGCGATCTGCGGGCAGCCCGACCCGGCGGCGGCGACGCTGGCGCTGCGCGGGACGATCGATGAATTCTTGCCAAGCTGTTAGAGTGTCGTTTTGAAAAAAGCGATCAGAGCGTTTTCGATTCAAGTGATGACCGTCCCATTTCTTCGTCATTCCCGCGAAAGCGGGAATCCAGCGTGTACAGTCCGGCGCGCGGCGCCGCATCGTTATTTGAATTTGAATATGCGGCCCTTCGGGCCGGAAGTAACGCACTGGATTCCCGCTTTCGCGGGAATGACGGGGGTGTGCCGGCGCTGGATTTCCGACCGCGCGGGAATGACGGAAGTTCGCGGGCGGTTGATTCAAAAACGTTCCAACCGTGACGAGCGCGGCGAACGCAACGAAAAATTTTCCTTTACGGGTACTTGTCTTCATGCGGCGTCGTTCCGGGGCCGAAGGTTTTGTTTCCCGCCGTGTCCGTCGTGGCCGTGTCCGTCGTGGCCGTTCCATTCGTGGCCGATTCCATCTTTTCAACCGTTTTTCAAGGAGAAATGACATGCTTTCACGCATCAAGACGCTGACCGTGGCCGCGGCGCTGGCGGCGTCCTGCCTGTCCGCCGCGCACGCCGCCGACCCGCTGAAGGCCGGCTTCGTTTATATCGGCCCGACCGGCGACCACGGCTGGACCTACGCCCATGACCAAGGCCGCAAGATGGCCGAGGAACAGTCCGGCGGCACGGTGAAGACGGTTTTCGTCGAGAGCGTGCCGGAAACCGCCGACGCCGAGCGCGTTTTCCGCGATCTGGCGCAGAAGGGCAACAAGATCGTCTTCGGCACGTCCTTCGGCTACATGAACCAGATGGCGAAGGTCGCCAAGGCGTTCCCGAACACGGTGTTCATGCACGCCACCGGCTACAAGACCGCGCCCAACCTGGGCATCTACGACGTGCGCACGTATGAGGGGTCCTACATGCTCGGCGTCGTCGCCGGCAAGATGACGCGGGGGAACAAGCTCGGCGTCGTGGCCTCGTATCCCATTCCGGAAGTCATCCGCAACATCAATTCCTTCACCATCGGGGCGCGCAGCGTGAATCCGGCCGCGACGACCCGCGTCATCTGGCTCAATAGCTGGTTCGATCCGGGCAAGGAGCGCGAAGCGGCGCTGGCGCTGATTTCCCAGGGCTGCGACGTGCTGATGCAAAACGTGGATTCCCCGGCGGTCGTGCAGACGGCGCTGGAAAAGGGCGTGCTCGCCTTCGGCTGGAATTCGGACATGACCAAGTTCGGCGGCAAGGCGCAACTGGCGGCCTCAATCCTCGACTGGGGCGTCATCTACAAGAAGGCGATCGGAGACGTCGAGGCCGGGAAGTGGAAATCCGGCGACATCTGGTGGGGCGTCAAGGAAGGCGCGGTCAACATCGACCATTTCGGTCCGGCGACGCCGGACGACGTGAAGAAGCTGGCCGAGGAGCGCCGCGACGCGATCAGGGCCGGCAAGCTGCATCCCTTCACCGGCCCGCTCAATGACCAGTCGGGCAAGGAAATCCTGGCCGCCGGCAAGGTCTATACCGACGCCGAATTGAGAAAAATCAACTTCTACGTCGAAGGCGTCGAGGGCAATATTCCGAAATGAGGTAAAAGCGGCCGGACACGGCGGGCGCGGCGGAATTCCTTTGCAAGCGCGAAAAATTTCGCCCTTGTCATATCCGCCGCGCCGCCGTGGCCGAAATCGCGTTTTTCATGAGCACGGAAACCGTCATGGAAGATTCGTTCATCAGTCCGTACCGGGATGACATCGTGATCTCCTGGCCCGAATTGCACCGCGATACGCGCGTGCTGTGCCGCGCCCTGATGGAAAAAGGGCCGTTCAGGGGCATCATCGCCATCGCCCGCGGCGGCATGATTCCGGCGGCGCTGGTGGCGCGCGAACTGGAGATACGCCTGCTCGACACGATCTGCGCGTCGAGCTACGAAGAGCCGCCGGAAGAGCGCGAGGGCGCGCAGACCAAGCGCACCGACGTGAAGATACTCAAGGGCGTCGACCACGACGGCGAAGGCTACCTGCTGATCGACGACCTGGTCGACACCGGCGGCACCGCGCGGGTGATCCGGAAGATATTGCCCAGAGCCTATTTCGCCACGCTCTACGCCAAGCCCATGGGACGCGCGGTCGTCGACCTGTGCGTCAAGGAATTCAGCCAGGACAAATGGGTCTATTTCCCGTGGGATATCGACTATACCTTCGTCCCGCCGCTCAAGAAAAAATCGGTTTGAGATTGGGTCATCGATCGCGGGGCGCGCGGCGAGAGGCAAAAACATTAACTACGGAGAGTACGGAGAAAGGCGAAAGAAAAAACCGTTATGTCGGCGAACAGTCACGGGACGGTCGTCGCCCGCATCGCCGAAAGCTCCGCTTGTGTCGTAAAGGAATAAACGAAAAATTCGAACGCGCGCGAACGACCGAAAGGAATGCAAAATGAGCAAGTATGTGATTGAAGACAAAGATTACAGCAACTAATTAGCGGCGCTTCATATTGGACGGGCGCCTGTCGGCTTGCACCGCCACACGGCTTGCCAACTCCATAAAACCCATCTCCCCGCCGGTTCTTCCGTCCTCGCTTCCCGAACGCCATCCCCGAACGACTTCAGCCACCCCGCCAGCATTGGCCGTCGATGACCGTCGCGCTGATTTTCAGCCAGCCGTCGGCCAGCTCGCGGATTCCCTAGTCACGGGGAAACAGCGTTTCCCACAGGAAATACGCGGTGCCGGCCCACATCTCGAAAACGAGCCGAATGCGTTTTCCTTCGCCGAAACGGAAACGGCCGTTCGCCTCGTATTTCTCCAGATCGAAGTCCGCCGGACGTTTGAAGGAAAACGCCGTCGCCCTGACGTGAGTCATGCGGGTTGCCTGAAACTCGTGTCGTTGGGCAGGAGCAGGGCGGCGCGCAGAAAGGCGATCAGGATGCCGCCATCGCGCGCCGCCGTAACCATCCGGTTCCTGGTCTTACCCCTTCTTGCGATTGGCGAGGTTCGCGGCGATGCGCATGCGCAGCGCGTTGAGCTTGATGAAACCGCTCGCGTCTTTCTGGTCATACGCGCCGGCGTCGTCCTCGAAGGTGGCGATGGTCGGATCGAACAGCGAATCGGTCTTTGAATCGCGTCCGACGACGATGGCGTTACCCTTGTAGAGCTTCAGGCGCACCCATCCGTTGACCACGTGCTGCGTGTGGTCGATCAGGGCTTGCAGCGCCTTGCGTTCGGGACTCCACCAATAGCCGTTGTAGATCAGGCTGGCATAACGCGGCATCAGATCGTCCTTGAGGTGTGCGACTTCGCGGTCGAGCGTCACCGATTCGATGGCGCGGTGCGCCTTGAGCAGGATCGTGCCGCCGGGGGTTTCGTAGCAGCCGCGCGACTTCATGCCGACGTAGCGGTTCTCGACGAGGTCGAGCCGGCCGATGCCGTGCTTGCCGCCCAGTTCGTTGAGCCTGGCCAGCAATTCATGCGCCGCCATGCGCTGGCCGTCGATCGCCGCCAGATCGCCCTTGACGAATTCCAGGTTGACGTATTCCGCCGCGTCTGGCGCCGCTTCCGGCGGCACCGTCCAGCGCCACATGCTTTCCTCGGCCTCGGCGGCTGGGTTTTCGAGATGGCGTCCTTCGTAGCTGATGTGCAGCAGATTGGCGTCCATCGAATACGGCGATCCGCCCTGCTTGTGCTTCATGTCGACCGGAATGCCGTTCTTCTCAGCGTAGGCCATCAGTTTTTCACGCGAGAGGAGGTCCCATTCGCGCCACGGCACGATGACCTTGACGCTCGGTTTCAAGGCATAGGCGCCAAGCTCGAAGCGCACCTGATCGTTGCCCTTGCCGGTCGCGCCGTGGGCGATGGCGTCGGCGCCGGTCAGGTTGGCGATGTCGACCAGGCGCTTGGCGATCAGCGGGCGCGCGATCGACGTGCCGAGCAGATATTCGCCTTCGTAGACGGCGTTGCAGCGAAACATCGGAAAGACGAAATCGCGCACGAATTCTTCGCGCAGATCGTCGATGAAGATGTTTTCGGGCTTGATGCCGAGTTTCAGCGCCTTGGCGCGCGCGGGTTCCAGTTCCTCGCCCTGGCCAAGGTCGGCGGTGAAAGTTACCACCTCGCATTGGTAGGTGTCCTGCAACCACTTGAGAATGACCGACGTATCGAGACCGCCCGAATACGCCAGCACCGTTTTTTTGACATCACTCATTTTGTTGGCTCCATTTGAAGATGAAACGTGAATTGCCGCCATGCCCCTAGCGAACGGAAATCAATAAATGCTCACGATGACATGCTTTTTCGCCTGGGCCGCCTGTCTGTAGAACGCCAGGAGGCCGTGGAATTCATCCGTCATCGTTTTCCACAAGTTGTCATAGTCCGCGGGCGTCGATTCCGCGAGATCCGGGTAGAGCTTCGCTTTCCTGATTTTTCCAGCGGTAAAATCCGCGCGGCGCGACGTCCAATCGAATTTTTCCAGCGCCGCGATGATGCCGGACAGCTCATCCGTTTTCGTGCAGCCGATGAAATCTTCCGTGTCGAAGACATGCGCCCCGACGACCGCCTCGCTGAGCGGATTCCCCTCGACCGGGGCGCTCGCGGAAACGCCGGTCAGTGTGAAATGCAGCAAGTCCCACATCTTGTCGAGATCGTAGACGGGGGCTTCGCCTTCATCCAGTTCCTCGATCCGCTCGACGAGATCGTCGCCGGCAAGCGCCTTCAGACTGTCCAGTTCGTCATCGCCGACCATCATATAGTTCGCCAGCAGGCCCATTTCATCCGCCTTTTACTGGCTCACGCGCCCAAGGAGAAGGTACTCCATCAGCGCCTTCTGCGCGTGCAGGCGGTTTTCCGCCTCGTCCCAGACGAAACTCTGCGGCCCGTCGATCACTTCCGCGGTCACTTCTTCGCCCCGGTGCGCCGGCAGGCAATGCAGGAAAATCGCATCGGCGCCGGCCGCGCGCATCATTTCGGCATCGACTTTCCAGTCGGCGAAGTCGCGCATGCGTTCCTCGTTCTCCGCCTCGAAACCCATCGACGTCCAGACGTCGGTGGTCACGATGTCGGCGCCGCGCACGGCCTCCATCGGATCGGCGCACAGGCGGAAGTGCCCGACGCCGCTCAATCCCGCTTGCTCCGGCTTGATCTCGTAACCGGGCGGACTCGATACATTGACGTTGAAATCCAGCACCTCGGCGGCTTGCAGCCAAGTGTTGCAGACGTTGTTCGAATCGCCGATCCAGGCCACCGTCCTGCCCTGGATCGGGCCGCGATGCTCGATGAAGGTGAAAATGTCGGCCATGATCTGGCAGGGATGGTATTCGTTGGTCAGGCCGTTGATGACCGGAACGCGCGAATGCGCCGCGAAACGCTCGACGATGGTCTGCTCAAAGGTGCGGATCATCACCAGGTCGCTCATGCGCGAAATCACCTGCGCCGAGTCCTCGACCGGCTCGCCGCGCCCCAGTTGCGAATCGCGCGTGTTCAGGTAAATGGCCATGCCGCCGAGCTGCTGGATGCCCGCCTCGAACGACAGGCGCGTGCGCGTGCTGGCTTTTTCGAAAATCATCACCAGCGTGCGGTCGACGAGCGGCCAGTAACGCTGGTAAGCCTTGAACTGGGCCTTGATCCAGCGCGAGCGGTCGAACAGATAGGCATATTCCTCGCGGGTGAAATCCTTGAATTGCAGGTAGTGTCTGACGTCTGGCTTGGCGTTGCTCATGTCCGTCCTCCATCAGGAAGAAAGAAAGGCGCGGATCACCGCCGAGAGCCGCTCGACCAGCTCGCGGCCTTCGTCGGCGCTGAAATTCAGCGCGGGCAGCAGACGCACGACCCGCTCGGCGGTCACGTTGATGAGCAATCCGGCGTCGAGGCCGCGCCGCACCAGATCGCCGCACGGGCGATCGAGTTCGACGCCGATTATCAGGCCCATGCCGCGGACGCCGACGACGCCCGGCTCGTCCGCCAAGGCTTGTTTCAGGCCATTCCGGATGATTTCGCCGACCGACGCGGCGCTGGCCAGCAGATTTTCCTTCTCGATCACTTCGAGGACCGTCAGCGCCGCCGTGGTCGCCAACTGGTTGCCGCCGAACGTCGATCCGTGGTTGCCCGGCTTGAAGAGCCACGCCGCCTTCCCGGCCGCGAGGCACGCGCCGATCGGCACGCCACCCGCCAGGCCCTTGGCCAGCGTCACCACGTCCGGACGAATGCCGGCGTGCTGGAAGCCGAACCAGGTTCCGGTCCGCCCCATGCCGCATTGCACCTCGTCGCAAATCATCAGCCAGCCGTTCTCGTCGCACAGGCGGCGCAGGCCGCGCAGATATTCCGTGCTGGCGACGTGGATGCCGCCTTCGCCCTGGACGACTTCGAGCATCACCGCGACGACGCTCTTGTTGTGCTCGCGGATGGCGCGAACCGCGTCCAGGTCGTCGAACGGCGCGCGCACGAAACCGGCGACGAGCGGCTCGAATCCCGCCTGCACCTTGCGGCTCCCCGTCGCCGACAGGGTCGCCAGGGTCCGCCCGTGGAACGAATGCTCCATGACGATGATCGCCGGATTGTCGACGCCCTGGGCGTGCCCGTAGAAGCGCGCCAGCTTGATCGCCGCCTCGTTGGCCTCGCAGCCCGAATTGCAGAAAAACACCTCGTCCATGCCGGACAGCTCGGCCAGCTTGTCCGCCAGACGCTCCTGCTGCGGCATGCGATAGAGATTGGAGGTATGCAGCAGGCGGGCCGCCTGCCCGGCGATCGCCGCGACCAGGGCCGGATGGTTGTGCCCCAGCGTGTTGACGGCGATCCCCGACAAACCGTCGAGATACGTTTTGCCCTCGGTATCGGTGACCCGGCTCCCGTTTCCATGACTGAGCGAGACGGGCAGGCGCGCATAGGTATTCATCACGTGCGACATCTTCAACCCCCAAAATTGAAGCGCATAAACTGAAACGGCGGCTTCCGCCGCCGGAACGAATCGCCGTCCGCCGGGCGCGACGCCCGGAACATGCCCTCAGCCGGAGATAAGCGAGGAATTCTATGGGAAAACATGGAGATTGTATAGCTGGCGGCAAAAACGAACGGCGCCCGGAGGCGCCGTCGAACAAGCCCCGATTTCCCTGGAAATCAGGCGGCCAGCGCCTTGATCCGCGCCGACAGACGGCTCTTGTGGCGAGCCGCCTTGTTCTTGTGGATGATTTTCTTGTCCGCGATGCGGTCGATCACCGAAACCGATTCCTGGAAAACGCTCTGCGCGGCCGTCTTGTCGCCCGCGACGATCGCCTTCTGCACGCGCTTGACGGCCGTGCGCAGCGTGGAGCGCAGGCTGTTGTTGCGCGCGCGCTGCTTGACGGCTTGCCGGGCGCGCTTGCGGGCTTGTGCACTGTTGGCCATGGATGTATCCCCAAAAAGCTGTTGGACTACGAAAGCCGGGCATTATACGGAGTCGTCCGGAGGATGGCAAGCCGGTGCATCGGGCCAATACGGAACGTGGTCAATTCATCAGCCGCAAGGTATACTTTGCCCCAACGGAACCCCAAAATCATGTTTGTCTTTCGTCGTGTCCGCCGTGGTTCCCTGTGGTTCCACGTAGTTCTCTTTTCCATGCTTCTCTTTCCATCCTCCACGTATTCTCCGTGCCCGTGATCGATCGCCTGTTTGACGCGCCCGCCGTCGCCATGTTTGAACCGGGATTTTCGGAATGATCCCGGTCATCGCCATCCACGGCGGCGCCGGGACGATCACGCGCGCCGACCTGAGCGCCGAAACGGAGCGCGATTACCACGCGGCGCTCGATCGCGTTCTACAAGGTGGCCAGCGCGTTCTGGAACAGGGCGGCGACGCGCTCGACGCGGTGACCGAGGCCGTTTTTCGCCTGGAGGAATGCCCACTGTTCAACGCCGGCAAGGGCGCCGTTTTCACTCACGCCGGCACGCACGAGCTTGACGCCTCGATCATGGACGGACGCACGCTGGGAGCCGGCGCCGTGGCTTGCGTGAAGACGCTGCGCAACCCCATCCTGGCCGCGCGGCGGGTCATGGAGGACGGCCGGCACGTGCTGCTCGTCGGCGAGGGCGCCGAGGCGTTCGCCCGCGCGGCCGGCCTGGAAACCGTTCCGAACGATTACTATTTCACCGAGGCGCGTTACGTCCAGTGGCGGCGCGCGCTGGCCGAGGGGCGGGCCGGCCTGCTCGATCACGACGCTCAAGCCCTCGCCGCGCAACCCGAACCGATCGACGCCGATACCAAGATGGGCACTGTCGGCGCCGTCGCGCTCGACGCGCGCGGCAACCTGGCGGCGGCCACCTCGACCGGCGGCGTGACGGACAAACGCGCCGGCCGCGTCGGCGACAGTCCGCTGATCGGCGCGGGTTGTTACGCCAACAACCGCACCGTGGCCGTTTCCTGCACCGGGTCGGGGGAAACGTTCATCCGCCTGCTGGCCGCCCATGACGTGAGCGCGTTGATGGAATACCGGGGCCTGCCGCTCGCCGAGGCGTGCGACAGGGTGGTGATGGAAAAATTGCCGGCGATCGGCGGGCGCGGCGGCCTGATCGCCGTCGACGCCCAAGGCAGCGTCCACATGCCGTTCAACACCGAGGGCATGTATCGCGGCTCGGCCCGCGCCGGCGGCTCGCGCCTGACGGCCATTTATCGAAACGCAAAAGACGAAGGTCGCGGGTAAACCACGGTGCGCGCGGAAATCATCGAAAAACCATGATAAAGACCGAATCGTTTTTCTTCGTGTCCTCCGCGTTCTCCACGGCCAATGCCGGGACAGGGAGTCCTCCTTGACCGCCGCGCCCGATCCGGCCCTTCCCGAAAACCGCGTCGTCGACGTGCGCGGCCTCACGGTGTCGTTCGCCACCAGCGAGTGGAACGTGACGGCCGTCCGCGACCTGTCCCTGCACGTCGACCGTGGCGAGACGCTGGCCATCGTCGGCGAATCGGGTTCGGGCAAGTCGGTGACATCGCTGTCGCTGATGCGCCTGGTCGAGCACGGCGGCGGCCGGATCACGCGGGGACGCCTGTTGCTGCGCCGCAACGACGGCCGCATCCTCGATCTCGTCCGGGCCGACGATCGCACGCTGCGCGGCGCGCGCGGCAGCGACGTGGCGATGATCTTCCAGGAGCCGATGACCTCGCTCAACCCGGTGTTCACGATCGGCGAGCAGATCGCCGAGTCGATCCGCCTGCATCAGGGCAAGGATCGCGCCGCGGCGCGGGCCGAGGCCCTGCGGATGCTGGATCTGGTGCGCATTCCGGAGTCCCGCCAGGTTCTGGCCCGCCATCCGCACCAGTTGTCCGGCGGCATGCGCCAGCGCGTGATGATCGCCATGGCGCTGTCCTGCCGCCCCGGCCTGCTGATCGCCGACGAGCCGACGACCGCGCTCGACGTGACCATCCAGGCGCAAATCCTGCAACTCATCCGCGCCTTGCAGGATGAAATGCGCATGGGCGTGATGTTCATCACCCACGACATGGGCGTCGTCGCCGAGGTCGCCGACCGCGTGCTGGTGATGCACCGGGGCGAGAAGGTCGAAGAGGGCGAAACCGCCGCGCTTTTCGCCGCGCCCAGGGAAGGCTACACGCGGGCGCTGCTCTCCGCCGTGCCCCGGCTCGGCGCGATGCGCGGCCAAGATTACCCGGCCAGGTTCCCGCTGCTGCAAACGGACGCGGACGCGCGCGGCGCGGCGCCGGAACCGGAACCGCAGAAAACGGTAAGGACGGAGGAAGGCCCGATCCTGCGCGTGCGCGACCTGGTCACCCGCTTTCCCGTGCGCAGCGGCCTGTTCGGGCGCGTCACCCGGCAGGTGCACGCCGTCGAGAAGGTGAGTTTCGATCTCTACCCCGGCGAAACGCTGGCGCTGGTCGGCGAGTCGGGCTGCGGCAAATCGACGACCGGCCGCTCACTGCTGCGCCTCGTCGAAAGCCAGAGCGGCGCCATCGAATTCGCCGGGCAGCGCATCGACACGCTCGCCGGACCCGCCCTGCGGCGTCTGCGCCGCGACATCCAGTTCGTTTTCCAGGACCCGTTCGCCTCGCTCGACCCGCGCGTCACCGTCGGTTTCTCGATCATGGAGCCGCTGCTGGTGCACAAGCTGGCTTCCGGCGAGCAGGCCCGGTCGCGCGTCGACTGGCTGCTGGGAAAAGTGGGCCTGCCGGCCGATTTCGCGCAGCGTTACCCGCACGAATTCTCCGGCGGGCAGCGCCAGCGCATCGCCATCGCCCGCGCGCTGGCCCCCCATCCGAAAGTGGTGATCGCCGACGAATCGGTTTCCGCGCTCGACGTGTCGATCCGGGCGCAGATCGTCAACCTGCTGCTCGACCTGCAAAAGGAATTCGGCCTCGCCTTCCTGTTCATCTCGCACGACATGGCGGTGGTCGAGCGCGTCAGCCATCGCGTGGCGGTGATGTATCTGGGCCAGATCGTCGAAATCGGGCCGCGCCGCGCGATCTTCGAAAACCCCTGTCACCCCTACACGAAAAAGCTGATGGACGCCGTGCCGACCGCCGATCCGGGCCGCCGCGAGCGCCATCGGCCGCTCTTGTCCGACGAGATTCCCAGCCCCATCCGGGCGCTGGGCGACGAACCCTTGCTCGCCCCCCTGCAGGAAGTCGGGCCTGGGCATTTTGTGGCGCGCCATGCCGTTTCCGGCGCTTTCTGACCCTCCGCTACGCGGAATTTTGATAAAGGACGCATCGATGAAGAACTCTCCTCGCCTGCCAGGCTTCCGGCACCTGTTGATCGCGGGTTCGCTGGCGGCCGCCACCCTGAGCGCGCCGGCTTTCGCCGCCAAGGATGTGGTGCTCGCCGTGGCCTCGACCTTCACCACGCTCGACCCCTACGACGCCAACGACACCCTGTCGATGGCCGTGGCCAAATCGTTCTACCAGGGCCTGTTCGGCTTCGACAAGGACATGAAGCTCATCAACGTGCTCGCCGAGAGCTACGCGCCGAGCGCGGACGGCTTGAGCTACACGATCAAGCTGCGTTCGGGCGTCAAGTTCCACGACGGCACGGACTTCGACGCCGCCGCCGTCAAGGCCAATTTCGACCGCGTCACCAACCCGGACAACAAACTCAAGCGTTATACGCTGTTCAACCGCATCGCCAAGACCGAGGCGGTCGATCCGCGCACCGTGAAATTCACGCTCAAGGAGCCGTTCTCGCCGTTCATCAACGTGCTGGCGCACCCGTCGGGCGTCATCATCTCGCCCGCCGCGCTGCAAAAACATGGCAAGAACATCGCTTTCAACCCGGTCGGCACCGGCCCGTTCGTGTTCCAGGAATGGAAGCAGACCGATTACCTGAAGGTGAAAAAATTCGACGGCTTCTGGCAGAAAGGGCTGCCCAGGGTCGATACCCTCACGTGGAAGCCGGTCATCGACAACAACACCCGCGCCACGGTCATGCAGACCGGCGAAGCCCATTTCGCCTACCCGCTGCCCTACGAACAGGCCGAGAAACTGAAACAGAACGAGAAAGTGGACGTCGTCACCGGCCCGTCGATCGTGCAACGCTGGCTGGCGATGAACACCCTGCAAAAACCCTTCGACGACATCAGGGTCCGCCAAGCGGTCAACTACGCGATCAACAAGGAAGCGGTCGCCAAGGTCGCCTTCGCCGGCTACGCCGTTCCCGCCGAGGGCCCCGTCCCGCCGGGCGTGGAATACGCCCAGCGCTTCGGCGTCTGGCCCTACGACCCGGCCAAGGCCAGGCAACTGCTGGCCGAGGCCGGCTACCCGGACGGCTTTGAAACGACGCTGTGGTCGGCCTACAACCATTCGACGGCGCAGAAAGTGATCGAAGTCGCCCAGCAGCAGCTCGCCCAGGTCGGCATCAAGGCGCGGATCCAGGCGCTGGAAGCCGGACAGCGCGTCGAGCGCGTGGAAAGCTGGCAGGATCCGAAAACCGCCCCGGTGCGCATGTACTACATCGGCTGGTCGTCATCGACCGGCGAGGCCGACTGGGCGCTGCGCCCGCTGCTCGCCTCCGAAGCCTGGCCGCCCGGACTGATCAACACGGCGTACTACAAGAACGACCTGGTCGACGGCAACATCGCCAAGGCGCTCAATACCACCGACAAGGCGGAAAAGGAGAAACTCTACAAGGCCGCCCAGGAGCAAATCTGGAAGGACGCGCCGTGGGTTTTCCTGGTGACGGAAAAGATGCTCTACGCCCGCGCCAGGAACGTCTCCGGCGTCTACGTCATGCCGGACGCTTCGTATGAATACAGCGAGATCGACATCAGGTAAGGGTGATTTCCCCCTCTCTCCGCAAAAAGGGAGGGGGAATCGCCCGGCGTAACGAAGAACCAAACCTCCGGCCATTTATTTCCGATCTTTTGCCTTTTCCGCATTTTCCGTCGCCATGCCCGCCCACGTTCTCGAACATTTCGCACAAACCCTGCACGACAAATTTTCCACGCGCGTTTCAGGCGAACCGGAAGACCAAATCCGCGCGCCTTTCGAGCAGTTGTTGACGGATGCGGGAGCCGCGCTCGGTATTGGCGGTGTCGTTCCTGTCGGTGAAACCCGGCTGGCGAACGGCGGCGGGCGACCCGATTACGGCGTCACCGTCGCCAATGCGCTGTGCGGTTACGTCGAACTGAAAGCCCCCGGCAAGGGCGCGGACGTGACGCTGTTCAAAGGCCATGACAAGGGGCAATGGGAACGCTTCAAAAACCTGCCGAACATCCTTTACAGCGATGGGTGCGAATTCATCCTTTACCGTAACGGCCAACGCTTTCGCGCGATGTCCCTGCCGCTGAATCCGCTGACGTCGGGCGCGGCGGCGGTCGACGACAATGCCTCTCGCCGATTCGATGCGTTGATACGCGACTTCCTCTCGTGGGAACCCATCGTTCCCGGTAATGCCAGGCAACTGGTGGAATACCTCGCGCCGCTGTGCCGCTACCTGCGCGACGATGTGATGGACGCGCTCAAACACCGCGTGCCAATGGTGGAAGCGGTGGCGGCGGATTGGCGACGTTACCTGTTCCCCGGCGTCGACGACGCCCGTTTCGCCGACGCCTACGCGCAGACGGTGACGTTTTCGCTTTTGCTCGCGCGTTCCAACGGCATGGATACGCTCTTGATCGACGAGGCCGTTGCCCGCCTCACCCATGCCAACGGCCTGTTGTCGCGCACTCTCAAGGTGTTGACCGATCCGCTGGTGAAAGACCATCTCGGCCCTGCGCTCGACCTTTTGATGCGCGTCATCAAGCGTGTCCCCACCGGCACGATGAGCGGCGGGAGGCGTGATCCGTGGTTGAATTTCTACGAGGATTTTCTCGCCGAATACGACCCGGATTTGCGCCGCGACGCAGGCGTTTATTACACGCCCGTGGAAGTGGTGAAAGCACAGGTATGTTTGGCCGATGACCTTTTGCGCCGCAGGATGGGCAAAAAACTCGGTTTCGCCACCGGTGGCGTGAAAGTGCTTGATCCGGCGGCGGGTACGGGCACGTATCTGCTCGGCATCATCGAACACGCATTGGAAGCGGTGCGCCGCGAGGAGGGCGAGGGCGCGGTTCCGGCGCGCGCCGACTTGCTCGGCGAGAATCTCCACGGTTTCGAGATCATGGTCGGCCCCTACGCCGTTTCTTCTCTGCGGCTCACCAGGATGTTGCAACAATACGGCGGTCATCCGCCCCACAACGGCGCGCAGATCATGCTCAACGACACGCTGGAGTCGCCGCACGAAAAAATCCCCGAACTGCCCCTGCTCTACCAGCCCATCGGTCTGGAGCACAAGCGCGCCAAATGGGTCAAGGAGGCGATGCCTGTCCTGGTG
This sequence comes from Accumulibacter sp., assembly GCA_031257115.1. GTDB lineage: Bacteria > Pseudomonadota > Gammaproteobacteria > Burkholderiales > Rhodocyclaceae > Propionivibrio. Next base: position 115,280 of record JAIRPF010000165.1, read on the forward strand.
TGCATCGGCAATCCGCCCTACGACCGCCACAGGGCCGCAACGCGGGGAAATCAGGCCATGACGGGCGGCTGGGTGCGCTGGGGAGAATCGAAGAACGGCAGCGACGCGATTCTCGACGACTTCATCGCGCCGGTGAAAAAGGCAGGCAAGGGCGGTCATCTCAAGAATCTGTACAACCTGTATGTGTATTTCTGGCGTTGGACCTTGTGGAAGACCTTCGAGATCGAGTACGAGCATAATCCGGACCAAGGCCCCGGCGTGGTGAGCTTCATCACCGCCAGTTCGTTCATCGATGGCAGCGCCTTTCTCGGTATGCGCGAGTATATGCGCCGCTTGTGCGACGAGATTTGGGTGATCGACCTGGGTGGCGAAGGACGCGGTACGCGGCAGGACGACAACGTGTTCGCCATCCAGACGCCGGTGGCGATCACGATGGCGGCGCGCTACGGCAAATCTCGAATGGATAAGCCCGCTCAGGTGCATTACGCGCGCATCGAAGGAACGCGGGCGGAGAAACTGCGCAAATTGGAGAGCTTGCAAAAGCTGGCGGATTTGCCGTTCGTGGATTGCCCGGACGATTGGCATGCGCCGTTCCGCCTAGCGGAAGAAGGCGTTTATTTCAATTGGCCATTGTTGACGGATTTGATGCCGTGGCGGCATTCTGGCGTACAAGGGAAACGGACTTGGCCCATCGGGCCAACCGCTGAAGTACTGGAAAACCGCTGGAAGGAATTGCTTGCCGCGCCGAATCGGGCGACAGCTTTCAGAGAGAGCACGGACAGAGTCGTCGCGGCCGATTACCAGCAATTCCATTCGTCATGCCTCGATACAACGGCAATTGCCGCGCTCGATCCCGCTGCGCGATGCCCCGCGCCGCAATCTTACGGTTTCCGCAGTTTCGACCGCCAATTCATCCTTGCCGACGGGCGTTTGCTTTCACGTCCACGGCAACAACTTTGGCTGACGGCATCCGGCCGGCAAATTTTCTTCGCCACCCAATTCACGCAACCACTGGGAGAAGGCCCGGCGCTGACGGTCAGCGCGCTCGTCCCGGATTTGCATTATTTCGCCGGGCGCGGCGCGAAAGACATCGTTCCGCTTTTCCGCGACGCTGACGGCAGCCTCCCCAATCTGCACCCAGGCTTGCTCAAAATCCTCGCCGCTGAATACGGGCGCGAAGTCGCGCCACAGGATTTCGCCGCTTACCTCTACGGCCTGCTGGCGCAGCCTGCCTTTACCACCCGCTTCGCCCGCGAACTCGAAAGCCGCGAATTGCGCGTGCCGCTCACGCAAGACGCCGAACTGTTCCAACGCGCCGTTGCCATCGGGCGCGAATTGATATATCTCCATACCTACGGCGAGCGTTACGACGAAGGCCAGAAATGGCCCGCGACCAAAATCAAATGCCTCAAGACCGTGCCCTCCGACCGCTTGCCCGAAACCTTCACCTACGACGATACGCGCCAACTCATCCGCGTCGGCATGGGCGAATTCGGCCCCGTCGCGCCCGGCGTATGGGAATACGAAGTTTCAGGACTCAAAGTGGTGCAAAGCTGGCTCGGCTACCGCATGAAGAATCGCAAGGGCAAAAAATCCTCGCCGCTGGACGGCATCACCCCCGCCACATGGACGAGCGAATACACCAGCGAATTCCTCCAGCTCCTCAACTTGCTTGCCCGCACACTGGAAATTCATCCCCGGCAAGCCGCGCTGCTGGAAGACGTGCTCAACGGCGAATTGATCGGGGCGGACGAACTCGGTGAATCCCCCCCGCAATGGCGCAAAGCGCCGATGGGCAGTAGCGGGCAGGGAGAATTGGACTGCCGGGGATGCGAACAGGAACCGGCATGAACGGCGCGCGCAATCTGGTGAACGTGTATTTTTGCGCCCAATCGGCGAAGTGGACGGGCAATGGAATGAACAAACGCGGCATTCTTGATTTCAGTGATGACGCAAGAATCATCGAGGGGGCGATTGTTTGTTTACGCCATCGGGCGGCAAGGCGGGGCAACGAGGAATTGCCCGGCCTGTGTCACGCTGCCGGCCGCTCTATCAAATGCTTGAGCCGCAACGAGCGCAATGGGCGCGGCAGGAGGCAAAAATCAGGCGAAACCAAAGGGTTCTCTGCTTTTGTTTCTTGTCGCGCCCGCCGTGTTCGTCGTAGACCTACCGCCTTTTCCTGGTTTTTCACCGCGTCCGTCATTCAATAGCCCATGCTCAACTACATCCTCAAACGCCTGCTCGGACTGATCCCGACGCTGCTCATCGTGGCGGTGCTGGTGTTTCTTTTCGTCCACATGCTGCCCGGCGATCCGGCGCGGCTCGCGGCCGG
>JAIRPF010000182.1 GCA_031257115.1 Accumulibacter sp.
ATCAGGGGAATGACGGCATTTTTGAGGAAAATGGCTTGCGCACTGGCGCCAACCCGCGCGAAGCGCCATTCCAAAGCCTCTCTCTTGAGAGGTGGCACGCCGAAGGCGGGGCGGTGGGATTCGGGCGATTGAGCCATCAAGCGCGGACAGACATTGACCGGCAAGAAAGGCGCGGCCCTGCTCCGCGACACCCGGATGGGCGGGACGGCAGACGCCGCGCCCGCCGTGGTCAACGCCTTCCGTTCTTGCCTTTCGTTGTACCCGTCGTGCCCGTTGTGGTTAACTCTCACCTTTTGCCATGTCCGCCGTGGCTTTCATCGATGAGAGACGTATGACCGGAAACGATACTTCCCCGCTCCCGCAAGCCCGGGAGACCCTGCTGACGCCCTACGGCCTCGATGTCGGGAGCCTGGCCCGGATACTTGGGCGCGTCGCGGTCCATGAAGTCGACCATGCCGATCTGTATTTCCAGTACAGCCGCTCCGAGGGCTGGAGCCTGGAAGAAGGCATCGTCAAGTCGGGCAGTTTCAACATCGACGCGGGGGTCGGCGTGCGCGCCGTGAGCGGCGAGAAAACCGCCTTCGCCTATTCCGACGACATCAGTTTGCCGGCGCTTGCCGACGCCGCCTCGACGGTGCGCGCCATCGGCGCGGCGGGGCAGCGGCGGCGCGTGCGCGCCGGTACGCTGAAGGAGCGGAAGGCGGCGCATTCGCTGTACCTGCCGCATGATCCGCTGGCCTCGCTCGACGCTCCCGCCAAGGTGCGGCTGCTCGAACGCCTCGAAGCCTTCGCCCGCGCCGAGGACGCGCGCGTGACGCAGGTCATGGCGAGCCTGGCCGGCGAGTACGAAGTCGTTCTGGTGGCCGGTAGCGACGGGCGGCTCGCCGCCGACGCGCGGCCGCTGGTGCGCGTGTCGATGACGGTCGTCGTCGAGGGCGCGGACGGACGGCGCGAGCAGGGATCGTCGGGCGGCGGCGGGCGCACCGATTACGCGATGTTCGATGACGACGCGCTGCGCGAATACGCGCGCGCGGCGGTGCATCAGGCCGTGGTCAACCTCGACGCGCGGCCCGCGCCGGCCGGGCGCATGCCCGTGGTGCTCGGCCCGGGATGGCCCGGCATCCTGCTGCACGAGGCGGTGGGGCACGGCCTCGAAGGCGATTTCAACCGCAAGGGCAGTTCGACCTTCGCCGGCCGGATCGGCCAGCGCGTGGCCGCGAGGGGCGTCACCGTGGTCGACGACGGCACGCTGCCGGGGCGGCGCGGATCGCTCAACATCGACGACGAAGGCAACCCGACGCAACGCACCGTGCTGATCGAGGACGGCATCCTGCGCGGCTACATGCAGGACAGCCTGAACGCCCGCCTGATGGGCGTGCCGGTGACCGGCAACGCGCGCCGCGAATCCTTCGCGCACCTGCCGCTGCCGCGCATGACCAACACCACGATGGTCAACGGGGACAAGAGCGCCGAGGAAATCATCCGTTCGGTGAAAAAAGGCATCTATGCCGTCAATTTCGGCGGCGGGCAGGTGGACATCACCAACGGCAAGTTCGTTTTCTCGATGTCCGAGGCGTACATGATCGAAAACGGCAAGGTGACTTGCCCGGTCAAGGGCGCGACCCTGATCGGCAACGGGCCGGACGCGATGAACCAGGTGAAGATGATCGGCGACGACCTCGCGCTCGACCCCGGCGTCGGCACGTGCGGCAAGGATGGCCAGAGCGTGCCGGTCGGCGTCGGCCAGCCGACCCTGCGCATCGACGGCCTGACCGTCGGCGGGACGGCCTGAGCGCGGGAGTCGGGGAATCGGGGAGTCGGAGAATCGGGGAATCGGGGAATCGCGGGATCGGACGGTCAGGCGCTCTGGCGCGCCACGAGTTCGGGGGAAAGATGGATGATCGTTCCGACTTCCTTGTTCCTGAGGGCGTTTTTCGTCCATCCCTTCACGACGCAAGCCGGGCATCTGGCGGAAAAACCGCGGGGGCGGACGGCCGCGTCCGCCCGCGAATCGTCGATCTCTGGACATCATCGCTCATCCGCCACGGTTGATCAGGGCGTTCGCCGCTCTTCCGCGCGCGGCGTGCTGACCGAAAGCCTCCCTCTTGAGGAAAGTGGCGCGCGGCACGGCCGCGAGCCGGAAGGCGCCGGCGGTTGTTTTCTCAATCGTGTCCGGAAATTCCATCGCCCAACGCCCTCTCGTCGCGCTTTCGGCGCGGCGCTTTTTCAAGAGGGAACCGATTCTCGCGGGGGCGAGTATGAACATGGGCTTTCGCCGCGCCGCGTCCGCGACGGCGTTGCAAGTGGCTGATCCACATGCTTTAATCCATGTCGTTTCTTGTCGTGGAGTTCTGCCGTGGTGGTTTCGACCGAAAACGGCCTGTCGCTTGCCGCCGAGCACATTCGCCGGCGCGGGGCGCGCGCCACGCCGGGGCGCATTCGCGTCCTGCGTCTCCTGCGCGAAGCGCCGGTGCCGCTGTCGCACGCGGAGATCGAGGCGCGGCTGGGCGGCACGGCGCTCGACCGCGTGACGCTGTACCGCGTGCTCGACTGGCTCGTCGACAGCGGGCTTGCGCACAGGAGCGCCGATGCCGGGCGGGTCTTCCGCTTTTCCGCCGCGCCGGCCGGGGAGCACGCGGCGCACGCGCATTTTTGCTGCGAATCGTGCGGCGGGGTTTTCTGCCTGGAGGCCGCCTTGCCCGCCGCGCCGGTGCTGCCGTCCGGTTTTTCCCTGACGCGCATGGGGTTTGATCTGCGCGGCACCTGCGCGCGCTGTTCGGCGGAGACGCCGTGAGCCGGCGGCGCGGTTCGCGGGAGCGGTGAAATTGCAAAACGCCGGTGGATATGCTAGAAGGGGCGTGCGCGTCTCCGCGGTGAATTGAGTCTCTTGGGGTCATGGTCTTTTCTTTCTTCAAAAAGCAGCCGGAAAAAATGATTACCCGGCCCGCCGTGGTTGTCCGGCCCGCCGCCGGGGAGAAAAAGACGCGCCATGAGGACGACAGGGCGGAGAAGGCGCGGCAACCCGGCGCGGAGCTGGCCGGCGGCGACGGCGATCTCCAGGGGTTTTCCGACGGAGCGATGTCCGATCTATCCGATCAGTATCTCGGAATGACGCAGTCCTCGCTCGATTTCAAGGTCGATACCGATTTCGATCCGGTCAATGCGCCCGCCGAGGAGGCGGCCGTTCTTTTCGCCAACAACCAGGATCAGGCGGCGCAAATGATCCTCAAGAATTCCCTGAAGTCGCAACGCTCCGGTCCGGCGGAACGTCTGTGGCTGATGCTGTTCGATCTCTATCGTCTTTCGGGCCAGCGCCCCGACTTCGAGGCCCTGGGCATCGACTATGCGCGCGCGTTTGAAAAATCCCCGCCAATCTGGGGGCTTGAATCCGGGGCGCCGGATTCAGGCAAGGCGTCGAAAAGAGGCCGGGTGGCGTTCAAGGGCGATCTGCTCGGCGGCAACGCCGCGTCGTTCGAGGCGGTGTGGGGGGCACTGGAGAAAAACCGCGCGCTGCGCCTGGATCTGTCCAAGGTCGGGCAAGTCGACGCGGAAGGCTGCGAGGCGCTTCGCAAACTGTTGCTTCATGCCAGAAGGGATGGATGCGGAATCGAACTGCTGGGCCAGGATGTCCTGGTTCCGCTGGTGAGGAGTGGCGTCGAGGCCGGCAAAAAGGAAACGCCCGCGGCGGGCAAGGAATACTGGCTCCTGCTGCTCGAACTGCTCCAGCGGCGGGGGCAGCAGGACGTTTTCGAGGATCTGGCCATCGATTACGCCGTGGCCTTCGAGGAATCGCCGCCGTCCTGGGAAGCCGGGCAGGTCGCCGCGCCCGAACCGGCGGCGCAGGAAGCGGAAGAAGCGGCGGAGGGCGACGCCACGGATGACGGCGCGTATGTGCTGAGCGGGGAAATCCACTCGTCGCGTTTCGACGACATGCCCGCCTTCGCGCAGGAGCGGGATTCGCTGCTGATCGATTGCGCAAGGCTGACGCGGATCGATTTCGTCAGCGCCGGCGCGTTGCTCAACGCGCTGACCGTCGCGCGCAGCGCGGGCAAGCAGATCGTTTTTCGCCATCCCAACCACCTGGTGGCCGAACTTTTCCGTGTCGTCGGCCTGACCGCGGTGGCCTCTTTCGTTTTCGCAAAATACTAGCGGGGGACGTTCATGGAGCAGTACCACGGCACGACGATTCTTTCCGTGCGGCGAGACAAACGGGTGGCCATGGGCGGGGACGGGCAGGTGACGCTCGGAAACATCGTCGTCAAGGCCGGGGCGCGCAAGGTGCGCCGCATCCACGACAACCGCATTCTCGCCGGTTTTGCCGGCGGCACGGCGGACGCCTTCACCCTGTTCGAGCGTTTCGAGGCCAAGCTCGACAAGCATCAGGGCAACCTGCTCCGCTCGGCCGTCGAACTGGCCAAGGGCTGGCGAAGCGATCGCGCCCTGCGCCGCTTGGAAGCGATGCTGGCCGTGGCCGACCGGGATCATTCGCTGATCATCACCGGCAACGGCGACGTGCTTGAACCGGAGCAGGGGCTTCTGGCGATCGGCTCCGGCGGCGCCTATGCCCAGTCGGCGGCGCGGGCGCTGATCGAGAACACCGAACTGGAACCGGCGGAAATCGTCCGCAAATCACTCGACATCGCCGGCGATCTGTGCATCTACACCAACCACAACACCACGATCGAAACGCTGGATTGACCGGCCGGCTTGCCGCGAAGTTCCGTTTCGCAATTGAAACGATACTTTGTCGACTTCGCCTCGCCGTGCCATGACCCTGTCCTCGGCTCGTCTTCGCGTCTCATTTCAATTGCGAAACGGAAAAAGACCTCGCGCGGCCTTCATCGTAAAACTGACTCCGGTTTGAAACCCCGCCCTTTAGGGCGGTGCGGAGGCTGGAACCCCGGCCTGGAAGGCCGGGGTTTCGACCGTAGCTACTTGGGAGGGGTGCAAACCCCTTCCAAGTTCGTTCACAGCGACAGGCATGAATGCCTGTCGCTAAT
>JAIRPF010000188.1 GCA_031257115.1 Accumulibacter sp.
CCGCTTTCGCAAGTCAACATCTTCGTCAAGGATTTGGGCATCGTTCTGGATTACGCCAGGAAAGCCGTTTTCCCGCTGCCCCTGGCCGCCGCGGCGCACCAGATGTTTCTGTCCGCGTCAGCCGCCGGACACGGCGCGGAGGATGATTCAGCCGTCATCAAGGTCTTTCCGGGGATCGAATTGCCGGGGGCGAAAGATTAATTTCAAAGCAAAGAGGGCACCATGAAATCCGTTCAAATTCTAAAAAGACTGTCGCTGGGTCTGGTTCTTATAGCCAATTCATTTTTTGCCTTGGCCGCCGATTATCCCGCGCCAAAAGAAGGTCTTTGGGTGGCTCGCGATTTTCGCTTTCATACGGGAGACGTTTTACCCGAATTGAATCTGCATTACACCACCATCGGTGATCCGAGCGGCGAACCCGTGCTGATACTACACGGCACGACAGGATCCGCGCGCAGCATGTTGGGGGCGGGTTTTGCCGGGGAACTGTTCGGTCCGGGGCAGCCGCTCGACGCCAGCCGCTACTTCATCATTCTTCCCGATGCAATCGGCACCGGAAAATCGAGTAAGCCTTCCGACGGCCTGCGCATGGCGTTCCCGCAATACAATTATGACGACATGGTCGACGCGCAATATCGTCTGGTGACAGAACATCTTGGAATCAAGCATCTTCGTCTTGTTCTGGGAAACTCGATGGGCGGAATGCACACTTGGCTCTGGGCGACGAAATACGCCGACATGATGGACATCGCCGTGCCGATGGCCTCGTTTCCCACCGAAATGTCGGGCAGGAACTGGATGACGCGACGTCTGCTCATCGAATCCATCAAGAGCGATCCCGAATGGATGAACGGCGATTACACGAAGCAGCCACGCAGTTTCCAACTTGTCTATCTGTCATTTACCGTGAGCACCAATGGTGGCGATCAGGCTTTGTTCAAAGCCGGGCCGACGCGCGAGAAGGCCGATGAGTACCTGAAGAAACGCATGGCGGCCGCGTTCAATGCCGACGCCAACGACTACATCTACCAATGGGATTCTTCGCGCGACTACAACGCCTCGCCCCATCTGGAAAATATCCAGGCCAGCCTGCTCGCGGTCAATTCCAGCGATGACGAAAGAAACCCGCGTGTTCTCGGCATCATGGAACGCGAGATGAAGCGCGTGAAAAACGGCAGTGAGTGGGTTATCCCCGGTAGCGACACGACTTCCGGTCATGGCACGGTCATGCAGGTCAAACTCTGGAAGGATCAACTGGATCAGATCATGAGGTCCGCGCCACGTAGCCGCTCAAACTGAAGTAATTCGCGAAATAATTCGGCGAGGTTTGGACGTCGGACAAGAATTGAAACATCAGGAAAGGAGTACATTCATGGCTATTCTTCTCGGCTGTATCGCCGACGATTTCACCGGCGGCACCGATCTCGCCGGAATGCTGGTGAAAGCCGGTATGCGCACCGTGCAGATGATCGGCGTTCCCAGGGAACCCGTCGGCGACGGCATCGACGCCGTGGTGGTCGCCCTGAAATCGCGCACCAGTCCCGCCGGAGAGGCGGTAGAAGAATCGCTGGCCGCGTTGCGCTGGCTGCGCGAGGCCGGCTGCCGCCAGTTTTATTTCAAATACTGTTCCACCTTCGATTCCACCCCGAAAGGCAACATCGGCCCGGTCGCCGAGGCGCTGATGCGGGCGCTCGGAGCCGATTTCACCATCGCCTGCCCCGCCTTCCCGGTCAATGGCCGCACCATCTACAAGGGCCATCTCTTCGTCGGCGACATCCTCCTCTCCGACTCCGGCATGAAGAACCACCCGCTCACGCCGATGACCGACGCCAACCTGGTGCGCTTCCTGCAAACGCAGATCGAAGGCAAGGCGGGCCTTGTCGACCATGCCGTGGTCAGCAAGGGCGCGGACGCGATCAGGGAACGTTTCGCCCGGCTCAAGGCCGAGGGCTGCAATTTCGCCGTGCCCGACGCCATCACCAACGACGATCTGATGGCCATCGGCGAAGCCTGCGCCGACATGCCGCTCGTCACCGCCGGGTCGGGCATCGCGCTGGGGCTGCCGCAAAACTTCCGCAAGCTCGGCCTGCTTCCCGAAAATCTGGCCGCCGACGCCCTGCCGCCGACCGGGGGGCTACGCGCCGTCATCGCCGGAAGCTGCTCGATCGCCACGCAGGGACAGGTCGCCGTGATGCGCGAAAAACACCCCGCCTTCAACATCGACCCCCTCGAACTCGCGCGCGGCAGGGACATGGCGGGCGAGGCACTGGCCTGGGCCAAGGGCAAGGTCGAGAAAGCCCCCGTCCTGTTCTATGCCACCGCCGCGCCGGAAGCGGTCAAGGCCGCGCAGGCCCGGCTCGGCGCCGAAAAGGCCGGCCATCTCGTCGAGAACGCCCTGGCCGCCATCGCCCAGGGACTGATCGCCCAAGGCGTCGGACAAATGATCGTCGCCGGCGGCGAGACGGCCGGGGCGGTGGTCAAGGCGCTCGGCGTCACCGGTCTGCGCATCGGCCCGGAGATCGACCCCGGCGTGCCGTGGACGACCGCGATCACCGGAAACGCCGATGAGACGCCGCTGGCCCTGGCGCTCAAGTCCGGCAATTTCGGCGCCCCGGATTTCTTCCTCAAGGCGTGGGACAGGCTTGGAAATGGTTAACCACGGGGACAACCACGGCGGCTCGGCGAGAAGTGAAAAACATTGGAGGCGCCGAGCGCCGCATTCTTTGGAGTGCGGCCCTTTGGGTTGGGGGTGACGAACTGGCTTCCCGCTTTCGCGGGAATGACGGAAATTTCAGGCATCTGATTCAAAACTGCTCTAATCACAACGATTACGGCGAGAAACAAAAACCTTTTGCATGGTTTTGTCTTTCGCCGTGCCCGCCGTGGTTAAAATGTTTTCTCCGTGTCTCTCCGTAGTCATCGTTTTTTCAAGGTCTCAAAATGAATGCTCCGATCATTTCCGAAGAAACCCGCGAACGGGACAAGATCGCCCGCCTGTCGCGTTCCCTTTACGAGCGCGGCCTGACCGCCGGCAGCAGCGGCAACATCAGCGCGCGGCTGGCCGACGGCTGGCTGCTCACGCCGACCAATTCCTGTCTCGGCGAACTCGATCCGGCGCGTATTTCGAAGCTCGACTGGCAGGGAAACCTGCTGGCCGGCGACCCGCCGTCGAAGGAGGCTTTCCTGCATCGGTCGCTGTACGAGGCGCGGCCCAGGGCCGGTGCCGTCGTGCACCTGCACTCGACGCACGCCGCCGCCGTCTCGTGCCTCGCCGGGCTTGATCCCGCCAACTGCATTCCGCCGCTGACGCCGTATTTCGTCATGAAGATCGGCCGCCTGCCGCTCGTGCCCTACCACCGTCCCGGCGACAAGGCGCTCGGCGACGTGATCCGGAACCTGGCCGGCAAACACGCCGCCGCGCTGCTCGCCAATCACGGCCCCGTCGTTTCCGGCCCCGATCTGGAAGGCGCGATCTACGCCGCCGAGGAACTGGAAGAAACCGCCAAAATATTCCTCATGCTGCGCGGCGCGCCGGTCAACTGCCTGACGGCGGAGCAGATCGGGGAACTCAAGGCGGTGTTCAAGCTGGATATTTGAGGTGGGCCTTTTACCCGGAGCCTACATGGCATCTCTACACAACGACAAGCTGGCAGTCCTAATCGATGCAGACAATGCGCGGGCTTCAGTTATTCACGAGTTGCTCAACGAAGCATCGCGGTATGGGACAGTGACCGTAAAGCGTGCATATGGCGATTGGACCACGCCAAATCTGAAAGGCTGGAAGGATGTGTTGCACAAATTGGCGATCCAGCCAATGCAGCAGTTCAGCTACACCACTGGCAAGAACTCCACCGATTCATCGTTAATCATCGATGCCATGGACTTGTTGCATTCCGGGGGGCTTAACGGCTTCTGTCTCGTTTCTTCAGATAGCGACTTCACTCGCCTTGCCACGCGAATTCGCGAAGCTGGGCTTGTCGTCTATGGGTTCGGCGAGAAGAAGACACCCCAACCGTTTGTAGCCGCTTGCGACAAGTTTATTTACACAGAGATTCTTGCGCCGCAAGAACAACCCGCCGCTGTTGATGAACAAGCGCCCGACCCCGTGGAACCACTGATCTGTTCTGCGGTAACGGCAACTGCAAAAGACAACGGATGGGCAGCTCTGTCGGCTGTCGGTTCCATGATCCTCAGGAACAATCCATCCTTCGATTCGCGAAACTACGGCTATCAGAAACTGGGAGAGCTTGTTCGAAAGCAACCGTACCTAGAAGTCAAAGACGTTCCGATCGGCGATGGATCAACCAACGTTCATATCTATGTGCGCCTTTTGGTTTAGCCTCTCGGACAAGACCGTTACCTCGTCCAGTCGTGGCAAGCTCCATTTATTGAGCCAATCGTGCTCAAGCAAGGTGCTCTGATAATTCATCCAGGCTGGATTTGTAACGTGAAGCTCAGAGGAGGATGCCGTTTTTTCATGTTTCACTTTTCATTTTTCACGTTTCACTGAAAACTCACTGACGAAAGGACTGTCATGCCAAAATTTGCCGCCAATCTTTCGATGATGTTCACCGAGGTTCCGTTTCCGGAACGCTTCGCCGCCGCCGCCAGGGCCGGTTTTGAATTCGTCGAATTCCTCTT
>JAIRPF010000006.1 GCA_031257115.1 Accumulibacter sp.
CGCGGGAATGACGAGGCGGGGGGCGGCGAGGGCGACGGCGAAACGGATTTCCGCTTGTCGGGGGACTGACGGTTTCCGTTTGTGTGTCTGGTTTATCCGCGTTTGATGATCCCCGCCGCTTCCCCCCCCCGTCATGTCTCCGACGTGACGCCGTTCTCTTGATGGAGGCGGATAATAGAGGCGGCGCGGCGCGCCGGCAGGGTCGCGCTGGAGTCCCGCTGCCGCGGGAATGACGAGGCGGGGGGCGGCGAGGGCGACGGCGAAACGGATTCCCGCTTGTCGAGGGACTGACGGTTTCCGTTTGTGTGTCTGGTTCATCCGCGTTTGACGATCCCCGCCGCTTCCTCACCCTGTCATGTCTCCGACGTGACGCCGTTCTCTTAATGGAGGCGGATTCTTGCGGCGCTGCGCGCCGGAGCGATCGTTTTCGATCCGGCGCGCGAGATTTCAGTACAATGGCCGGTCTGCGAGGAACAGGAACGGTTATGACCCGAAAATATTTTGGCACCGACGGCGTGCGCGGTCGCGTCGGACAAGCGCCGATCACGCCGGATTTCGTCATGAGGCTCGGCTTTTCGGCGGGTGGGATATTGATGCGGCGCGGACGGGAAAAGCTGCAGGCGGGCGAGCGCCCGGCGGTGCTGATCGGCAAGGACACCCGCATTTCCGGGTACATGCTCGAAGCGGCGCTCGAAGCGGGTTTCTCGGCCGCCGGCGTCGACGTCTGCCTGGTCGGTCCGATGCCGACGCCGGCGGTGGCGTATCTGACGCGGGCGCTGCGCTTGCAGGCCGGCGTGGTGATCTCCGCGTCGCACAATCCCTATTACGATAACGGCATCAAGTTCTTTTCGGCCGGGGGAAAGAAGCTCGACGACGCGATCGAGGCGGAAATCGAGGCGGGCCTCGACGCGCCGATCGTCTGCGCGCCCTCGCCGGAACTCGGCCGCGCGCGCCGGATCGACGACGCAGCGGGGCGTTACATCGAGTTCTGCAAGAGCACCTTTCCCAACGAGTTCGACCTGCGCGGGCTGAAGATCGTCGTCGATTGCGCCCACGGCGCGGCCTACCACATCGCGCCTCACGTTTTCCACGAACTCGGCGCCGAGGTCGTGGCCATCGGCGCCCGGCCCGACGGGCTGAACATCAACAAGGACGTCGGCGCGACGTCGACCGCCGCGCTCGGCGCCGCGGTGCTGGCCGGCCGGGCGGATTTCGGGATCGCCCTGGACGGCGACGGCGACCGGGTGATGATGGTCGACGCCGACGGCAATCCGTTCGACGGCGACCAGCTGCTGTTCTCCGTCGTGCGCAGCCGCCTGCGGCGCGGCCCGGTGGCCGGCGTCGCCGGCACGCTGATGACCAATCTGGCTTTCGAGCACGCCCTGGCCGGGCTGAACGTGCCGTTCGCGCGCGCGGCGGTCGGCGATCGCTACGTCTTGGAGAAGCTGCTGGAAAACGGCTGGCTCTACGGCGGCGAGAATTCGGGGCACATCATTTGCCTCGACAAGCATACGACCGGCGACGGCATCGTCTCCGCGCTGCAAGTGCTGACGGCGCTGCGCGAGGAAGGCGGCAGCCTCCACGCGCTGCTCTCGAAGCTCGAACTCTATCCGCAGCAACTCATCAACGTGCCGCTGGGCAAGGGTTTCCCCTGGCAAGACCATCCGGGAATCCAGAAAGCCCGGCGGGAGGCCGAAAGCGCCCTGGCCGGGACGGGGCGGGTCTTGCTGCGCGCGTCGGGAACCGAACCGCTTCTGCGCGTCATGGTCGAAGGCCGCGACGCCGAATCGGTCGCCGCCGCCGCCGAAAAACTGGCCAGCGCCGTGCGCGAGGCCGTGAGCGCGTGAATTTCCCCGCCGGGAAACGGCGCCGGGCGCGGCGAAAGGCGAAAATCCTTTAACCACGGCGGGCGCGGCGGACACGACGAAAGGCGAGAAGCAAGAAAGAACCCGTCATGCCCTTGCCTGCCGGTATCCAGGACGGCGGCCGGAAAAATCGACGCGCCTTCTGGATTCCGGCGATCAAAGGAATGACGGAGAGTTTTTCGTGATTTTGCTTTTCGCCGTGTTCTCCGTGGCCAACGCTTTTCGTTCTCGCTTTTCGTTGTGCCCGTCGTGCCCGTTGTGGTTAACTAGCAATTCCAAGGCTTTCCCCGTGTTTTTCCTGGTACAACCACTTTTTCCATTCGATCTCCGATGCAAATCACTTCCACCCTCTCCGACACGCGCGCCGCGCTGCGAAATCGCGGGCGCATCGTTTTCGTCCCCACCATGGGCAATCTGCACGACGGCCATGTTTCGCTGATGCGGCAAGCGCGCGAGCACGGCGACACGGTCGTCGCCAGCATCTTCGTCAACCGCCTGCAATTCGGGCCAAACGAAGATTTCGACAAATACCCGCGCACGTTCGCGGCCGATTGCGCCAAACTGGAAGCCGTGGGCGTCGCCCATCTGTTCGCTCCGACCGAGGCCGACCTCTACCCCGAACCGCAGCAATACCTGGTCGAGCCGCCGGAAATCCAGAACCTGCTCGAAGGCCGGTTCCGGCCCGGCCACTTTCGCGGCGTCGCCACCGTCGTGCTCAAGCTGTTCAACGTCGTCCAGCCGCATGTCGCCGTTTTCGGCAAGAAGGATTACCAGCAGCTCATGATCCTGCGCGCCATGACCCGGCAACTGGCGCTGCCGATCGACATCGTCGGCGGCGAAACGGTGCGCGCCGGGGATGGCCTGGCGCTGTCGTCGCGCAACGGTTATCTGACCCCGGAAGAACGCGCCGAAGCGCCGCGCCTGAACCGCGTGCTGACCCGCATCCGCGACGCGGTGCGCGGCGGCGACCGGGATTTCGCGCGGCTCGAACGCGAAGCGCTCGCCGAACTCGACCGGCACGGCTGGAAGACCGACTACGTCGCCGTGCGCCGGCAGGCCGACCTGCGGGAACCCTCACCGGACGGAGGCGAAGCCCTGGTCGCCCTGGCCGCAAGCCGCCTGGGCCAGCCGCGCCTGATCGACAACGTGGAGATATAGACCGCGATCGAACCGTGGCGAAACCAGGAACGAAAATCGGCAACCACAATTCCGTCATTTCCCTGACAAGCGGGAATCCAGCCCGTTATTTCCAATCGAAGGGCCGAGAATCCAATATAAAGACCTCCCTCTTGAGGGAGGCTTGGTTTGCGGCGCCACGCGCCGGAAGGTACGTTCCTGGATTCCCGCTTGCGCGGGAATGACGGGGAGTTGGCGGGCGGTTATGTGTGTCTGTAGAAAGTCGATTCGGGAACGCGGCGGAGCTTTTGGGGCTTGCTTTTCGTCGTGGTCGTCGTGGTCAATGATTCGCGCTTCTGACTTTCGCCGTGGCCGCCGCGCCCTCCGTGGTTAAAGTTTTCTCCATGCACGCCGTGCTTATCGCCTCTTTCTACTTCTGCACCAATTCGATCTTGTAGCCGTCGGGGTCTTCGACGAAGGCGATGACCGTCGTGCCGTGTTTCATCGGCCCGGCCTCGCGCGTGACCTTGCCGCCCTTTGCCTTGACCTGGGCGCAGGCGGCGTAGGCGTCATCGACGGAAAGCGCGATGTGACCGAAACCGTCGCCGGGCGCGTAGGACGCGGTGTCCCAGTTGTGCGTCAGCTCGATCGCCGCGCCTTCGCTTTCGTCGCAATAACCGACGAAAGCCAACGTGAAGCGTCCTCCCGGATAATCCTGGCGGCGCAGCAGGCGCATTCCCAGAATTTCGGTGTAAAACGCCAGCGACCGTTCGAGGTCGCCGACGCGGATCATGGTATGCAGGATTCTCATGGGGGTTCCTTGGGTTGGCGAAAGTGAATCGAAGCTCCCATTCTACCGCGACCGATGCGATCCCGGAAAAACCGCCAGGAAAGCCCCGCCCAGCCCCACTGGCCGCCGTGAGATAATGAGGGCAGGAAACGCGATCGGGACTGGATCCGGCGGGATTCGGGCGCAAAACCAGGCGCAAGCGCGAATTTCTTGAAGAGGCGGCATTTCATTTCGAGGAAGAGACATCCATGTTTTTGAATGAAAGACACAGGGAGAAAAACTGGATGACCCCGACCCCTTAAAGGCTGATCGCCCTCATGAAAGACGGAATCTCCGAAAAAACAGGGACGAAAAAAAGCGAAGACGGACGCCCCGGCGGGAGCGCGACGATCACGGCGCAATCGAAACCCGCCCGCGCCTCGCCCATCCCCAGGAACGCTCCCTGCATCCCGCTTGGGCGAGGAAAGAGCGAAACAAGAACCGACCCCCAAGAAATACCCCGAATCGACTGGAACGGTGTCCTGCCCGCTTTCATCACCACCGCACCCCTCTGGGCCGCGCCGCTGATGTCGGTAAGGAAAAAAGACGGGAAATTTGATTCAAAGCGCCTTGCCGAAATCACTGGCCTGTGGTTTCCGATGAAACAGGAGAATGGCGATGAGCGGAAATAAGGTCACGCGCAAGCCTTGGTATCGGCGCAAATGGGTATGGGTCGTTGGCATCTTTCTGGCGTTGATAATATTATCGTTCCGCCAGTTCATCTATTACGGATTTTTATACCGGCCTGACCCCATTCAAGTCACGCGCGGGCTGTGGCGGGTGCTTGATCCAGGTAAGCCGGTGGAACCGTTGAAGTTTGAAATAGTGGAAGAAGGCACGGGGGCAGTGGTTGAACCGGGGGATTTGATCCTGGTTTCCATGTGGCATTGGTCTCCAGAGAGTAACGAAATTGAGCAAAGAGATGACGATTGGTGGATATTGGTTGGATTTCGGACGGAAAAGGAAACACCTTTCCATTCCATCAATCCTCGACTGGTAAGCGCCTTTGTCGGTTTGAAAGAGGGGGGAGGGATAAGATTTTTCGAATTTCCTGAATCTCCAGTTCGGAGTATCTATGTGGGGGAAGTACACATCAATCCATTTGGGAGCTATAGTCGTTACGCTAACAGTAAAGGTGGATATTCAAATTCAACATCGAGATTGATATATACTCCCACGAGTTCCGGCTACACCGTCGTTCACATCAAAAAAGTTTTCAAAGGCCAACTGAAATACCGCACGACCCACCTTTATGATGATTCGTGGTTCCATCGCTGTTATAACTGGTTTTCGTGTGAGTATACGAATACGCCGCGCGAGGCTTTGTGTGACGATGCCCTTTACGAAGGAGTAAACGCCGATGGTCAGCGGGCGACGTTTCAATATGGGCCGGTGAGTACTCCTGGACAAGTATATGAATTATCTTGCGG
>JAIRPF010000075.1 GCA_031257115.1 Accumulibacter sp.
TGGAAGGGGTTGGCACCCCTCCCAAGTAGCTACGGTCGAAACCCCGGCCTTCCAGGCCGGGGTTCCAGCCTTCGCACCGCCCTAAAGGGCGGGGTTTCAAACCGGAGTCAGTTTTACGATGAACGGCAAGGTTATGATCCGAGCATAGTTTGGATCAATGTCGCATCCTGTTACGGCCAGGCGAACCAAGGCATCCCCAAGATATCCTTATGCGATGCGGTCGCACCCTTTTCGAATCATTTTTTCCCTCGCAAGACATGAGGAGTCCATATACGGCTGTTGGTTTTTCCCCGGTAAATATGGATATAAAAAAATAATCGTATCCTTTTCTTCGAATGGTATCTATCGTTGTTCCTCGATCAATGGCAGATTCACCAAGGCGCGTGGTCACGTATTCATTTCCAGTTTTTTCTCGCTGGCGCGGATGTGAAATGGTATGGGGCGGAAACGATAGATATTGCCAAGCGCGCCGATGAGTATCCCGTTTCAATCAAAGCCAGTCTATGGATAGGAGATCAGCGATGCTACACAAACTCAAAGAGGTCGGATCGGATGGAACGCAATACGAATGGAGCGATGCCTCCGATGGGGGCTCCGGATTATTCGACGAATCGGGGAAACTGATCCGCCGTGTCCAGCGTGAACGCTGCCATGCCGCGGCGAAGGCGGCCAAGGAATTCCTGCTCAACGCACCGCAGAAGATCGATACCGAACGCTTGTCCTATTTGCTCGAAGCCTACCGGGAATTCGACTACGAGCCGCCGGTCGTCCTGCGCGCGCGGCTCTTCGACAACCTGCTCCGGGGCAAACGGCTCTTCCTCGACGACAATCCGATCGCCGGCACGGTCACCAGTCACCCCGCCGGCGTCTATATCTATCCCGAATGGGATTCGGAGTGGATCATCAAGGAAATCAACCAGGCGATGATGAGCCACCTCGGCAAGATCGACATTTCGAAGGAAGAAAAACAACTGATGCTCGAAGCCTCGCGCTTTTTCAAGGATCGGAGCGCCTCGGCCAAGGCCAAGCGGCTCGCCAAACAGCTCTACGGCTGGAGTCCGCACGATTTCACCGAGGCCGGGCTGTTCACCGAGGGCGCGACCTTCACCAAGGGCGCGGGCAACGTCGATTATGAGAGTTTCATCAACCGCGGACTCGGCGCGATCATCGAGGAGACGGAAGAGCGCCTGCGTGCGCTAAGCGTCACCGCCAAGAACAGCCAGAAAATCGACTTTTATCGCGCGGCGCTCATCACTCTGCGCGCCGTCATCCATCTCGCGCACCGCTATGCCGACCTGGCCGGGCAAACGGCGGAGGCCACCGGCGACCCGGTGCGCAAGGCCGAGCTGCTGGAGATCGCCGAAGTTTGTCGGCATGTGCCCGAAAATCCACCGCGCAATTTCCGCGAGGCCGTGCAGTCATGGTGGTTCCTGCATCTCGGCATCCAGATCGAACAGGGCGGCTGCGGTTCCTCGCCGGGACGCATCGGCCAATATCTCGACCGCTATTACCAGCTCGACAAGGCGGACGGCGGCACGCCCGATGACGCCGTCGGCTGGCTCAAGTGCCTGTTCGTCAAGATTCTCGAATTCGGCTATTACCAGGGGATCACCTATTCCAAGATACTTTCCGGGCATACGGGGCATACGATCAACGTCGGCGGCTTCGACGCGCGCGGCGAGGACGCGACGACCGATCTCGACTATCTCATCCTGGATACGCAGATCGATCTGCGCAACATTCAGCCGACGATCACCGTGCTGTATCACGACAAGCTAAAGGAGGATTTCCTGCTCAAGGCCATCGACCTCGAACGGACGGGCCTCGGCCAGCCGCAGTGGATGAACACGCGCGTCATCACCGAACGATTGCTCGCGCGGCACGCCAGGAACGGCATCACGCTCAAGGACGCGCGCAACTGCATCAACATGAGCTGCGTCGGCACGGGCGTTGCCGGCAAGACGGCCTTTGTCTCCGAAAACATGACCTTCAACCTAGCCAAGTGCTTCGAACTGGCGATCAATGATGGCTTCGACCCATTGACCCAAAAGCAGCTTGGCCCACACACCGGCGGCGCCGAATCCTTTGCCGATTTCGAGTCTTTTTTCGCCGCCTATAGCGCGCAGGTCAAGAATCTCTTCGAACGCATCCGCCCCTACGGCTCGATCGGTAGCAAGGCGATCGGCGACACGGTCCCCGGCGCGTTCCGCTCGGCGATGTACGGCGGCTGTCTCGAACGCGGCGAGGGCGAACAACAGGGCGGCACCGATTATTACCTCTATTTCGTCATCAGTACCGCCGGTGTCGATGCCGCCAACTCGCTGGCGGCGGTCAAACATCTGGTGTTCGATACCCGCCAGTTAAGCATACGGCAACTCACCGAGGCGCTGGCCGCCGACTTCGAGGGGCATGAAGACATCCGCCTGCTGTGCCTCAACGCGCCCAAGCACGGTAATGGCGATCCGGAAGTCGATGCGCTCGTGCGCCGTGTCTATGACGATGCAATAGATCGTTTCCACGAGGTGGGCGGTGGTTTCTTCGGGGATCACATCGCCAACATCGAAGCCTATTCGTTGACCATTCACAATTACTTCGGCATGTTGACCGGCGCCCTGCCGACGGGGCGGCGGAAAGGCAAACCGCTGACCGACGCGAGCGTCTCGGCGATGCCGGGGACGGACAAGAAAGGCCCGCTGGCGTTGATCGCCTCCGCCGCGCAGGCGCTCGATACCGTCCGTTACGGCTCCAACCATTTCAACATGAAATTCCATCCGGGCGCGATCCAGGGGATCGCCGGCGCGCGCAAGCTGCTGGCGCTGATAAAAACCTACATGGATCTCGGCGGCTCCCACATCCAGTTCAATATCGTCAGTTCCGAGACATTGAAGAACGCGCAGGAAACGCCGGAGGAATACCGCGACCTGACGGTGCGGGTGGCGGGATTTTCGGCGTATTTCACGCGCCTGCACGAAGGCGTCCAGGACGAGTTGATCGCCCGGACGGAACTTTCGTTTTCCTGAAAGGAGGAGAAAAGTGGAAGTGACGAAAGAAGCGCGCGAGAAACTGCTGGAATTCCTCGAAGATTATGGAGACGGTGGTTTCGTGCGCGTGGCGAGGCTTGTTACCGGCGGCGGATGTTGCGCCAATATCCGTCTCGGTGCCAGTCTGGATGAAGACCATGACGAGGAAAAAGACATGCTGTTCACGCTCGAAGGACTGCCGGTCGTGATCGAAAAAAGCGTCCATGCGGCGTTTTCGGAGATACGCATCGCCTTCGACGAAAACGATGGCATCGTCGTTTCGAGCGGCGGGCCGGCGGCCGTGAAATGACAGTCAAGGGGCGGGCACGCCGGTCCGCCCCCGAGGATTCCACGATATGAGTGCCACGGAAGGCATCGTCTTCGACATCCAGCATTTCAGCCTGCACGACGGCCCAGGTGTCCGCTCGACGGTCTTTCTCAAAGGATGCCCGTTGAGCTGCCTGTGGTGCGGCAACCCGGAATCGCAGGACACGCGGCCGCAGCTGATGTTCTTTCCACATCTTTGCGCCGCCTGTGGCGCTTGCATGAAGGTCTGTCCGCGGCAAGCCATGACGCTCGGCGAAAACGGCCCGCGCTTCGATCCCGGCCGATGCGCCGCCTGTGGGAGTTGTGTGCCCCATTGTTTACGCGGCGCGCGCAGCCTGTCCGGAAAATCGATGGACGTAAAAGAGATCGGTGAAGAAGTGCGCCAGCACTGGCGCATCTTCCAGCAGAGCGGAGGCGGAGTCACGGTGAGCGGCGGCGAGCCGCTCGCGCAGAAAAATTTCCTGCACGCATTGTTAAGAGAGTTGCACGACGAAGCCGGCTTGCACACCTGCCTGGATACCTGCGCCAAGGCCCCCTGGCCGGTACTCGAACACCTGCTGCCCCGCCTCGATCTGGTATTGCTCGACATCAAGCACATGGACGATACCGCGCACCGGAAATGGACCGGCGCCGGAAATACCGACATCATTGCCAACGCGAGAAAACTTGCCGAAAGCTCCGTCGATGTGCTGGTACGCATTCCGCTGATTCCGGATTTCAACGACAGTGACGAGAGCCTCTCCGCATTCGGAAAATTCCTGCGCGAGATTGGCCTCGACCGCATCGAAATCATGCCCTATCACACACTCGGTCTTTCCAAATACCGGGCGCTGGACAAGGATTACGCGCTTTCGCCAGGCGTGAAACCCAGGCTTGACGAAGCCGTCGATATGCTGACCGGGTTCGGGCTTGAAATCACGGTCCATCGGCATTGAACCGGACGGAATGCCATTTGTTTATAAAATGAATATCAATATTATCCTGCCGCATGGAATTGCTCGTATTTGTTTATAGGAAATTAATCTTTTACTTGATTTTCACTCCGCTGTAGTCTTTTCGATACCGGCCGATTTCATGGCGTGGCAGGCCGTATTGCCCGATATCTTTTCGGGGCCGCTTCAAATCAGGACATGATTCGATTGAAGCGGACTGGATTTCCGATCAATCCGTTTCATTCGTATCGACAGGAGTGACATGATGAAAGCAAGACAACGACGGTTCGCGCCAATCCTTTTGGCAAGCGCCTTCTGGGTGTTCACGGGGATGGCCGGGGCGGAGGACAAGCCCCCTGAAAGCATCAATCTGCAATTGCAGACCTGGACAGCGATCGCGGATGCCAGAGGCATTCTCAAGGAAGAATTCGGCAAGGTTGGCGTCAACAGGGTCAACCTGATCGCGCAGTCGTCGGGCGAACTGCTCGGCGCGGAAAGCGCGGCGGTCGGCGGCGGTACGCTGGCCTTCGCCCAGCGCATGGTCTATCCCGCCTTCGTGCAAAAGGCCAATGGCATCCCGGCGGTGATCGTCTGGCTCTCCGAGGCGTCCAACCGCTACCGCACGCCGATCTTCGTCTCGGCGGCGAACAAGGACATCAACACCATCGCCGACCTCGACGGCAAGAAGTTCGGTTCGTCGCGTATTTCGTGCTATTGGTCGGCGCCGTTCGAAATTCTCAACAACGCCGGCATTCCGCTCGACAGCCGCCTGAAAAAGGGCCGCGTGCGCTATGAAAACATCGAAAGCCCGGCGGTGGCCATCCAGGCGCTGCTTTCCGGCGAAAAGGACGCGACGGCCGGGCATCTGGCGGCGAATCACTTCACCGCCGCCTACCTGCAAGGCAAGTTCAAGAAAATCGGAGGGCCTTCCGACACGGGCGTTTACGTAAATTACGGCGGACGGGTGAGTTATTTCGCGCACAAGGATTTTGCCGCCAAATACCCGAACGTGGTCAAGGCTTTCCTGGCCAGCCGGGAACGCGCGCGGGATTGGACTTATGACAATGTCGACGAGGCGGCCAAGATCGTTTCCAAAGCGCTGCGCATTCCTGAAGACGTGGCGAAATTCCAGATCACCCACCTGGGGCAGTGGGATTTCATGGCCGGCGAGCCTGACGCGGACAAGGCGCGCCACGCGATCAAGGAATTCCAGAAGTGGTACGTGGCGAACGGCGACGACATTCTCGTCGACAAGCAACTGAGCGATGCCCAGATCGACGAATTCATCGACGGGAAGTTCTTCGCGGGCGGCTCGCATTCGATCTACAGCGACAAATACTCGGCGTATTGAAATGCCGTCGGGATGATCCTGGAGAAGGCGGACAACGACTGATAGGACATGGAGAACATGGAGAAAAAACAGCAACTCGGTTACGCGGTTCCCTCTGGGGTGCTTTATGTTCCCACGGTCTCCGCGCCGAAAGTGGTCACGGCCGCGCTTTCCAGGATAAAGACTTTTTTTACCGGACAGCGCTATGTCGGCGCGCTCCTGCCGCTGCTGATCCTGGGCCTGTGGCAGGCGTCGGCGAGCTTCGTCTGGATCGAGCCGGTTTTCCTGCCCGCGCCGGTCAAGGTCGTCGAAGCTTTCTGGTACATGCTGATCAAGCAGGATTTGCTCAGGGACATCTGGGCCAGCGTATTCATCATCGCGCAAGCCTTCGCCTACGGCACGCTGCTCGGCGTCGGCCTGGGCTTCGCGGCCGGGCTGTCGCGCAAGATGGAACTGTTCTTCAGCGGCACGATCAATACGATCCGCCATATCCCGACGGTCGCCTGGATTCCCCTGGTCGTCATCTGGCTGGGATTGGGCGCGCCCGCCAAGATCGTGGTGCTCGCCAAATCGATCTTCATTCCGGTATTCCTGAACACCCTGCAAGCCATCCGTGGCGTCGACCATAACTTCATCGAACTGGCGCGGGCATTGAAACTGACCAAGCGGCAATTGATCCGCCGCGTGATCCTGCCGGCGATCCTGCCCGTGGTCATGGTGACGCTCCGCTATTCGGTGGGACTGTCCTGGGCATTGGTGGTGGTTGCCGAGGGCATCAGCGGCCTGGAGGGTCTGGGCTTTCTCATCTTCCGCGCTCAGAACCTGCTGATGACCGACCAACTCCTGGTGTGCATGGTTCTGATCGGGGTGATCGGCTACGCCCTCGACCGTTTGCTGTACCTGGCGCAACAACGGCTTTTGCGCTGGCAGCGCGGTTTTGGGGGCAGCTATGCTTGAAGCGCGCAACGTCACCCGGCGTTTCGGTGATTTCGTCGCCCTGCATGACACGGCGCTCGACGTCGGTGAAGGCGAATTTGTCACCATCGTTGGCGCGAGCGGCTGCGGCAAGACGACGCTCCTGCGGCTGATCGCCGGACTCGATCAGGACTATACGGGTGAAATCACACTGAACGGCCAGCGGATCGTGGGTACCAGCCTGGAGCGCGGCATCGTCTTCCAGGAGCCGCGCCTGCTGCCTTGGCTGGACCTCTGGGACAATATCGCCATCGCGCTCGACAACGCGCCGCTCTCGAACACGGCAAAAAAAGAGGCCGTCGCCGCGCAAATCGCGCTCGTCGGCCTGACCGGTTTCGAGCGCGCCTATCCCTCCGCGCTGAGCGGCGGCATGGCGCAACGCGCCGCGATTGCCCGCGCCTTGGTGGGTCATCCTTCGATCCTGTTGCTTGACGAGCCGCTCGGCGCGCTCGACGCGATTACCCGTATGCGCTTGCAGGAAGAGTTGCTGCGCATCTGGCGGCATGAAGGCGTCAGCATGATCCTGGTCACGCATGACGTTGAGGAGGCCATCTTCCTGAGCAAGAAGATCGTCGTGATGGATTCGAGGCCGGGCCGGGTAACGGCGAATATCGCGGTAGACCTGCCCATGCCCAGGGATCGCTCGTCGGCGGACTTCGGCGCGCTCAAGCGCAAGATTTTTGACGCGCTGCACGACAATGCGGCCGTGCGGTTGCCGGAAGCCGAATACGCTATCTAAGGCTGAAGCGGTTTGGAAAAGGTAGTCCTTCCAAAAGACCGCAAATGATTTTACGCGCCGCGACCGCTTGCCGCGTTGGCATCAAGGCGTCAACGCATTCGGCGCGGACGATGTGGTGATTGGCGGCTCGGCGGCGAGAGGGTTATAGCGCCCCCCAAAACCGCGGTCATCGAGAAGCGTCGACGCCATCGCGCGATGGGTTACCGGCGCATTTCGCCCACCGCCGCCAGGTAAATCCCGGCCAGCAGCAGAACGAAACCGGCGGCCTGGAGCGGGGCGAAGGATTCGCCGAAGAACAGCCAGGCCAGGAAGGCGCTGCCCACCGGCTCGCCGAGCGTGACCACGGCGACGAAGGTCGGCGAGACGTAGCGCAGCGACCAGTTGTAGGCGGTGTGGCCAAGCAGTTGCGGCGCCAGCGCCAGGGCCAGCGCCACGAGGTAGGCCGGCGCTTCGTAGCCCGTCACCGCGACGCCGCCGGCCCGGCACGCCAGCAGAAGAAACAGCGCGGCAACGCCGTAGGCCAGCCAGACGTAGGCCGGCAGGGGCATTCCCGCGCGCAGGCGGCGGCCGACCAAGAGATAGGCCGAGAAACACCAGCTTCCCGCCAGCGCCAGCGCGTTGCCCAGCAGCGCGTTGCTTCCGCCCGCGCCGGCGCGGCCGTCGCTCCAGAAAATCAGGGCGCTGCCGGAGAGCGATACGGCGATGCCCGCCACGGTCAGGCGGCTCGGCCTTTCGCCGAACAGGGCGAGCGAGGCCAGGCTGATCCACACCGGGTTGGTCGTCACCAGCGCCGTGCTGCTGGCGACCGAGGTGTATTCGAGCGAGCTGATCCAGGTTGCGAAATGCAGGGCCAGGAAAAATCCCGCGCCAGCCGCCAGCGCCATCCGCCGCCGGTCCAGCGCCCGCAGCGCCTGCCGCGACCGCCACCAGGCGATTGGCGTCACGATCAGCGCCGCCAGGCCCAGGCGCAGCGCCGCGACCGCCAGCGAGGGCAAGCCGTGGCCCTGGGCGAAACGCGCGAGGATCGCGCCGAAGGAAACCGCCAGCAGACCGACGCCGAGCACGACGAACGGAAGCCAGCGGGGCGAGGGAGAAGTCGAATTCATGCGTGAAAGGCCGGTTTATTCACCGTGAATACATTTCGAATCCGGAGAAAGGCAAGTGGGGTTTCACCACGGCGGGCGCGGCGGAAGGCGAAAAGCGTTGACCACGACGGATATGGTGAACACGGCGAAAGACATGAAAGCAGAAGATTTTCTGGTTTTCGCCCATGACAGTTCCATTTGCAATGACCCGCAAGGGGCGGCACCCCTCTCCCGTCATTGCGAGGCGCGCGGCGCCGTGGCAATCCAGAATGACCGGGATCGGGAAGGGACTGGATTGCTTCGCTTCGCTCGCAATGACGGCCGGGGCGTTTCATATTACATATCGGATGATTTCGAATGAACTTGTCATGGTTTTCTTTCGTCGTATCCTCCGTGGCTGGAAAGCGTTAACCACGGCGAACACGGCGAAAGACATGAAAGCAGAAGATTTTCTGGTTTTCGCCCCTGGCGATTCCATTTGCAATGACCCGCAAGGGGCAGCGTCCCGCTCTCGTCATTGCGAGGCGCGCGGCGCCGTGGCAATCCAGAATGACCGGGATCGGGAAGGGACTGGATTGCTTCGCTTCGCTCGCAATGACGGCCGGGGCGTTTCATATTGCATATCGGATGATTTCGGGTGAACTTGTCATGGTTTTCTTTCGCCGCATCCGCCGTGCTTTCAAGCGAACTCACGGCGGGCGGCGTCCTCATCGGCTCTGGCCGCTTTCATCCATGCCCCGGCGCAGTTCGGCGACGAGGCGCTTGACCCTCGCGCAAACCTCGCCGGGCTGGGATTGCTCGATTTCCTCGATGATGCGGCTGCCGACGATCACGGCGTTGGCGAAGCGCGCGATCGCGCCGGCCGTTCGCGCGTCGCGGATGCCGAAACCGACGCCGACCGGCACGCCGACCGCCGCGTGTATTTCGGGAACGCGCCGGGCCACGGCGGCCACGTCGAGATCGCCCGATCCGGTGACGCCTTCGAGCGAGACGTAGTACACGTAGCCGCTGGCGAGTTTGGCGACCAAGGCGACGCGCGCCTCGGTCGAAGTCGGCGCGAGCAGGAAGATCGGGTCGAGCGCGTTGGCCCGCATGGCCCTAGCGAAATCGGCGCTTTCTTCCGGCGGATAGTCGACGGCCAGCACGCCGTCGACGCCGGCGTCGAACGCCGCCGCGGCGAATGCATCGACGCCCATGGCCTCGATCGGATTGGCGTAACCCATGAGCACGACCGGCGTTTCGTTGTTGTCGGCGCGGAAGTTGGCGGCCATTTCCAGCGTCCGGCGCAGGCTGACGCCTTTTTTGAGCGCGCGCTCGGAGGCGCGCTGGATGGTCGGCCCATCGGCCATCGGGTCGGAGAATGGCACGCCGAGTTCGATGATGTCCGCGCCGGCTTCGACCAGCGCGTGCATCAGCGGCACGGTCAGCGCCGGGTCGGGATCGCCGGCGGCGATGAAAGGAATGAGCGCCTTGCGCCCTTGCGCTTGCAGGCGCTCGAATGTGGCTTGGATCTTGGACATTTTGCCTTCCTTTTTTTAAAGCCGGATGCCCGATTTTTCGGCGACGGTGTGCATGTCCTTGTCGCCGCGGCCGGACAGGTTGACCAGCAGGATGCCGTCTTTCGCCATCGACGGGGCGATCTTGATCGCATGCGCCACGGCGTGGGCGGATTCCAGGGCCGGGATGATGCCTTCGAGCCGGCACAGGGCGTGGAACGCCCGCAGCGCCTCGGCGTCGTCGATCGCCACGTATTCGGCGCGGCCGGTGTCTTTCAACCAGGCGTGTTCGGGGCCGACGCCGGGATAGTCGAGACCGGCGGAAATCGAATGCGCCTCGACGATCTGGCCGTTCGCGTCCTGCAGGAGGTAGGTGCGGTTACCGTGCAGCACGCCGGGACGACCGGCGGTCAGCGAAGCCGCGTGGCGGCCGGTTTCGATGCCATCGCCCGCCGCTTCGACGCCGATCAGCCGCACGTCCCCGTAGGGGATGTAGGGATGGAAAATACCGATGGCGTTGGAGCCGCCGCCGACGCAGGCGATCACCGCGTCCGGCTGACGGCCGCGCAGTTCGGGCATTTGCGTCAGGCACTCCCGGCCGATCACCGACTGGAAGTCGCGCACCATCATCGGATACGGATGCGGACCGGCGACGGTGCCGATGATGTAGAAGGTCGTCGAAACATGGGTCACCCAATCGCGCATCGCCTCGTTGAGCGCGTCCTTGAGCGTCCGGGAACCGCTCTCGACCGGCATGACATCGGCGCCGAGCAGCTTCATGCGTTCGACGTTGGCCGCCTGCCGCCTGATGTCCTCCGATCCCATATATACGACGCATTCCATGCCGTAACGCGCGGCGACGGTGGCCGCCGCCACGCCGTGCTGACCGGCGCCGGTCTCGGCGATCACGCGCTTCTTGCCCATGCGACGGGCGAGCATGGCTTGGCCGACGCAGTTGTTTATCTTGTGCGCGCCGGTGTGGTTGAGATCCTCGCGCTTGAGGTAGATTTGCGCCCCGCCCAGTTCGTCCGACAGGCGTTTGGCGTGGTAGATTGGACTGGGCCGGCCGACGTAGTGCTTGAGATCGGCGTCGAACTCGGCGATGAATCGGGGATCGCGTTGGGCCGCCGCGTAGGCGTCCCTCAATTCGGCGAGCGCGGGAATCAGCGTTTCGGCGACGAAGACGCCGCCATACGGGCCGAAATGGCCGCGCGCGTCGGGTAAATCGTAAATCGTGGCAGTCATGGGATTTTTTCCTTGAGGCAAAGATTGAAGAAGGGGGATGATCGGATCGATCATCGGCCTCATTCCATTTCCGGATCGTCCGCGCCTTTGTCGACTTCGCCTCGCCGTGCCAAACAGCACTATCCGGGGCGCGTCTTCGCGGCGCAATCGATTTGGCAATGGAACCACGGGCGGCCGGCAAGAAATCGCCGCCAGCAGGTACGGGTACGTCCGCCACAGGTCTTGCGCATTGCTCCTATCCCGTTTCCGAAAACGATCGATCGGTCGCCGCCGCGCGCGCGGCGGCGATGAAAGCGTGAATCTTCGCCGCGTCCTTGACGCCCCTGGCCGACTCGACGCCCGACGAGACGTCGACGGCCGCCGGTCTCACCCTGGCGATGGCCTCGCCCACGTTCCCGGCGTCGAGTCCGCCCGACAGAACGAGCGGCCCTGGCAATCCGGGAGGAATCAGATTCCAGTCGAACGTCCTGCCGCCGCCGCCGTAGGCGTCGACGAAAGCGTCGACCAGAATGGCCTGCGCCGAGGGAAAACGCGCCGCGTATTGTAGCAAATCGAATCCGGGCCTCATCCGCGCCGCCTTGATGTAAGGGCGGCCAAACTGCCGGCAATACGCCTCGTCCTCGTCGCCGTGGAATTGCAGCAGATGCAACGGCGCGGCGGCGAGCGTTTCATGGACGCGGCACGGCTCGGCGTTCACGAATAGGCCGACCACGCTGACGAACGGCGGCGCCAGCCGCGCCAATCGCGCCGCCCGATCCGGTTCGACATGACGCGGACTCGGCGGATAGAAAACGAAACCCAACGCGTCGGCGCCCGCGTCGACCGCCGCCCGGACATCCTCGTCGCGCGTCAGGCCGCAGATTTTGATTCGGAGCATGGAAACGGAAAAGCATGGCGAAAAACCGAGAAAAGCGATTTAACCACAACGAACACGGCGAGCGCGAAGAAAAAGCGAAAAAGCGTTAGCCACGAAGAGCCTGGAGCGCACTGAGAAAAGCGAAGATTTTCAAAAGGATCCCCTTCGATCATCCAATCTACGATCCACCACTGGATTTTCGCTGTTCCCATCCAGCCCGCGAGGCGGAGGGAGTCGGGCCGTCGAGGAAGGAATCGGGTGGCGGTTTTTCCCGGCCGCATTCAGGAATTCCACCGATCAACTCTCCAGGAGCGGGATGGGGGCCGCGAATCGAGAAGAAAGCGGAATCGACGAACCCCGACGAATGCGCTTTTGGCCTCCTCGACAGGAATCGAACCTGTATCTCACGCTTAGGAGGCGCGTGCACGATCCATTATGCTACGAGGAGGTCGGAGCGTATTTTAGCACCGCGCGGGAGGCTTTCGTCTTCCGGTCTCCGAACGGACGGCGCGGCGCGTGGAAGCGCGCGGACTTGAAGCGCCATCCCGCTGGCGCGCGGGGACATCCGCCTCTCTTTCCGCGTCTCGTGGACGGGCGCTATTTCGTGTCGTCCTCGCCCGAAATTTTTTCGCCGATCTCCTTGCCGGCTTTCCTGGCCTTGCCGTAGACTTCCGCCGCGCCTTCTTTGGCGGCGTCGACGGCGTTGCCGCCCGCTTCCTTCAAGTTTCGTCCGACCTTTCCGGCTTTTTCCGTGAAGCTCTCATCCGCGCACACGGCGGGCCGGACGAACGCCGCCAGGGTCAAAAACAGGACGGCGACGACAAGACGGGGAAGAACGGTGTTCATGAAAATTCTCCTGAAAATAACGGCGGTATCCACGCGCCCGCCGACGGAATCCGGACGACGCCCGCTCCCGACTCCACAGTGAAAAACCGGCCGGAACGCAAGCATGGCATCTCGCGCGTTTTCCTTCCCGTTTTACCAGCGCGAAGAATTCACTTTTTCCGCCCAGAACAGCGCGCCGATGGTCTTGGCGTCGGTGATTTCTCCGTCGCGCACCGCCGCGGCGGCTTCTTCCGGCGTCAGTTCCATCAGATCGATGAATTCGCCTTGATCGAGGTTTTGCCCGCCGCGCCGTTCCAGTTCGCGCGCCAGGAATATTTCGATGCGTTCGTCCGAATATCCGACGCAGGGATGCAGGACGCCCAGGCGACGCCACTGCCCGGCGACGAAGCCGGTTTCTTCGAGCAATTCCCGTTTGGCCGCGTTCTCGGCAAGCTCTCCGGGGTCGATTTTCCCGGCGGGAAACTCGATCATGACGCGGCCGATGGGGTAGCGGAACTGGCGCTCGAAAACGAGCTTGCCGCCGTCGAGCACGGGAATCACGACGACGGCCCCCTGGTGCCTCACGTATTCGCGCGTGGTTTCGCTCGCGTCCGGCAGGCGAACCCGATCCAGGCGGACGTCGAGGAGCCTGCCCTTGAAAACCCGCGAACTTTCGATCGTCGTTTCGACGAGATGGTTCTCGTCGTGGTTAGCCGCCGTGGCTACGGAGTCCACGGAGAAAGTCTTCTGAAAATTTTCGCTTTTCTCCGTGTTCTTCGTGGTTGAAGTTCTTGCTTTGTTTCTCGTCGCGCCCGTCGTGGTTGCTTGCTTTTTCATGGCGTCCCGGTCAGAAGACGATGGAATCGACCAGGCTTTTTGCGCAGAGCATCATCAGGGCGTTCGGGAAGATGCCGATCAGGGCGATGGCCAGGCCGTTCGCCGACAGGAGCAGCTTGGCGTCCGTCGCCGCCTCGATCGGCTCGGCGCTGGCCGGCGGATCGAAGTACATGACCTTGACGACGCGCAGATAGTAGTAGGCCCCCACGAGCGAGAAGAAGATGGCGGCGAGGGCCAGCCACAGCCGCCCGGCGGCGACGGTGGCCTGGAGCACCGAGAATTTGGCGAAGAAGCCGACGAAGAACGGGATGCCGGCCATCGAGAACATCATCATCATCATGATCGCCGCATACCAGGCGTTGCGCTTGTTCAGGCCGGCGAAGTCGCTGATTTCGTCCGCCTCGAAGCCCGCGCGGGAGAGCATGAGGATCGTTCCGAAAGCGCCGAGGCTGGCGAGGACGTAGGTCACGACGTAGAACATCGACGAGCCGTAGGCGCTGAAGATCAGGCGCGGATTTCCCGCGACGACGCCGGCCGACATGCCCAGCAGCATGAATCCCATGTGCGAGATCGCGGAATACGCCAACATGCGCTTGATGCTGGTCTGCGCGATGGCGGCGAAATTGCCGATCGCCATGGAGAGCACGGACAGGATGATGAGCATCGTCTGCCAATCCGGGGAAGCGACGATCAGCCCGTTCACCAGCACACGGATCACGACGGCGAACGCCGCCAGCTTCGGGGCGCTGGCGATGAACAGGGCCACGGCGGTCGGCGCTCCGTGGTAGACGTCGGGAATCCACATGTGGAAGGGCGCCACGCCCAGTTTGAAGGCAATCCCGGCGACCAGGAAAACCAGGCCGAAGGAGACGATGATTCCGTTCGCCTCATCGGCGAACAGGCGTTGGGAGAGCGCCTGGATTTCGAGCGTCCCGGCCGCGCCGTAGAGCATCGACATGCCGTACAGCAGCAGGCCGGAGGCCAGCGCGCCGAGCACGAAATATTTCATGGCGGCTTCCGTCGCGGCCACCGAATCGCGGTTCATCGCCACCATGGCGTAGAGCGACAGCGACAACAGTTCGATCCCGATGTAGACCGTGAGGAAGTGGCTGGCCGAAATCATGACCATCATGCCGAGGGTGGCGAACAGCCCCAGCGCGTAGAATTCGCCCCGGGCCATGTCCGGCCGCCCCTGGACGTAGGCGCGCGAATAGGAGAGCGTGACGGCGACGCTGACATAGACCAGGAATTTCAGGAGACTGCCCATCAGGTCGCCGACGTACATTTCGCCGAACGTGTAGGAAATCTGCTTCACGCTGCCGCTCGCCGGGTCGTCGGCCAGCACCTGGCCAAAAGCGTGGAAAAGCTGCCCGGAGTTGCCCGCGAGGGTCAGGATCGCGGCTCCGGCCAGCGCGAGCTGCGTCAGGGCGTAAGCGGCGGTCCTGCGCTTGTCCCTGGCGAACGCGTCGACGATCAGGATCAGGCAGGCCATCGCCAGCACGAAGATCTCGGCGCTGGCGATGCCCAGATCGGGCACGGAAAATTGCATTTCGGCGAGCGTCATAGCGAATACCAATTATTGGATCTTGCTTACGGAGACGTGGCGCAACAGCTCGTCGACCGAGCTGTGCATGATTTCGGTGAATGCCTGCGGATAAAGCCCCATGCCCAGCACGCCGGCCGCCAGCAGCGCGAGCACCAGGAACTCGCGCCCGGTGACGTCGCTCAATCCGGCGACGTGGTGGTTGCCCACGGCGCCGAAAACCACTCGCTTGTACATCCACAGGGTGTAGGCGGCGCCCAGGATCATCGTCGACGCCGCCGCGAAACCGACCCACAGGTTGAACTTGACCGACGAGAGGATGACCATGAATTCGCCGACGAAGCCCGAAGTCGCCGGCAGGCCGGCGTTGGCCATGGCGAAGAGCATGAAGAAGGCGGCGAACTTCGGCATCGTGTTGACCACGCCGCCGTAATCCGCGATCTGGCGCGAGTGCACCCGGTCGTACATCACGCCGATGCAGTAGAACATCGCGCCGGCGACGAAACCGTGCGAGATCATCTGCACCAGCGCGCCCTCGACGCTCAGGGCGCTGAACAGGAAAAAGCCGAGCGTCACGAATCCCATGTGCGCGATGGACGAATACGCCACGAGTTTCTTCATGTCCTCCTGCGCCAGCGCGACGAAGCCGATGTAGATGACGGCGATCAGCGACAGCGCGAGGATCAGGCCGGAGAAGGCGTGCGAAGCGTCGGGAGCGATCGGCAGCGAGAAGCGCACGAAACCGTAGGCGCCGAGCTTCAGGGCGATGGCGGCCAGCACGATCGAGCCGCCGGTCGGCGCCTCGACGTGAGCGTCCGGCAGCCAGGTGTGCACCGGCCACATCGGCACCTTGACGGCGAAAGCGGCCAGGAAAGCCAGGAAAATCCACTTCTGCGTTTCCAATGGAATCGGCATCCGCTGCCAATCCAGAATGGCGAAGCTGCCCGAATCCAGGTACAGGTAGATCAGCGAGACCAGGAGCAGCAGCGATCCCATCAGGGTGAACAGAAAGAACTTGAAGGCGGCGTAAACGCGCCGGGGGCCGCCCCAGACGCCGATGATGAGATACAGCGGGATCAGGGACGCCTCGAAGAAGATGTAAAACAGCATTCCGTCCAGCGCGGCGAAGATGCCGTTGAGCAGCCCCGACATGATGAGGAAAGCGGCGTTGTACTGGGCCACCTTGCTCTCGATCACTTTCCACCCGGCCAGCACCACGATGACGGTGATGAAGCTGTTGAGAATGATGAAAAGCATCGAAATCCCGTCGACGCCCAGATGGTAATCGACGTCGAACCGCCGGATCCACGGAAGGCGCTCCACGAACTGCATCGCGGGCGTCGCCGTGTCGAAACCGGCGTACAGCGGCAGGGTCCCGAACAAGCCCGCCAGCGCGCCGAAAAGAGCCAGCTTGCGCGCGAGCGGCGAGTTGCGGTCCGCGCCGAAAAACAACACGATGAGGCCAGAGAAAATCGGCGTCCAGACGGCAAGCGAGAGAAGCGGCAATCCTGACATAGTGGTCCCAGTCATATTCTCGGCAGAAGCCAAATTGTAAGCAGCGCGCAGACACCAAAGATCATCGTGAAGGCGTACTGGTAGACATGGCCGGATTGGAACAGGCGCGCCAGCAGGGCGATGCAATTGACGACGCGCACGGAACCGCCGACGATCAGGCCGTCGATGATCCCGGCGTCCCCGCCCTTCCACAGCCCGCGGCCAAGGAGGCGCGCGCCGGCGGCGAGCACCCGTTCGTTGAATTCGTCGAAATAGTATTTGTTTTCGAGCAGGGAACGGAGCGGCCCGCACGCGGCCCCGATCGCCGCCGGAATTTCGGGCCGCTTGAGGTAAAAGACCCAGGCCACGGCCACGCCGGCGGCGGCCAGCCAGAACACCGGCGAGATCAACGCATGTACCGCCATGGCAAAAACGCCGTGGAAATCGCGCGCCAGTTCTTCCATCACCGGATGGGCCGACCCGTCGACGAAAATGGCCTTGCCGAAGAAATCGCCGAAGAGCATCGGCTCGATGGTGGCGTATCCGATGAAGATCGACGGAATCGCCAGCAGGACGAGCGGCAGCGTCACCACCCAGGGCGTCTCGTGCGGCTTTTGCCCCGGCGCGAGGCCGTGATGTTCCTCCGCGGCGGTTTTGCCGTGGCCGTCTCCCGAAGCGCGCGCTTCGTGGCCGTGCGCCTTGCCGAAGCGTTCCTCGCCGTGGAACACCAGAAAATACATGCGGAACGAATAGAAGGCGGTGACGAACACGCCGGTCATCACGGAGAAGTAGGCGAATCCCGCCCCCGGAACGTGCGACAGCCTGACGGCCTCGATGATCGAATCCTTCGAATAGAAGCCCGAAAAGAAAGGCGTTCCGATCAGCGCCAGCGAGCCGATCAGCGAGGTCAGCCAGGTAATCGGCATGTATTTGCGCAGCCCGCCCATGTTGCGGATGTCCTGGTCATGGTGCATGCCGATGATCACCGAGCCGGCGGCCAGGAACAGGAGCGCCTTGAAGAAAGCGTGTGTCATCAGATGGAAAATGGCCACCGAATAGGCCGACGCGCCAAGCGCCACGGTCATGTAACCCAGTTGCGACAGGGTGGAGTAGGCGACCACCCGCTTGATGTCGTTCTGGATCATGCCGAGGAAGCCCATGAACAGCGCGGTGATCGACCCGATGACGATGACGAACGAGAGCGCCGCGTCGGAAAGCTCGAACAGCGGCGACATGCGCGAGACCATGAAGATGCCGGCGGTCACCATGGTCGCCGCGTGGATCAGCGCGGAGATCGGGGTCGGGCCTTCCATCGAGTCGGGCAGCCAGACGTGCAGCGGCACCTGCGCCGACTTGCCCATCGCGCCGATGAACAGCAGGATGCAGGTGACGCCGAGCAGCGAAACCGCCGAGGAATCGCAGCCCGGAATCAGGTTGAGCGTGGCGCCGATCTGGCTCCTGGCCTGGTCGAACACCGGCTGGTAATCGAGCGTGCCGAAATTGGCCAGCACCAGCCCGATGCCGAGAATGAAACCGAAATCGCCGACGCGGTTGACCAGGAACGCCTTCATGTTGGCGAAAATGGCCGTCGGGCGCGTGTACCAGAAGCCGATCAGCAGGTAGGACACCAGGCCGACGGCCTCCCAGCCAAAGAACAGCTGCATGAAGTTGTTGCTCATCACGAGCATCAGCATGGAGAAGGTAAACAGCGAGATGTAGCTGAAAAACCGGTTATAGCCGGGATCGTCCGCCATGTAGCCGATGGTGTAGATGTGCACCATCAGCGAGACGAAAGTCACCACGAGCATCATCGTGACCGTCAGGGAATCGATCAGGAAACCGACCTGGAAAGTGTAATCCCCCGACGAGAGCCATTGGTAGACCGGGCCGTTGAAGGTGTTACCCGCCGCCACGTCGTTCCAGATGAAGAGCGAGGCCACGAAGGCGATGCCCACGCCCGCGATGGCCGCGCAATGGGCCAGACGGCGGGAAATCACGCGGCAAAGGAGGCCGGCGACGATGGCCCCGGCGAGCGGAGCCAGGGGGACGAGCAGGTAAAGTGTTTGCATATCGTCGGAGTTCAGGAGCCAGCAGTTTATTGACGTCCCCCCGCGACGGAGGGGTTGAGGACAAAAACATTATGGCAACGATGACACATGTACGAATTGTCCCAAGCGGCTTTTAGCGGAGGCCAAGTTTTTTTGTTGTATTGGAACGCGAAATAGACATACAACGCAGAACCTCCCACCCATACCAAGGTAAACAGGCCTTGGATCCAGACAGACGTAGTAAACATCAGCACGATCATGTACAAAACGAAAACTACCATGAGAGGCTTTAAGTAAGGCAGCTTTGCCGGTGGAGCCGCTCGTTGTGACGCAGTTGTTTGGGATTTTCCCTTGGTCTTAGTGGTAGCAACTCCAACACCGAGGCCGTTACGAGTACCGCCAACACCTGAAGTCGACGAGGTAGTGTTAATTTCTGATAACCCTCCTTCATAAATGACAGAGAGGCGTTGAATGTTATCGCTTTGGCACTGCGGGCAAATATAACTCATGAAACTCTCCAACTTAGCTGGGTTGCTTTACAACTGTACGGGATGACAAAGAAAAATGTGAATGAATCCTGAGCACTATCGTTTACCCCTTCAAACTGTCCAGATCATCCACGTGGATGGTCTTCAGGTTGCGGAACAGCGCGACGATGATGGCCAGGCCGATGGCCGATTCGGTGGCCGCCACGACGAGAACGAAAAAGACGAAAATCTGCCCGGCCAAATCCTGCAAATAATGCGAGAAGGCGATGAAGTTGATGTTGACGGAAAGCAGCATCAATTCGATCGACATCAGGATGATGATCAGATTCTTCCTGTTCAGGAAAATCCCGACGATGCCGATGGCGAACAGGATCGCGGCCAGTATCAGAAAATGGGACAGTGTCAACAAGATGCCTCCCGCGCGACATTTCTCGCTTCAATGGCCCGTGGCGTGAAAAGATATGCCGCCACGGCCTCAATCTCCCTTTTCGGCCGGCATCCGCACGAGGCGCACGCGATCCCTGGCCTTGACGAAAACCTGCTGCGACGGGCTGACCGATTTGGTCTTGCGCTTGCCGCGCAGCGTGAGCGCGACCGCCGCGACGATGCCCACCAGCAGCACGGCCGAAACCAGCTCGAACGGATAGACGTACTCGGTAAACAGCAGCCGGCCGAGTTCCCGCACATTGCTGTAGCCCGCCCCGGCCGGCGGAACGGCGCTTTCCGGGACGCCGGAATAGACGTAGAACAGGACCAGCCCCATTTCGGCGACCACCAGCAGGGCGACGATCGAGCCGAGCGGCAGATAACTCCAGAATCCCTCGCGCAGGCGGTCGAGATCGACGTTGAGCAGCATGACGACGAACAGAAACAGCACCATGACCGCGCCGACGTAGACCAGGATCAGGGCGATCGCCAGGAATTCGGCTCCCAGCAGAATCCACACGCCGCACGCGCTGAAAAACGCCAGTATCAGATGCAGGGCCGCGTGCACGGGATTCTTCAGGGTCACCACGCGCAGGCCGGCGTACACCAGGATCACCGCCAGAAAATAAAAGACGAAGGTTCTGAATTCCATCGTATCGACGCCCGTCAGCGGTATTTCGAATCAAGCTCGCGGTCGGCGGCGATCTGCGTTTCGTAACGATCGCCGTTGGCCAGCAGCATGGGTTTGGTGTAATACAGATCGCTCTGTTTCTCGCCGTGATACTCGAAGAGGCGCGTCTCGACGATCGCGTCCACCGGGCACGCCTCCTCGCAAAAACCGCAGAAAATGCACTTGTTCCAATCGATGTCGTAGCGCGTCGTCCGCCGGGAGCCGTCCTCGCGCTCGGCCGATTCGATGGTGATCGCCATCGCCGGGCAGGCGGCCTCGCACAGCTTGCAGGCAATGCAGCGCTCCTCGCCGCCGGGATAGCGCCGGAGCGCGTGCAGGCCGCGAAAACGGAACCCCTGCGGCGTTTTTTCCTCGGGATATTGCACCGTGATCTTGCGCGCGAAGAGATGACGCCCGGTCACGGACAAGCCCTTGAGCAGCTCCTTGAGCAAGAGGCTGCCGAATATTTCCTTCATCGAACCCACGGATCGCCTCTCATTTCCAGATGTTCAACGGCGACAGCATCCAGCACGCGACGACCGCCAGCCAGACCAGGCAGACCGGAATGAACACCTTCCAGCCAAGACGCATGACCTGGTCGTAACGATAACGCGGAAAGGTGGCGCGCACCCAGAAAAACAGCACCAGCACGCAGAATATCTTGACGAGCAGCCAGAGAATGCTGTCGGGCAGGAAGGACACCGGCGAGAGCCAGCCGCCCAGGAACAGCAGGCTGACCAGTGTGCAGCCCATGAGCATCGCCGTGTATTCGGCGAGCTGGAACACCGCGAAGGCCATCCCGGAATATTCGACGTGGTAGCCGATGATTTCCGATTCGCCTTCCGCCAAGTCGAAGGGCGCGCGGTTGCATTCGGCGAAAATCGACGTGAGGTAGACCACGAACATCGGCAGCAGCGGCAGCCAGTTCCACGAAAGGAACTTCAGTCCCATCCCGGCGAACAGTCCGCGCCCCTGCCCCTGGACGATGTCTACCAGGTTGAGGCTGTTGGAAACCATCAGCACGACCACCAGCGACAGCCCCATCGCCACTTCGTAGGAAATCATCTGCGCCGCGGAGCGCATGGAGCCGAGAAAGGCGTATTTGGAGTTCGGCGCCCAGCCCGACAGGATGACGCCGTAGACGCCGATCGACGTCACCGACATCACGAACAGCAGGCTGGCGTCGATGTTGGCCAGCACGAGGAAGTCGTTGAACGGAATCACCGCCCAGGCGATCAGCGCGGGCGCGAAGGAAAAGAGGGGCGCCAGGAGGTAGACGGGCTTGTCCGCCTTGGCGGGGATCACGATTTCCTTGAGCAGCACCTTCAGGCCGTCGGCCAGGGGCTGGAACAGCCCCCACGGCCCGACGCGGTTCGGCCCGATGCGCACCTGCATCCAGCCGATGACCTTGCGTTCGGCGAACGTCTCGTAAGCCACGACCAGCAGCAGGGGCGCGATGATCAGCATCACCTTGACGACCGTCCAGACGAGCGTGACGAGATCCGGCCACGCGGCCCCGAACGTATCCTGCCCCATCCGCATCAGGGCGTCGAAAGGCGGAATCAGGAATCCCGGCAACAATTGATGCAGCGTCTCGACCATCATGCGCGCTCCACGTCGATCGGTCCGAACATTCCGCCCAGCGAGGCGGTCGTCGCGTGCGCCGCCGCCACCCGGACGCAGTCCGGAGGCACCAGGGCGTCGGCGCGGGCCGTGAGAACGGCTTCCCCAGGCCCCTGCCTCACCCTCACCCTTTCCCCTGCGGCAACGCCGAGCCGATCGAGCGTTTCCGGATGGATGCGCGCGACGGGTTCGGCGGCGTCCCGCGTCTTTTGCAGCGCGCGCGCCCGGCGCGCCAGGGCGTCGGCGAAATGGATCGGCACGTCGGCGATGCGCTCCAGCCCCCCGGCGGACGCCGCCGGAAGCGGCGCCAGGGGCAAATCGACGCCGTTGTCCAGGTTTTCGGCGAACGGCGCGCCGGCCGGAATGAATTCGTCCCGCACCGCCTCGCTCGATTCATGATCGAACCCCGGCAGCGCCAGCGTGTTGCCGAGAACGCGCAGCACCTTCCAGCCGGGACGCGCTTCGCCCGGCGGCCTGCAGACGCCGCTCACGCTCTGCACGCGCCCCTCGGTATTGACGTAGGTGCCGGAGGTTTCGGTGAAAGCCGCCAGCGGCAGGAGCGCGTCCGCGTAGTCCATCGCCGCCCCGTCGCGGAACGGCGTCATCACCGCCACGAAATCCGCCTGTTTGATCGCGGCGACGGCCTCGCGCGGGTTGGCGCAATCAAATTCCGGCTCGACGCCCAGCAGGAGATAGGCCTTGCGCGGCCGGGCGAACATCTCGCGCGCGTTGAGACCGTCGAGACCCTCGCCGCCGGGCAAGGCGCCCGCGACATATCCGCCGACGCTGTTGGCGGCTTCCCCGATGAAGCCCAGCGACGCGCCGGTCAGCCTGGACAGATCGGCGGCCAGCGCGTGCAACTGCCCGGCCTGATCCACCTGCTCGGCCACGTTGCCGAGGAAGATGGCTTTTTTCCCGCCCGTCGTCAGACTTTCGGCGATGGCTTGCGCCTGCGCGCACGGCTCGACCGTTTCAAGCCCGGCGGGAACCGCCGCCCCAAGCCGCGTCGCCGCCGCCTTGAGCACGCCCGCCAGGGCGCGGGCCAAATTGCGCGGCGCGACCGAAATCCGCGCGTGCAGGTCGATCAGCGATTCGTCGCCCGTCACCGAAACGACGCTCACCTTGCCAGCCTTTCTGGCCAATTGGCGCAACCTTTGCGCGAAAAGCGGATGATCCTTGCGCAGGAAACCGCCGACCACCAGCGCGGCGCTCAAATTCTGGATTTCCGCGATGCGCAGCCCTAGCCAGGGGATGCCAGCGCGCTTGCCGTCGCTGGAAAAATCACTGCGGCGCGGACGGAAATCGACGTTGCCGGAACCCATCGCGCGCATCAGTTTCCGCAAAAGATACAGCTCCTCGGCGGTCGAATGCGGCGACGCCAGCGCCGCGAGCGATCCAGCGCCGTGCTTGCCGGCGACGTCCTTCAGGGCGTGGGCGACGTAATCGAGCGCGACGTTCCATTCGACCTCGCGCAAGGCGCCGTCGACGCGAACCATCGGCTTTTGCAGGCGTTCCGCCGAATTCAGCGCCTCATACGAAAAACGATCCTTGTCGGAAATCCAGCACTCGTTGATTTCTTCGTTCTCGCGGGGCAGCACGCGCATCACGCGGCCGTTTTTCACCTGCACGATCAGGTTCGTCCCCAGGCTGTCGTGCGGACTGACCGACCCGCGGCGCGACAATTCCCAGCTCCGCGCCGAATAGCGGAAGGGCTTCGAGGTCAGCGCGCCGACCGGGCAGAGGTCGATCATGTTGCCCGACAGTTCGGAATCGACGCTCCGCCCGACGAAGGTCAGTATCTCCGAATGCACGTTGCGGTTGGCCATGCCCAGTTCCATCACCCCGGCGATCTCCTGGCCGAAGCGCACGCAACGGGTGCAATGGATGCAGCGCGACATTTCCCGCATCGAGATCAGCGGCCCGACATCCTTGGCCACGACGACGTGCTTGGCTTCCCTGTAGCGCGACGCCGTGCCGCCGTAGCCGACCGAGAGATCCTGCAACTGGCATTCGCCGCCCTGGTCGCAGATCGGGCAATCGAGCGGATGATTGATGAGCAGGAACTCCATCACGCCTTTCTGCGCCTTCACCGCAAGCTCGGAGTGCGTGAATACCTTCATTCCATTCGCCGCCGGCGTGGCGCAGGCGGGCAGCGGCTTCGGGGCCTTTTCGACCTGAACCAGGCACATCCGGCAGTTGGCCGCGATGGACAGCTTCTTGTGGTAGCAGAAATGGGGAATGTAAGCGCCCAGCGCCCTGGCCGCGTCCATGATCGTGCTGCCGGGAGGCACCTGAACCTGTTTGCCGTCAATCTCGATGTCTAGCATATCGCCGCCCTAAATCGCCCTATTCCGCCGCCTTGAAGAACGTGCTGCCGGCGCGTTGCACCTCCGGCGGGACGAGGCATTTTCCGTGTTCGACGTGGTACGCGAATTCGTCCCGGAAATGCTTGAGAAACCCCTGCACCGGCATCGCCGCCGCGTCGCCCAGGGCGCAAACGGTCCGCCCCATGATGTTCGCCGTCAGGCTGGAGAGGAGTTCCAGGTCTTCCGGACGCCCCTCTCCGTGTTCGATCCGATGCACGATCCGGTACATCCAGCCGGTGCCTTCGCGGCAGGGCGTGCATTGCCCGCAGGATTCCTCGTGATAGAAATACGACAGGCGCTCCAGCGCCCTGACCATGCAGGTCGTCTCGTCCATCACGATGACCGCGCCGGAACCCATCATCGATCCCGCCTTGCCGATGCAGTCGTAATCCATGGTGCAATCCATGATGATTTCCGCCGGCAGGACCGGCGCGGACGATCCGCCCGGAATGCAGGCCTTGAGCTTGCGCCCGCCGCGCACGCCGCCGGCCATTTCGAGCAGGGTGGCGAACGGCGTGCCGAGAGGAAGCTCGTAATTGCCTGGCCGGTTGACGTGCCCGGACACGGAGAACAGTTTCGTGCCGCCGTTGTTCGGCTTGCCGGCTTCGAGATAGGCTTCCGCGCCCATGTTCAGGACGAACGGCACCGCGGCAAACGTCTCGGTATTGTTGATGGTGGTCGGTTTTCCGTACAGGCCCACGCTCGCCGGGAACGGCGGCTTGAAGCGCGGCTGGCCTTTCTTGCCCTCGATCGATTCGAGCAGCGCCGATTCCTCGCCGCAGACGTAGGCGCCGTAGCCGTGGTGGGCGAACAGCTCGAAGCCGAAGCCCGATCCGAGGATGTCCCTGCCGATGAATCCGGCCTCGCGCGCTTCGTCGAGCGCCTCCTCGAAACGCTTGTAGATTTCCCAGATTTCGCCGTGGATGTAGTTGTAGCCGCGTTCCGCGCCCACCGCGTAGGCGGCGATCGCCATGCCCTCGATCACCGCGTGCGGGTTGTTGCGCAGGATGTCACGATCCTTGAAAGTGCCCGGTTCGCCCTCGTCGGTAT
Organism: Accumulibacter sp.; assembly: GCA_031257115.1. GTDB lineage: Bacteria > Pseudomonadota > Gammaproteobacteria > Burkholderiales > Rhodocyclaceae > Propionivibrio. The sequence goes on from JAIRPF010000075.1 coordinate 25,376, forward strand.
TGCAGACGATGTATTTGCCGTCCTTGAAGTCCTTCGGCATGAAGCTCCACTTGAGGCCGGTGGGAAAGCCCGCGCCGCCCCGTCCGCGCAGGCCGGATTTCTTGATTTCGCCGATGACCTGATCCGCCGGAATCTTCTCTTCGAGAATTTTCCTCAGAGCACCGTAGCCGCCCCGTTTCACGTAATCCCGCAAGCGCCACGCGGCATCGCCGTTCCAGCCGACGGTCAGTATCGGGTTGATCGCGCCGAGGATGGCCATTATTCGAGCTCCTCCAGCAGTTTGTCGATTTCCTCCGGCCGCATGTGGCCGCACATGCGCCGGTTGTTCACCAGCATCACCGGCGCGTCGCCGCAAGCGCCCAGGCACTCGCCTTCCTTGAGCGTGAACTTTCCGTCCGGAGTCGTTTCGTCGAAGCCGATGCCCAGTTTTTCCTTGAGATACCCGGCGGCGTCGCCGCCGCCCGACAACGTGCACGGCAGGTTGGTGCACACCGTCAGCTTGTATTTGCCGACCGGCTTGAGATCGTACATGTTGTAGAAACTCGCGACCTCGTAGGCGGCGATCGGCGCCATGCCCAGGTAGGTCGCCACGAACTCGATCGCCTCGCTCGGCAGCCAGCCCAGTTCCTCCTGGGCGATGGCCAGCGCCGCCATGACTGCGGACTGCTTCTGGCCGGCGGGATACTTGGCGATCTCGCGGTCGATCTTTTGGATGGATTCTGTGGTCAGCATCAGCGGTCTATCTCGCCAAAAACGATATCGATGGTCCCCATCATGGTCACCACGTCGGCGATCATGTGGCCGCGCACCAGTTCGTCCATGGCCGACAGATGGACGTAGCCGGACGAACGGATTTTCAGCCGGTAGGGCTTGTTGGCGCCATCGGAAACGACGTAGACGCCGAATTCCCCCTTGGGATGCTCGACGGCCGAGTAGACCTGCCCTTCCGGGACGTGGAAGCCTTCCGAGCACAGTTTGAAATGGTGGATCAGCGCCTCCATGTTCGTTTTCATGTCGACGCGGCTCGGCCGGGCAACCTTGGCGTTGTCCGAGACGACCGGCCCCGGATTGGCGCGCAGCCAGTCGATGCACTGCTGGAGGAGGCGGTTCGACTGGCGCATCTCGTTGATCCGCACGAGATAGCGGTCGTAGCAGTCGCCGGCCGTCCCCACCGGAATGTCGAAATCGAGGCGGTCATAAACCGCGTAGGGCTGTTTCTTGCGCAGATCCCAGGCGAAGCCGGAGCCGCGCAGCATCGCCCCGGTGAAACCGAGCTGCAACGCCCGGTCGGGCGGCACGACGCCGACATCGACCAAGCGCTGCTTCCAGATGCGGTTATCGGTCAGCAGGGTCTCGTAATCGTCGACGATCTTCGGAAAACGGTTCACGAAGTCTTGCAGGAAATCGAGGAAGGTCCCGCTCCGCGCCTCGTTCAGCTGCTTGAGCCTGGCGCCGTTTTTCCACTTGGATTCCTTGTATTGCGGCATGCTGTCCGGCAGGTCGCGGTATACCCCGCCGGGGCGATAGTACGCCGCGTGCCAGCGCGTTCCGCTCACCGCCTCGTAGCAATCCATCAAATCCTCGCGCTCGCGGCAGCCGTACAGCATCATGGTCATCGCGCCGACGTCGAGGCCGTGCGAGCCGATGAACATCAGGTGATTCAGTATCCGGGTGATTTCGTCGAACATCACCCGGATGTACTGCGCGCGAACCGGAACCTCGATGCCGAGCATCCGTTCGAGCGCCAGGCAATAGGCGTGCTCGCTCGCCATCATCGACATGTAGTCGAGCCGGTCCATGTAGGGGAGCGACTGGATCCATGTTCTCGTTTCCACCAGCTTCTCGGTGGCCCGGTGCAGAAAGCCGATGTGCGGATCGGCGCGCACGACGACCTCGCCGTCAAGCTCCAGCACCATGCGCAGCACCCCGTGCGCCGCCGGATGCTGGGGACCGAAATTGAGAGTGTAATTCTGGATGTCAGGCATTTTTCACGCCCCCGTAGTTCTCCTCGCGGACGATCCGGGGCGTGATCTCCCGCGGCTCGATGGTGACCGGCTGGTAGACGACGCGCTTTTGCTCCGGATCGTAGCGCATTTCGACGTGGCCGCTGACCGGGAAATCCTTGCGGAAGGGATGCCCGATGAATCCGTAATCGGTGAGTATCCGGCGCAGGTCGGCGTGCCCCGGAAAGACGATCCCGTAGAGGTCGAAAGCCTCCCGCTCGAACCAGTTGGCCGAATTCCAGACGGAAACGACGGACGGCACGGCGGGAAAATCGTCGTCGGGCGCGAAGCAGCGCACGCGCAGACGCCAGTTGTGGGCGATCGAGAGCAGGTGGACGACGACGGCGAAGCGCCTGCCCTGCCAGCGCCCGTCGCCGTAGGCCGAATAATCGACGCCGCAAAGGTCGATCAACTGCTCGAAACCGAGTTCCGGCTCGTCGCGCAGCGTCAGCATCGCCTCCGGGTAGGCGGCGGCGTCGATGTCGACGGTGATCTCGCCCAAAGCCGTTTGCAGCCCGGCGATCCGGTCTCCGAAATGCTTCCGCAGGTTCTGGCTCAGCAGTTCGATCTTGGCGGACATGGGGTTCCTCGGATTGGATTAGCGGGCGATGACGCTGGCGCGGGCGATGGTGCTGGTATGGCGAATCTTGTTCTGTAGTTGCAGCAGGCCGTAGAGCAGCGCCTCGGACGTGGGAGGGCAGCCGGGAACGTAAATGTCGACCGGCACGATACGGTCGCAGCCGCGCACCACGGAATAGGCGTAATGGTAATAACCGCCGCCGTTGGCGCAGGACCCCATCGAAACGACCCAGCGCGGCTCGGCCATCTGGTCATAGACTTTCCTCAGCGCCGGCGCCATCTTGTTGGTCAGCGTCCCCGCGACGATCATCACGTCGGCCTGGCGCGGACTTGGGCGGAAAACGATGCCGAAGCGGTCGAGGTCGTAGCGCGAGCAGCCCGTGTGGATCATCTCGATCGCGCAGCAGGCCAAGCCGAAAGTCATCGGCCACATCGAGCCGGTGCGCATGTAGTTGATCAGCTTGTCGGCGGTCGTGGTGATGAAGCCTTCCTGGAGGATTCCTTCGATACTCATGGCCCGGTCACTCCCAATCCAGCGCGCCCCTGGCCCAAGCGTAGACGTAGCCCACGAGCAGGATCGCCAGGAACACAAGCATCTCGATGAAACCGAACCACCGCACGGAATCGGTTTGCGCGATTTCCTTGAAGATCGTCGCCCACGGCACCAGGAAGGCAACTTCCAGATCGAAAAGGATGAACAGGATCGAGATCAGGTAATAGCGGACGTCGAATTTCATGCGCGCGTCCTCGAACGCATCGAAGCCGCACTCATAGGGGGAAAGCTTTTCTTCGTTGGGGCGGCGCGGGGCGACCAGCGTCCCGGTGATCACGGGCGCGACTCCGAAAACGATGCCGATCAGGACGAAGACAAATATCGGGAAGTAATTTTCCAACATGATCCATCGCGCCTAAGTTTCAAACCGAAATCACCCTTTTCGGATGACGGTGCCTGGTGGATACCAAAAACCTGCCTGAATTCACCAACTTACCCAATCCTGGGCGGGAGAAATGTGAGAACGTTCAAGGGCATTATATTTCGGATTCTACGGAGATACAAATACCCAAGTATTTTGTGCCTGGGTTAAATGGGGTGTCCTGGGTGAAGCACGTTACTTTCGCGCGCTATCTCGGCGTCGTGAATTTTCCCAACGGGAACGCCTACGCCGACCCCAACGTGGCCTTGCCCGACGAGATGTATTTCGTCGATCGCAAGGCCACGGAAAATTCCGTGATGATCGAGTGGGAACTCACGTCCGCCATCGACCTTGTGAACATCAAGCTGCCGCGCCGCCAGGTCATCGCCAATACCTGCCCCTGGAAGTATCGCGGCGTGGAGTGTGGGTATACCGGCGGCGCGGTGGCGGACGAGTACGACAAGGCGACCACGGACGTGAGTAAGGACAAGTGTGGAAAGCGTCTTGCTTCCTGCAAGCTGCGCTTCGGCGCCGCCAGTGACAACCTGCGCTATGGCGGTTTCCCCGCCGCGCAACTCGTGAAGTGACTCTCATGGACGACGCGATCCTTCAATCCTCCGCGCTCCCCGGCATCATTGACGCCGTGGCGAGACACGCCGCCGGAGTGGCTCCGCACGAATGCTGCGGGCTTGTCGCCGAGATCGATGGGAGATATGCCTATCTGCCCTGCGAGAACGTGGCGCGTCCCGATCCGGAGACCCGCTTCATGATCGCTCCGGAAGCCTGGATCGAGGCGGAGGAACGCGGGCGCGTCGTCATGATCTGCCATTCGCACGTGGGCAAGCCGCCGCTCCGCGTGTCTCGCTTGTAATTCGTACTTGCAAGCTGCTGAGTGCCAACAAATATCAAGAGGAGGAACAGCAATCTTTTGTGGAGTCCTTGGGTGTTATTCCAATAGACCCAATTAAGTTAAACAAAACTGACGCCAGTAAAGCCATTGAGTCGATGCTTAGACTTGCCCAGTCTACAGGAGGCAGCCTCCGTGTTGAGCTAGTCCCAAATAAGGACCAAGGGTTTGAATTGAGGGAGGTTTAGATGTGCGTTTAAGCGGCTCAGGGAAGCATGAAACAAAATGACGCCATAGCTTTCGTCCCACGTTCCACGAACCGGCGGGTAGGAGTGCCTAGAAAAATCCGGGGTGTATTTTCAAACTTTTGTATGGACTTTCCACTACTCTTAGTGTAGGATACTTCTTGTAATGTCTATTTTAGTGAGTGTGTGCCATGAATGATATGCCGATTGTAAGTGTGAAAGTCCCCCAAACAGCTATACCCGCTATTAAGCAAGGGGCTTATAGAAATCTTAGGAATAAGTCAGAGGTCATTCGCGGATTGATGAGTCTATACGCCAATAACCCTACCCGCATCCTGAGTCTTATCCAAGACCGTTTAACCTATTGGGATGGGGAAGATATTCCTTGTGTTGACACCACAGTGAGGATGCCAACTGATTTATTGGAGTCATTCAAACAGGTAGCCAAGATGGCGGGGTATCCATTTGACCGCCTATTGCCAATGGTCGTCGAAAGAGAGGTATTGAATTACCAGAGAACTCTATGAATAACCTTGTGTGAGAGGAATCACAGGCCAACATGGAACCGCAAGCGGATATTGAATTACATGCCCTGCGTGGAGTATTGGAACCACAGGATGCGTTATAGGCCCCATGTCCTCTATCTACAGCCGAAAACGTAACCGGTCACGCATCAAGAATGCCACGGTTCCAAAAGCCACTGAGGCTGTCAAGGAGATTCAGACTGTCAGGGTGGCCGCAGTTAAATCCACGCAACCCGTCAAGAGGCGCCAGCTCAAGGCTGTGTGGCCAGTAAAAGTCCCTATAGCCACACTTAGGGCTGGGCGTAAGCGTAAAAAAGTAGCCAGCAAGAAAACTCCTAAGGCGCCGCCACCACCTTTCAAGGATATTTCTGATATCAGTGACGATGCTGTACGCACGGAGATGGAGGTTTGGAAAGCCGTGAATGACCATAGATTCACACCTAACCTGTTTGACCCTCCGAATAGAAACCCTGCGCCCCAAGAAAGCCGCCCCACGGTGCGTGAAATGGTGCTGCCGAAGTCCCGAACCATGTCACGTTTTCTTGACCGTAAGATAAAAGTTGTACCACACTACGAATGGTTCAGGGACTTTGACCCTATCCGCTCCAAATAGCCTTGTTTAGTTTAGCCACAACCGTATCCCGCAAAACCTGCCGTATCTCGTAAAACCTGCGGATGTCTTGACAACCTGCAATTATGATTGCCGGCGATAGATTAGGTAAATTTGCCCCTCCAGATGTATAAAACACTCTATAAACAATAAGTTACTGATGGCGAGCATGGGTTTCTTGTCGAGCGCCCTACCAAAAATTGGTACTCCTTGGTACAATCAGAAATTACTGGAGGAAACCGCATGAGCCGGAATACGTCCGTGGCCCTTGGACCACACTTTGCCAGTTTTATCGAAGCCCAGGTACAGAGTGGGCGCTATGGCACGGCCAGCGATGTAGTCCGGGCCGGGTTGAGGCTCCTGGAGGAGCATGAGACCAGGGTGAAAGCCTTGCAGGATGCCTTGATTGCTGGAGAGAAATCAGGTGAGCCACGGCCATTCAACAGCGACGACTTCCTGAACAGGATGCACGCACAGCATGTTGCTGAACATGCCTAGCAAGACCTATAGACTATCCCCGATGGCTGTTGCCGACCTTGAAGGAATCTGGTTATACACGCTGGAGAACTGGTCGATAAAGCAAGCTGACGCCTACCACCACAATTTTGTCGAAGCGTTTGAGGGCTTGGCGGCGGGTACGAAACGAGGAAGGTCAACGGATGTGCGGCCTGGCTATCAAAAGTACCTGTGTGGCTCGCATGCGCTCAGGCAATCACTGGACTACTGGATGGGCCGGGTGAAGGAAGCCAGGGAGCGCGTCAACGCCGTGAACAAGGAGCGCGCGGACGAGGAACTCCGCTGGAAGCTGGAGGAGGCGGAGTACAGGTCAGGCATGGAGGCGCTGGAGGCCATGCGGGGCCGCCTCGCGGGGATGGAAGGCGATCTGCGCGAAGTCTCCTTCAACAACGCGCTTCTCAAGAAGATTCGCTCGATCCGCCCGCTGGTGGCCGACAAGCTGTGGAACAAGCTGCTCGCCGCCGTGGGGTCCATGTTCTCCCGCGTGCGCGGCGCGGACTCACTCATCGTCAAGACGCCCAAGGGCTTCCTGTGCAACGGCGAGGCCATCGAATCCCTTTCGGGTTCAACCCTCGACGCGCTGGGACTTGCCATCCGCGCCGCCCTTTGCAAGACCTTCCTGCCGCACTGCGGGTTCATCGTCCTCGACGAACCCGCCGCCGCGTGCGACCCGGAACGCACCGCCAACCTGCTCGGATTCCTCGCCTCCGTGGGCTTCGAGCAGACCCTTTTGATCACGCATGAAGAAATCAGTGAAACCTTCGCGGATTGTCTGATTGCCCTTTGAGGAGAAGCAAGGATGACCCATGACCATGAAGCGCCCAAGGAAGCCGTGGCGGCTTGATCCCTAACCAGGGCGCGGGAACCACGGCCCGCGCCCAATTCAAGGAGAGCGTTCCCATGCCACAAGGCACTGAATCCAAGGGCGGCGTGATGATCCGCTACATCACGCTCCCCGATGGCAAGCTCGAAGACATGCTCCACCAGGCGGCTCGGCGCGGCGCCGAGGAAGCCCTGCGGAGGATGTCCGTCTACGACCTCGCGGGCGCCTCGAAGCGCCTTGGAATGTGTGAAAACACGCTCCGCAAGCGCATCCGCGACAAGAAGATCATCCCCGTGGACGGGAGGATCACGGAAATCGAGATACTGCGCTATCTCGGTGTTGTTCAACAGGAACCGGAAAGGATGGAGGTGAGAGCATGAAATGAGGCTACTTACCCCCAAGCCTTAGAAAAGCCACAGCCAGGGTCCCGATAGTTACGGAAGCCACCACGCCTCCAAGCCAATCGTGGCCCTGCAAGGCCGCATATATTCCTCCACCAATACCACAGAAACCCATGACCGTGGAGAAAATGTAGGCGATGACCCGCTCTATGAAAACGAACTTGTTTACACGGCACTGTTCCGCCCGGCGATGCCCTGCTTCGATTTGTGTCTGCTCGAAAACCCAATCCACACGATCGGGCCTGATGGCATGAAGCCTTTCTATCCCGGCAATGGGCAGGATAGGCGCGTCGGATTGCGTATCCTGCAAGGCTAGTTCGGACCCGTCCTTATTTCTGGCGAGCGCGTTTGTCTGTCGGCTCACGTTTCAGCGTATTTTCAAGGTCACGGCAAATGGCGGCATGATCCCCGCGCAGATTACGCGCGTCAGTGGCAAAACCAGAGCGATCCAGGTGATAACTTCGGGGTGTCAGGTCGAACACGCCAGCCAAATCGCGGAACAGGTCATGTTTCATGCGAGTATTCAGAGTCCACATGCCATTCAGTCTATCAACTCGGCACGCTCTGTGTCAAAGCTATTCACAACTTCGCCGCCAACTCGTCCGCCGTCGGGTTGAAGTAAGTCAGGCAACGTTTCAAATCCTTCCAACCAAACATCTTCGCAAGCTCAAGCGCGGAGAGCCTGCCTGACAGGCCAATCCGCGTGGCGGCGGAGTGTCGGGTGTCGTGGAAAGTGAACCCGTCGAGGCCCGCGCGCTGGCGGTACTTGCGGAACAGCGCGTCGAGGGAGGCCGTGGTCAGGCCGAACACGAGCACGGGGTCGAATCCCCGCATCCGATCGATGATCCGGCGAGCTGGCCCGGACAAGGGCACGTGCCGGGAATCCCCCGTTTTGGTCGTTGGCAGAAAAACGGAGGATTCCCCAACGTTCTCCCACGTCAGCCCGCACAATTCCCCCGCCCGCATTCCCGTCGTCAGCGCCATCAGGAAGCAGTACGCCAGCGCCTGCGTCACCGAACGCGGTTCCCGGCGGGGTTTGTAACCCATTGCCCGCAGCATGGCGCGAATCTCCCATGGGTGGATCACCCGCTCCCGGTGAGGCGTCGCGCCAGGCTTGCGGATGTCCTTGATCGGATTCTCCCGCATCCATCCCCACTCCCGCCGGGCGGTATCCATCACGCCGCCCAGGACCGCCAACTCACGGGAAACCGTGGCGGGCTTGACGAGGCGCAAGCGTCGATCCCTGTACTCCCCGAACACGGACGGCGACAGGCCCGCCAGCGTGGAATCGAGCGGCAGCCCGTAGCGTCCGGAAAGCATCGCGTCAATACGGATCGTCTCCCATCGCCAACCCCGCTTTCCGGGCGTCACCTCGTCCCGGTAGCGCGTCAGTATCTGCCTGAGTGTATGCAAGTGGGACGGGTGGGTCGTCTCTTGAGCCATGATCTCCGCCTCGCGCCGCGTCGCCCAGTCCAATGCCTCGCGCTTCGTGGCGAACACGCGGCTATCCCTCACCTTGAGTTTTTCAACCTGGGCGCGGTACTTCCCATTGTCCAGCTTGCGTAGGCTCGCCATGTCGTGCGGGATTTGTGCGGGATTTCTGCGGGAAACATGTTGCGGTTTTTGAGATTATATCCTCAAGACCAAGGAGGTCAATACCCGGAAACCCTCACTGCTACTAGGTGCTGAAGGAATTTTACTTCAGGACTTCAATTTTCCGCATTGCGTTGGTGCCGACGATGAGACTCGAACTCATACGACCGAAGTCACTACCCCCTCAAGATAGCGTGTCTACCAATTCCACCACGTCGGCACAACCACATCATGACGGCGGGAATGACGCGGAGAGACATTCCAGCCATCGATCGAGCATCCTACTTGGGAATGTCCCCGGCCCTGGAGTCAGGATCCGCCGGACTTTCCGCCGCCTTTCCGCCGTCCGCCGGGGCGGACGCCGAAACCGGCGGCGATTGTACTGCATTCTGCATCACGCTGCCAGACGTTTTCGGCTTGCTGGAAGCCACGTAAGCCAGCGAAAGACTGGTCAGGAAAAAGACGACGGCGAGGATCGCCGTCGTCCGGCTAAGGAAATTGGCCGAGCCGGTCGCGCCGAACAGGCTGCCGGACGCCCCGCTGCCGAAGGCCGCGCCCATGTCCGCACCCTTGCCGTGCTGCACCAGGACAAGCCCGATGACGCCCAGCGCGGACAACACATGAACCGTCAGGATGATCGAGAAGAAATATTCCATTTTTTTCCGATTACCGCGCTGCGGCGGCACAGATGGAAAGGAAATCGGCGGCCACCAGCGAAGCGCCTCCGATCAGGCCGCCGTCGATGTCCGGCATGGCGAAAAGTTCCGCCGCGTTGCCGGGTTTCACGCTTCCGCCGTAGAGAATCCGCAGTTCGTCGGCCACCTTGGCGTCGTCCTTCGCCAGCCGGGCGCGAATCGCGGCGTGGACCTCCTGGGCCTGCGCCGAGGTCGCCGTCCGTCCGGTGCCGATGGCCCAGACCGGCTCGTAGGCGACAACCGCCCCGGAAAACGCCGCGACGCCGACGCGGTTCTTCACCGCGTCGATCTGCGCCGCGACCACGTCGAGCGTCCTGCCCGCGTCGCGCTGCTCCAGGGTTTCGCCCACGCAAAACACCGGACTCAGGCCCGATGCCAGCGCGGCGGCGAATTTTTCGGCGACCAGTTTGTCGGATTCGCCATAAATCGCGCGCCGCTCGGAATGTCCGACCAGCACGTAGCGGCAACCGAAATCCTGCAACATGGCGGCGCTCACCTCGCCGGTGAAAGCGCCCTGCGCCTGCTCGCTGAGATTCTGCGCGCCCCACGCCACCGGCGTCCCGCTCAAGACCGCCTGCGCCTGGGCCAGATAGGGAAAAGGCACGCACACCGCGACGGCCACGCCGCGCAAGCCCGACGCTCCGGCAACGACATCCTGCAACAAGCGCTGGTTGACCTTGAGTCCGCCGTGCATCTTCCAGTTCCCTGCAACAAGTTTCTGACGCATAAAACACCTTGTGCGAAAAAAAGGAATTATAGCCGTGGGCGCCGCGGGCGGTCAATCGAACGGAGAGCCGGAAGAAGCGATGATCGACCACGGCGGGCATGGCGAAAAGCGAGGGAAAGAACCCGTCATTTCCTTGGCAAGCGGGAATCCGGTTCGTCGCCTTTGGCCCGGAAGGGCCGCGAATTCAACGGGGATCGCGTGCGTCTCGCCCGCTTCGTTCGTTTTTTTTGCGGTCGGGACGCCCGCGCTCCAATAGGAAAACCTCCCTCAAAAGGGAGGCCTGGCTTGCGGCGCTTTGCGCCTGAAGGTACACGCTGGATTCCCGCGTTCGCGGGAATGACGGGGATATGGGGCGTCGCCTGAATCGGAAACGCTCCAAAGCATTCCGTTTTTCGTCGTGCCCGTCGTGGTTGATGCCTCGTGGGTGATGCCTTTTGCCGCGCCCGCCGTGGCTGGCCTGTTTTTCCAGGCTTTTCGGTCAGCGGTCGGCTGTCAGGCTCGCGGCGAAGGCGGCTTCCATGCTTTCGGGGAACTGGAAGCGGGCGAAGGCGTCACGGATACTGTCGCGGTCGGTATCGACGCCGCCGTTCTTGAAGCGGATTCCCAGCGAGCGGCCGTTCGAGGCCAGCGTGGAGAAGGCGTAGCGCCAGCGTTGCGCTTCGGCCAGGCGTTCGCGCAATTCACATTCGTTGCTGATGGCGACGCCCGCGCGCTTGAGAGAGTCCAGGAATTCGACGAAAGATTCGCTGCTCAGGCTGGCCATGATTCACTCCGCTTGCCGGTTCGGTGGATGATTGTCATGGAAGCAATAACGCGCCGCTTTCCTCGCGGTTGACACGTTCCGGCGAAACGCCCCGCCCGCGCCGGGAAGCGCGCCGGGGAAACGAAATTCACATTCCAATTCAACGGGTTAAAATCATGGTTTTTGTGCTTCCGAAAAAGATCGGCCCGCCCTGATGCTCGCCAGCGACACCCTGGAACTCCTCGCCCCCGCCCGCAACGCCGACTTCGGCATCGCGGCGATCGATCACGGCGCCGACGCGGTGTATATCGGCGGCCCCGCGTTCGGCGCGCGCGCGGACGCCGGCAACGCCGTGGCCGAGATCGCGCGCCTGGCCAGCTACGCGCACCGCTACGACGCCCGCGTGCTGGTGACGCTCAACACCCTCCTGCGCGACGACGAGCTGGAAGCGGCGCGAACGCTGGCGCGCCAGGTCTGCGACGCCGGCGCCGACGCGCTGATCGTGCAGGACATGGGCCTGCTCGAACTCGATCTGCCGCCGGTCGCGCTGCACGCCAGCACGCAATGCGACATCCGCACGCCGGAAAAAGCGCGTTTCCTGGCGGACGCCGGATTTTCCCGGCTGGTGCTCGCGCGCGAACTCTCGCTCGACGAGATTCGGGCGATTGCCGCGCGGACGTCGGCGACGCTCGAATTCTTCGCGCATGGCGCGCTGTGCGTCAGCTACAGCGGCCAGTGTTATCTCAGCCACGCGCGCATGGGGCGCAGCGCCAATCGCGGTGAATGCGCGCAGCCCTGCCGCCTGCCCTACGACCTGACCGACGCCCAGGGACGGGTGATGGCCCGCAAGCGCCATTTCCTGTCGCTCAAGGACAACGACCAGACGGACAACCTGTCCGCGCTCATCGACGCGGGCATCCGCGCGTTCAAGATCGAAGGCCGCCTGAAGGATCTGGCCTACGTCAAGAACGTCACCGCGCATTACCGGCGGCGGCTCGACGCGATCATCGAAGCGTCGGGCCGTTACCGGAAAAGTTCGTCCGGGCGCTGTACCTTCCTGTTCGCGCCGCGTCCCGAAAAAACCTTCAATCGCGGCGTCACGGACTACTTCGCGCGCGGACGCCGCGCCGACATCGGTGCGTTCGACTCGCCCAAATTCATCGGCGAACGGATCGGAGAAGTCATCCGCGCGGCGCGCGGGCATTTCGAAGTCGCCACCGCAACGGCCCTTGGCAACGGCGACGGCCTGAGCTGGTTCGACGCCGGCGGCGGCCTGATCGGCGCGCGCGTCAACCTCGCCGAGCGCACCGCGACCGGCTACCGGCTGCATTTGGCGCGGGAAGGCGGCTCGCCGCCCGCCGGGCCGGCTCCCGGAACCGTCATCCATCGCAACCGCGATCAGGCGTTCATCCGCCTGCTGGAGAAAAAAAGCGCCGCGCGGCGCGTTTTCCTGCGCCTGCGTCTCGAAGAAAACGCCGGCGGATTCGCGCTGACGCTCACCGACGAACGCGGCGTTTCCGCCACGGCGACCCTGCCATGCGCCAGGGAAATGGCGCGCGATCCCGGACGCGCGCCGGACGCGCTGCGGGAGGGCCTGGGCAAGCTGGGCGGCACGATCTACGCCGCCGGATCGATCGAACTGGCCCTGTCCGCGCCCTGGTTCATTCCCGCGTCGGCGCAAAACGCCCTGCGCCGCGAAGCCATCGCCGCGCTCGACGCGGCGCGCGAAACCGCCCGGCGTCCCCTGCCGCGTCGCCCGCCCGCCGAACCTCCATCCCCCTATCCCGGCGATGCCCTGAGTTACCTCGGCAACGTCTACAACCGGAAAGCGCGCGCCTTCTACGAAAAACACGGCGTCAAGACCATCGCGCCGGCTTTCGAACAAGGACAGGAGCGCGGCGAGGTATCGCTGATGATTACCCGGCACTGCCTGCGCTACAGCCTCGATCTCTGCCCGAAACAGACCAGGGGCCTTCGCCCCGACCCGCTATGGCTGATCGACGGCAAGCACCGGCTCACGCTGCGTTTCGACTGCAAACGCTGCGAAATGCACGTCGTCGGACAACCGCGAAAACCGGGAAATCCTGGTTACGGAGAAAAACAAGGGAAAAGCGATTAACCACGACGGGCGCGACGAGGAACAGGAGCGAAAACCAGAAAACTTCGGGCACGAAGGACATGGAGGATGCGAAGAAAAGCAAGGAAAGCGAATACGGCAAATCCGCTTGAAGTCATCCGATATGCGGTATAAACGCCCCGTCGTCATTGCGAGCGAAGCGAAGCAATCCAGTTCCTTCCCACCCGATCCCGGTCATTCTGGATTGCCACGGCGCTGCGCGCCTCGCAATGACGAGCGTGGGGGTATCGCCTTTTGTGGATGATTGCAAAGGGAATCGCCATATCTGCGGGGCGCGGAGGATTCGTGCGTTCCCTTACCACCGTCATTCCCGCGAAAGCGGGAATCCAGGGCGTACCCCCGGCGCGAAGCGCCGCAAGCCAAGCCTTCCTCTTGGGGGAGGTAGCTCGCGGCGTAGCCACAAGTCGGAAGGATTCGTGTGGTTGAATTTCAGGTGCGGATGTTTGATAAACGGGGTTTTTCTTTGCTTTTCGTTGTGCCCATCGTGGTTAACGATTTCTAACCACGATGGGCACAACGAAAGAAAAACTATGGCGAGTTCACTTGAAATCATCCGATATGCAGTATGCCCCCATCGTTGCAGTATGCCCCCATCGTTGCAGTATGCCCCCATCGTCATTGCGAGCGAAGCGAAGCAATCCAGTTTTCGCTCGATCCCGGTCATTCCGGATTGCCACGGCGCTGCGCGCCTCGCAATGACGAGCGAGGGGTGTCGCCTTTTGTGGATGATTGCAAAGGGAATCGCCATATCTGCGGGAAGGGCGCGGAGGATTCGTGCGTTCCTTTCCTACCGTCATTCCCGCGAAAGCGGGAATGACGAGAGTGATGGAATCGTCATCGGCTGAATCGAAACCGCTTCATTGTTTCCTTTTGCCGCCGAACATTTGTCGATTGGCGTCGATGAGGAGTTTCAGTTGTTCGGTTGTTTTGCGGTATTGCGAGCAGGGGTTGACTTTTTCGATCTTGCCGCTCATCACGCATTCAAACGGCGCGGCTTTTGGGCGGTGGTATTTTTCGATCGCGCATATGCCGGTGTAAAACGAGATCCGTTTGATTTGCGGCGCGTAGCCGTGCAGGAAATTCATGACTTCGATGTTGTCGATGACATCGTTCATTTCAAAATGGTCGACATTCAGCGCGTCCACCAGGCGCTTGAAAAATTCGACCGACGATCGCGGACGGCGGAAGCCGCCGCCGGAGTTCGCGTAATAGCTGTGTTCCATGTCCTCGATCAGATAGATGCCTCCTTCCGACAGCATCGGGAACAGGTTGAAAAAGGAACAGACGACTTCTCTCGATTGGTGCGATCCGTCGTCGATCATCAGATCGAATTTCATGCCGCCGAAGGTACGGGCAATGAAACCGCTGTCCGCCGCGTTGCCGAGATGGAAATGGATGTTGGGTGAAAATCGCAGGGCGCCGCAGCGCGGATCGATGTCGACGCCGTGGATTTGCGAGCCGGTGGGCAGATATTTTTCCAGGATTTGCAGGGAACCGCCGTTTTGCACGCCAATTTCCAGGACCGTCATCGGTTTGCCGGCCTCGATCGAGGGGCGCAACAATTCGTCATAAACGCAGGGGTAGTGCGTCCATTTCTGCGATACGTAGTCGGCATGGCCGATGAAAAGTTCGTCATAGTCGCGCATCGTTTCGTCCTTTCAAAAATGTTTCATTCCGCCAGCTTTGGCGACGCTAAAAATTTTTTTCACGGGCATGAAAGGTCGGAAAGAGTGAACCTACATGCACGACATTCTCTTCGCATACGATGGCGTCGAGAGCATTTTTCATCATTTTGACCAGTTCTCCGGAGGAAATGGCGGCGAGGGAAGAGGATCCCCGGCGAACCAGCGAGGCCGCCAGTTCCGAAACGCATCGGTTGACAAACGCGGTCAATTCGCGCTCGTCCGCCGTGGTGTCCGCCGGGGCGAAGGTCTTGATCCGCGCGCCGGAAGCGTCGTCGCGGCGAAGCGTGACGACGCTCGCGTGGCCTGGATCGAGCAGCATCTCAAAGATGTAATGCGACGCGGGGAAATCCGCTGTCGGAAAGAGTATCGTCAGCCGGCCTTCACTCACACGGCGGGCGCGATCGTCACGTTGTTCCTGTGGAAGGAGCTTGTCGAAGTATAAGAAGAAAAGACATTCCCGTTCCACGCCGGCGCGTCGGAAGAAGCGGTATATCGAATGGCCGGAGGACAACATGTCGACGATCAGGCAATCCGGTTCCAGACGATCGAGGAACACGGCGTCGGCTTCTCCCGACAGCATCAGGGCGCGCGTCATGTCCAGTTGCTCGGATTCGATTTCCGGGCAGAGGACGCGAAATACGTGGGATACGTGACAGCAATCGCGGCTGACGAAAATCAGTTTGCGGCGCGGCGCGGCAAGCGCGAGTTGCCGCAGATAGAACGCGGCGCACAGCAGGAAGGTCAGGTAGGGGCCGACGACGGTCGCGTAGAACTCCCCCCCCCCCGAACAGCGGCATCGCGCGCAGGCGCACTTCGCGGACGATATGCGCCAGATGCGTCCAGTCCGGGCCGGCGTCCGCCAGCCGTTGTTCCCAGTCCGTCAATTTCGTGTCGGCGATCATTTCGGTCCGAATCCCCAACAGGTGGGGCATCATATGGTCCGAACGCGGATTGTCGCCGTGGTGAATCCGGATGATGTGATCCGCCGACAGATGATGCCAGACGCTGCCCGTTGCCTTGCCCCAGTTGCTGACGACCGGCGGGCGGGCGGTATGCAAGCCGCAAATGCGCCGGAGGATGTCCTGCACCTGGTCTACCGACAGATACATGTCGGAAACGATCAGATCGAGCGGGGCCACGCGCTCGATCTGGCGGCGCACCGGAATCAGTTGATCCATTTCGACGGACAGTTCCAGCGAGATCAACTGGCCGCTCAGTTCGGGCGATATGTCGAACAGTTCTTCCATGCACCGATAGATGCGATGGAGCGTGTAAGGCTTGCGCTGGCCGTCGAGCACGCGCTGCGCCTGCTGCCTCGCCTGCGCGTAGCCGGTCACGCCGCTTACTTCTTCCACCAGGTCGAAAACGCGGAGCGGGTCGACCAGGAAACGGCCGGCCAGCGTGTCAAACAAGTCCCAGGTGTCGATGGCGGTTTTCACGGGTTTTCTCCGGCAATGGGAAATGGAATGGAAAATAGAATGGAAATGGAAATACGATCACTCTCCTTCGATTTTTCCCGCTCTTTCCGAATACTCGCCTCCATCGCTTCATTCTCCGCAAGGTCATGTAAAAGTATGGAAGTATATATTTATCGACGGTTTTCATCGAAGGCGCGCGCGAGGGAGCGGGAAAACCTCCGGCGCCAGGGTCAGCGCATCCGGCGGCGGAAGAGCCAACTGGCCAGCGCCAGCGCGGTCGCGCCGATCAGGGCCATCGGCCAGAACAGGTGGGTCAGGACGTCGAAACCGGCGCCTTCGAGAAATATCTTACGCAGGACGGCCATGAAATAGCGCAGGGGGTCGATCAGCGTGATGGCCTGGACCGCCGGCGGCATGTTGGAGATCGGCGTGGCGAAGCCGGAAAGGATGACCGCCGGCACCAGAAACAGGAACGCGCCGAGCAGTCCCTGTTGCTGCGTGACGGCGAGCGAGGAGATGAACAGCCCGAAACCGACGCCGGAAAGCAGAAACAGCGCCAGGCCGCAATAGAGCGCCGGCAGGCTGCCGAGCAGCGGCACGCCGAACCAGAGGGTGACGATCAGCAGAATCACGGAACCCTGCGCCATCCCGATCACGAAACCGGGCAGCGCCTTGCCGAGCAGGATTTCGCCCGGCCGCAGCGGAGTGACCAGCAATTGGTCGAAAGTGCCTTGCTCGCGCTCGCGCGCCACGGTCATCGCGGTGACGAGAATGGCCGTGATCAACGCCAACATGCCGACGACGCCGGGAATGAAAAACCATTGGCTTTCGAGGTTCGGGTTGAACCAGGCGCGCGATTCCAGGGTCGCGGGCGCGCCGGCCTGCCCGCGTTCGCGCAGCCAGCGCGAATTGAATCCGTCGACGATGCCGCGCACGTAGTTCAGCGCCACCAAGGCCGTGTTCGAATTGCGGCCGTCGACGATCACTTGCAGCGGCGCGTCGACGCCGCCCGGCGGAACGGACAGCAAGCGTTCGGAAAAACGCGGCGGAATGTGGATCACCAGCAACGCCTCGCGGCTGTCGATCAGGGGCGCGATTTCGCCCTCGGAAGCCAGCGACGCGACCCGCCGAAACGCCGGCGCGCCCGAGAACGCCGCCTCGAAACCACGCGCCAGCGCGCCGCGATCTTCGTCGTAGATGGCGTAAGGGATGTATTTCAGGTCGAAACTGGCGGCGTAGCCGAAAATGATGAGCTGAATGAGCGGCGGACCGATCAGCACGGTACGGCTTTTCGGATCCTTGAAGAGCGCCAGGAATTCCTTGACGATAAGCGCAAAAATCCGGGTCAGGGCAGGGGGAGGAGAAAACACGATCGAATCAGCCATCAAACCGCCACGAAGCGGCGGTTGCAATTTAACCACGGTGGGGGGGTGGGAGAGTCGTCAAATGCGGTCAAACAGAAAAACCGCCGTTCCCGCGCGGGCAGAAGTTCAATGCCCACACCTCACGTCATTCCCGCGAAAGCGGAAATCCAGTTCGGGTCCCCAATCCGAAGGGCCGCAAACCAAAAATGGAGCGCGGGCGTCCCGCCCGCAAAAAAGCGGATGAAGCGGGCGAGACGCCCGCGCTCCATATCCCGGCCCGGCCTGCCGCGTTCGGCCGTCGCACCGCGCCGGAGTCTACGTGCTGGATTCCCGCTTTCGCGGGAATGACGGGGATTTTCTTTCGCTTTTTGCCCTTCACCATGCCCACCGTGCTCGCCGTGGTCAAAGCTTTTCGCCTCCGCCTTCAATGGCGACACGGTGCCAGGGAGATTTGTTTTTGAACAAAAAATATGAAAGAAAATGTGTCCGCCCCCTTTTGTCTTCATTTATCGGTTGTGCTGTCTGAAATGTGCTTCAAAATCGATCCCGCGTTCCGGCAGTCCGGCAATCAATTCTGTTTCAAACGTCTTTGTGTCGTAATGAATCTCGCCGGCGTCCGGGAGCAGGCGCGTTTCGGGTATTCGTCCAATGAGGTCGTTCAGGATCGACAGTTCGCCGGAGAAGCGGACAAATGACTCTCTCGGCTCATCCGCTTCTGTCAGCCAGGCGGCGTATTCTCTGTCGAAACGCGCGGATGGACAGGCCCCGATCAAAAGGGTCATCGTCCAAAACCTCATGGGCCAGATGATACAACCCATGCGCGAACGGAACGATAGAGTCCGCAAGCGGGCTTGCCGAGGGATGGAGCCAGCTCTCTTTATCGCGGCCAATCGTCCGGCACGGTTCTGTCAAGGCGGCGCTTGCGCTGTCCGCGTCTTTTTCCGAAAGCGCAATCAGGAAAAGAAGGGCGGTCTTTGCGGGCGCGGTTTCGCTTTTTATCGTTTGCCGTTCGCGGGCAAGTTCAAGCCCGTCCGCGAGGATTCCCCCGCTTTCGTGCCACACCCCATAGCGATATTCGCAATCGCCCTATTGACGGAATGCCCCTGTTTTGTCGCTCCGATATGTTCCGGCAAAATTTTTTCAAACAAATATCAGAGCCATTTATCGTTTTCCCTGAACGATCCCTTTTTCAAAGTGAAAACGCCCTATTGCCCGGTTTGCGACCGTTTGTATTCCCGTTCATTGAGCAAATCCCCCCGCAGCAGCGAGAGCGCCGCGCCGAGGCAGTTGCCTTTTTCTTCCAGTTCATACGCCGTGCCCGGCGTCCGGCCCCAGAGGTCGTCGCCTTCGGAGGCGTACACCAGTCTGCCGCGTGTCGCGCACAATGCCGCCCGCAGGTCGTCGTCTTGCAGGAATTTATGGCGGTTGGCGCCGTAGAGCCGGCCGATTTCCCACCTGCGGGAATGGAGGTCCGCCGGAGCCGCCATACGCCGCGCGCGCAGGGCCGCGAAAGAGGAGTCATCGGGCGCGGCGGCATACGCGGCTTCCGCCAAATCCACGCGCCCTGTCCATGTCGCCCGCAGCCACTCAAGATGATGCCCGGCGGAATGGAATTTCAGACCATAGGCGCGAAAGGTACAGGGAAACCACAGTGAGAAGGGCGAATCGTCACCGAAAACCGTTTCGCCGTCCGTCTCCAGTTCTCCGCGTTCTCTGGCAAAGGATTCATGGAATTTCTCGATCTTGAGGAACTGCGCGTCGGTCAGGTCTTTCCCGGCATCCTCGCGCACCGGATAATAATTGTCGCCCCAGCCAACTCCGCGCAAGTTTTCCAGGGAGCTGATTTGCCGGTTATGCCGGAAATATTCCCGCTCCCTGCGATCATGGTCGCCGGGAATTTTCGGGTCATAGCCAAAGCCGATGCCGACGCTGTCGAACTTGCGCGTCTCGCCCGATTCCAGAATGGCGTAGAAGCTCGGACTGGTCATCCTGTGGTTATCGGCAACATAGAGGCAGGGCGCGCCGTCGTCGTCCTCGCCCAGGGCGTAGTCGATGCTCCAGCCGGTCATCCCGTCGCAGTCATCGTCCGGCTCGCCGCTCGGCGCGGGATGTTCCGGCAGGGTGATGCCCCAGTAGTCATAGCGCTTGTTGAAAGTCCGCCGGATTTCGTCCAGGCGGATGTAGCGCAGATGCATCGGCAAATCCGGGGGATATGGGTTGGCATGGGGCATGGCGTTTATTCCGTGTGGCGAATGGGAAAGATTACCGCATTGCCCAACCGCGTCAAAAAATATGCTTCGTGGTCGTAAGGTCACAGTCACGAACTGATCGTAGCCCCACGCCACTCACGCTCGCACTTGCTCGATGCTGGCGTCACGCCCGTTGCAGATCACGCAGGCCGTCAGCGTCTGACCGTAGCGATCCGTGCCCTGCGCCCGGATTTCCGCCTGGACGCCGAAACACAGGTCGGCGAGCGCCTGCCTGGATCGCTGGCCGTGGGGTTGCTTGCGTTCAGGGGCATCGATCTCGGCGAGTCTGACCTTGACTTGCCGATACTGTCCGGGCTGACCGCATCGCGCGGTCAGCGTGTCACCGTCGGCCACGGCGACGACGAGGCAGAAGAGGATGGCGGCGGTGGCGGGCATGAAACCGTCGATTATTCTACATCACCGGTGTAAGGCTTCCATCCTTTCGGTATTGGATCAGGTTCGTTGTATAGCACGTTACATGCTATGAAAATCAATCTCCCAGCTTCTTCGCTTTGAGTTTTTGCCGCCAGTTTTGCCGCGCACTTTGCGCCGCTATCATAACCAAACCATCCCCTTCCCGATCCTCTAACGATATTACTTAACCCTCCAGGATATTCGTTTTCGCAGATTTGTATGATCGCCTTTGCGGCAATGTTATTTTGCACGTCTGGAAGTTTGTCGAGCAAACAGGTTGCGAAGTTCCCAGCGCTGGATGACATCGACACGAGCGATAAAAAAATTGTCACCACGGTTCTTTTCATTGGATCAAACCAAAATTGTTGATGTACATGTTGATGTCGTGCGTTCCGTTCAAATTATACTGCTTTCCTTTGTTGTCACGGCTAATCTGAATTGACAACGCTTTCCCCTGGATTATTCCCGTGGTGCGAAGATGCTGGAGATGGCTTGAAGGAATAACGGCGTAATCCAGGCGAGTTCCTTGGCGCATGGCAAAAACATACCACGGATTAAACTTTTGGCAATCAATAAATGGCTTTTCCTGAATCGTGAATCCGAACGGCCTCCCATCAGAAACCCCGGAAGTCTTGACTTGAATGTGATGAAACTTGCCGTTTTTCTCCGCCACCATATCAACGCCTTGGTCAACGGCCATCAAGGAAACATTGAATCCCCAAAAAAGCAACTCGCTCGCCACGGCGTATTCGCCCGCTTTCCCAAGAAACAGGGTATTTGTCGCCGGGGGTGTTTGGGCAACTATGTGTACTATGGGCGCTGATGCGGATTTTTTGAGGGCGTAAACGCCTTTTCGTGGTTTTCTTTGTTTGTTCAATGGCTTGAAAAATATTTGTTTCTGCGTCTTGAGATTAGCCGCCATCGCGGCGTTCAATTTTTTTACAAAATCTTCCTCGGACAATCCAAGGTTCTTGTTTTTCTCCATCGCCAACTTCGTTATTTCGTTGACGTGCATTTCCTTCCTTGTTTCTGAAAGTATGTCCTTTGCCACTTGAAGAATTGGTGATAATTCAGGCATGATCGATCAATCTCCATTCAATTCAAACAAAAAAAATCCCTTACTTGTTTGTCCAATCTTCGGCTTATATCCGATAAAGGACATTGAAATCCCTTGGCGTATACTCTGGCACAAGACAAAGATATAGGCTTCAATCCGTGCGTATGTTCATGAATCGTTTTAACGCCTCCTGGCACACCATAAAAACGCGCGAAATTCTGATGATTCTTTACCCCATCGAAACGTTCTCGCAAATTACTTGCTTCTTCAAGAAGAACCGTATCGAATAATTGCTGCTGTTCCTGTTTTTTTGTAGCATTCCACTTCGTCGACTTTTTTGTTTTTGATGTCGTGTTGCCATCCATCTCTATATCCACGACAGCGCCTATCTTTTTTGTTATATACGAAAATATTTCTGTCTGTTCTTGCGTAAATCCCTTTGCTAATACATGCTTTTTTCCGTTAAACAACGGAACGTGAATAAGCGTAGGATGAAAATGCTTGAAAATTTCAATCAAGCCGGTTTTTACATCATGTTCTGAAAATCCATTCAGGACATGACCGGAGAATACGATCCTGTATGTTGTTCCCCGCGATTTAATCACATCGCTTGATTTATTTTTCATCTATATCACGAATATCGATAATTGACGAACAATATTCACGTTCATGATTCATGATTTCACCTTTTTTATTATCTCTTTTGACGCTTGCATCGCTATTTCTTCTGAATCCTTGATTTTGCATTTTTCTTTCTGCAACCCTTCGCACGAAGCGACAAGCAGCGATTGATTGGCTTCCATCTCCAATGTTCTAATGGCAAGCTGGATGTGTGCGTCGAGTTTTTTACGGCGTTCTTCAGGCAAAAGAAGGGTACGAATGATTGCCGTGGTTACGGGACATTTTGTCAGCCCATAAATTTCCTGTATATTTTTTTCATCCCTTGGGTTTATTGACTTGGGGCTGTACATGCTTCCGATCCCCTTGACAAGCCAACTAATTTCTATTTTATAAAAGTCGGCAATGTTTAACGCAGGCTCGCCAAGAATATTCTTGGTTTTCCCGCTCAACCATGCTGAAACCGAAGACGGTTTAACCTTGGCGGCTCTGGCAAGCTGGGCTTGCGTTGCTCCCGTCTTTTCAAGCAACTGTTTAATTCTGTCGGATAAATTCATTAGACAAGTCTAAATTCATTGGATGAAGATATGGCTTGCTTTTTTGTTAGATATATCTACCATAACGGGCATGGAAGCTCGAAAAATTGTTGAATATCTAGGCGGGACGTGCAAAACGGCAAAAATTCTTTGTGTAGCCCCGCCGTCCGTAAGCAAGTGGATTGCTCGTGGGTTCTTCCCAAGAGCAAGACAGATGTATCTCGAATTGAGATTTCCGGAACTACGCGACGAAATCCTACCCCCTCCCCCCGCCACGGCCCGTGATGGAGTTGACACGGAGTCGGCTAATGCCTGATATCCACGCCATCCTCGACCCGTGCCGCGGCAGCCGGGCGTTTTACTTCGGCCCGCGCGCCGTGTTCGGCGACCGGTGGCGGGAAACCGCGACCGTCACTGATCAGCCTTCCTCCTGAGGAAGGTGGCTCGCGGCAAAGCCGCGGGGCGGAAGGAGCCAAGAGGTCGAAGAGGAAAATGGAGCGCGAACGTCCTGCCCGCAAAATAAACGAAGCGGGCGTGACGCCCGCGCTCCATTTTTGAATTCGCGGCCCTTCGGGCCAAAGGTCATGAACTGGATTCCCGCATTCGCGGGAATGACGGGTTCTTTTTTGTTTTTCGTCGTATTCGTCGTGCTTATTGCTTTTCGCTCTTGTCTTTCTCCGTGGTTAATCGCTTTTTCTTTTAGTTTTCTCTCCGTGCCCTTCGTGGTTGAAGTTTTTGGCAAGAAAATAAATGGGAACACTCCAATCCCCGGTTTGAAAATCCACCTTTCAGGGCTGTGCGAAGGTTGCAATTCACAGTTTGAAGGCCGGGGTTTCGGTTGTGTCCGCGCGGAAGGCGAGGCAACTCGCTTCCGGGATCGTCTACAGCGCCAATTCTCGCGGGTCAGGAAACGCAGCGCAGCAATCCGTCGAGGACGAGCGTTTCCTCCATCCGGTACGGAATGTTCAGGCAGGGCGCGATGCGGCGGGCGGCTCCTCCCGTCAGCAGGCAGACCGCCTCGCCTTCGGCGTGCGCGAACATCCGTTCGATGGCCCCGGCTTGCGCGTGCAGGCAGCCGGACACGATGGCGTCCTCCGTGTTGCGCGGCTCGCCGCGATACTCGCCCTCGGCATAGGGCAGCTGGGCGGTATGGCGGGAAAGCGCCGCGCACATCAGGCGCATGCCCGGCAAAATCAGCCCGCCGTGGAAAAGCCCGTCCGCGTCCAGCCAGTCGATCGTCGTCGCCGTTCCCGCGCAGACCACCAGGGACGCGCCCGCCGTTCTGGCGCGCGCGCCGATCATCGCCGCCCAGCGGTCCGCGCCGAGCCGCTCCGGCGGCTCGTAGGCGTTGCGCACTCCGTGCGCCGAGGCCGTGGAACGCAGCCAATGCAGCCGGCGGCCGGACGCCGCAGCGGCCGTTTCGACGACCGCTTCGACCGCCGGCCCCGCGACGCAACACGCCACCACGTCCGCGCCTTCCGGCCAGCCGGCGGCGGCCTCGGTGAGCCGGGACGCTTTTTCGGTGGGCAGAGCGCCCATCGCCCGCCACGCCGAGCCGTCATGGATGCCCCACTTGATGCGCGAATTGCCGGCGTCGACGGCGACGATCATCGCGGCCTCAACGATACGTCGCCGGACAGGCAGCGTTCCAGCCCGCCCGCCGTGCGCAGCAGCAGCGCCCCGTCGGCGTCGGCCCCGGCGCAGACGCCCTCTTTTTCGACCCGGCCGTCGCGCAGCAGGCGCACCGGCCTGTCTTGCCAGGCATGGAGCGCCTGCCAGGCGTCGCGCAATCCGGCGAACCCCTCCCGCTCGAAACGGTCGAAGGCCCGCGCCAGTTCGTCGAGCAGCGCGGCCAGCAAAACGTGCCGGTCGGGAAGCGCGGCGACGATTCCATCGAGCGCCGCCGGCGGTAACCCGGCGGCCCCGGTCTCGCCGACGCCTCGCGGCAGGCGCAGATTCAGCCCGACGCCGACCACGGCGCGGGCCGTTTCGCCGTCGGCGCCCAATTCGACGAGAATGCCGCCCAGCTTGGCCTCGCCGTGAAGAACGTCGTTCGGCCACTTGAGCGTGACGCCGGCCGCCCCGCAACGCGCCAGCGCGCGCGCGACGGCCACGCCGGCCGCCAGCGAAAGCCCGGAAAGGCGCGCCAGACCTCCGGAAAAAGTCCACAGAACGGAGAAAGTCAGGCTCGCGTCGGGCGAGGACGTCCATGACCGCCCCCGGCTGCCGCGCCCGGCGGTCTGCCGGTCAGCGACGAGCGCCGTCCCCGAAGGCGCGCCCGCCGCCGCTCGCCGCATCAATTCGGTGTTCGTGGACGCGCACTCGGTCACGGCAACGACGTCGAACCGCCCGCCCGCCTCCGTCAAGAGGCCGTGCAGGCGGCGCGGATCGATCAGCAACGAAGAAGATTCGGACATGGGAGCGCCTTTCGAGGCCGCCATTATCCTTAAAAACCGGAATCCGGGTAAACGGAAACCCGGCGAGCGGAGCGGCTTTTCGAGGGGGCTTGTTCAACCACGACGGATACGACGAAAAACAAGGGCAAAAAGCCTTGACCACGGCAGACACGACGTGCACAGCGAAAAGCAAAAAGCGAAGAAAATCCCCGTCATTTCCTTGATAAGCGGGAATCCAATTCGCCGCCTCCGGCCCGAAGGGTTGCGAATGCAAAAGACGCGGTGCTCCGCGCCGGAATCCACACTCTGGATTCCGGCTTCCGCGGAAATGACGGATGCTTGTGCCGTATCTTGTATTTACGCGCCGGGTTGATAGTACAATCGTCCGCCATTCGTCCACCACTCCCCCGCCGCCGAAACCATGTCGCCTCTCATCTGTGGATCGATCGCCTACGACACGATCTTGGTTTTTCATGACCGTTTCGATAACCATATCCTGCCGGAGCAGAATCACAACCTGAATTTCCTGGCGCCCGAAATGCGCCGCGAGTTCGGCGGGTGCGCCGGAAACATCGCGTATGGCCTCAAGCTGCTTGGCGACGCGCCGAGGATCATGGCCACGGTCGGCGACGACGCCGGCCCGTATCTCGACCGGCTCGACAGCCTGGGACTGTCGCGGGAGCACGTGCGGCGCGTCGAGGGCAGCCATACCGCGCAGGCGTTCATCACGACCGATCTCGACGGCAACCAGATCAACGTGTTCCACCCCGGCGCGATGATCTTTTCGCACCTGAATCGCGTTTCCGACGCCGGGGATGTCACCCTGGCCATCGTGGCGCCGGACGGGCGGGACGGCATGTTGAACCACGCCGGGGAACTCGCCGCCGCCGGGATTCCGTTCGTTTTCGACCCGGGTCAAGGCCTGCCGATGTTCTCCGGCGACGAAATCCTGCATTTCCTCGATCAGGCGCTCTGCGCCTGTTTCAACAACTACGAAGCGAGGCTCGCCTGCGAGCGGACCGGCCTTTCGCTGGAGGCGCTGGCCGGAAGGACCGAGGCGCTGATCGTCACGCGCGGCGCCGACGGCTCCCACATCCATGCCGGCGGACGCCGGATCGACATTCCCTGCGTGCCCGCGAGCCAGGTCGTCGACCCGACCGGCTGCGGCGACGCCTACCGGGCCGGCCTCCTGTACGGCATCGCCAGGCATTGGGATTGGGAGCGCGCCGGGCGTCTGGCCGCCGTCATGGGCGCGATCAAGGCCGCCAGCCGCGGAGGGCAGAATCACGCCCCAAGCCGCGACGAAATCGCCGACCGCTTCGCCGCCGCCTTCGGCCAGACGCCTTGGTAGCTTCCTTGGGCAATTCCGTTTCCGGGATGTTTCTGGATCGAGAGATGGCAGTTCCATTGCCCCCGTCATTCCCGCGAACGCGGAAATGACGGGGGTTTTCCTTGCTTTTCGTCGTGTTTGCCATGTTCGTTGCGGTTAATCGCTTTCCGTTCTTGTTTTCCCCGCGTCCTCCAAGCTACCCCTGCGAACGCGCCGCCGTTTCAATCCCTGGTGAATCGCCGGTACTGGATGGCCTCGGCGATGTGCGCGGGCTGGACGGCGCGGCTGCCGGTCAGGTCGGCGATGCTGCGCGCGACGCGCAGTATCCGGTGATAGGCGCGCGCGGAAAGATTGAGGCGGGCCACGGCGTTTCTGAGCAGCGCCGCGCCGCTTTCGTCGGGGCGGCAATGGGCGTCGATCTCGCGCGGTTCCAGGCGGGCGTTCGGCTTGCCCTGGCGCTGGAGCTGGCGGCTGGCCGCCTCGGCCACGCGCGCGCGCACGGCGGCGGACGATTCTCCCTCGGGCGCGCCTTGCAGGGCTTCGGGCGAGAGCGACGGGACTTCGATTTGCAGGTCGATGCGGTCGAGCAGGGGGCCGGAGAGCTTGCCCCGGTAGCGGGCGATCTGATCCGGCGTGCAGCGGCACTTGCCGCGCGGATCGCCATGATGTCCGCACGGACAGGGGTTCATCGCCGCGACCAGTTGGAATTGCGCCGGAAATTCGGCCTGCCGCGCGGCGCGGGAAATATGTATCCGGCCGCTTTCCATCGGTTCGCGCAGCGCCTCAAGGACGCGGCGGTCGAATTCCGGAAACTCGTCGAGGAACAGCACGCCGCGATGCGCCAGCGATATTTCGCCGGGGCGCGGAATGCCGCCGCCGCCGACCAGCGCGGCGGTGGAGGCCGTGTGATGCGGCGAGCGGTAGGGATGACGGCCGAATTGCTCCGGCTTGAACTGGCCGGCCAGCGACAGAATGGCCGCCGATTCCAGCGCCGCTTCCCGCGTCATCGGCGGCAGCAGGCCGGAAAGGCGGCTGGCGAGCATGGATTTTCCGGTGCCGGGCGGGCCGGCGAGCAGGATCGAATGCCCTCCGGCCGCGGCGATTTCCAGCGCCCGCTTGGCCTGCGCCTGGCCGCGCACTTCCGAGAGGTCGAGCGTCGCGGCGGCCGGCGCGGCGTCGCCGTCCAGGGGCGGACAGGTTTCCAGCGGCCTCTGCCCAGTCAGATGGGCGCAAACGTCGAGCAGCGTGTCGGCGGCCAGGATGCGCGCGCCGTGCGCCAGGGCGGCTTCCCGCGCGCTCTCGCGCGGCAGGATGAATTCGCCCTCGCGCCGCGCGGCGGCCAGCACCATCGCCAGCGCGCCGCGAATCGGCCGCAGGTGGCCGGACAGGGAGAGTTCTCCGGCGAATTCGCAATCGCCGAGACTGGGCGGAATCTGGCCCGAGGCGGCGAGGATGCCGAGCGCGATGGGCAGGTCGAAGCGCCCGGATTCCTTGGGCAGATCGGCGGGCGCCAGGTTCACGGTGATGCGCCGGGCGGGAAATTCGAATCCGGAATTCTGCAACGCCGCCCTGACCCGGTCGCGGGCCTCCTTGACTTCCGTGTCCGGCAGGCCGACCAGCGTGACGCTCGGCAGCCCTCCGGCCAGATGCACCTCGACGGCGACCGGCGGCGCGCCCAGTCCGTCGAGTCCCCGGCTATTGACGATGGCGAGCGACATGGCGGCGCGGCCGGGGCGCGGCGGGCGAAAGCCGGATCATTCGCCGCCGTCCGGGTCGACGGGCTTCTCCAGCCGCGCGACGCGCTCTTCCAGCGCCTCCAGTTTCTCGCGCGTGCGTTGCAGGACTTGCGCCTGTATGTCGAACTCCTCGCGGCCGACCAGATCGAGCCTGGCGAAAAATCCGGAGAGCAGGGCGCGGACGTTTTTCTCGATGTCGGCGGCCGGACTGGCGGCGAGCAGCGCGCTCAGGCGGGCGCCGAGTTCTTCGAAAATCTTGGAGTCGGGCATGGCGGCGATCCTCGGAAAGGTGGATCGAGTTTATCACAGCGCTCCTGCCCGTCATGAACGCGCGGGCAGGACAGAGCCATCGCATCAAACCACGGTCGCATGGCGAAAATCTTTTGATCACGGCGAATACGGAAAGCCACGGCGAAAAGTAAAAATCATCAACCACGGCGAACACGGCGGGCACGACCGATACGATGGATACGACGAAAAACAAGAAACCCCGTCATCCCCGCGAACGCGGGAATCCAGAAACGTACTTTCCGGCGCGCAGCGCCGCATCCTTTGAATTGGCGGCCCTTCGGGTCGGAGATCACGAACTGGATTCCCGCGTTCGCGGGAATGACGAGGGGGAGGGCGCGCATGGGTCGGGGCGAGCCAGGCGAACCCCAACCTATTGTCCTGAACAAGCCCCTCCTGAGGGAGGCGGCCCGCGCGGCGGCGCGTTTCTTGAATCAACCGCCCGCGAATCCCCGTCATTCCCGCTTTCGCGGGAATGACGGGGGGTTTCTTTGCCTTTCACCGTGTCCGTCGTGGTTGCTGCTTTTCGCTCTTGTCTTTCGCCGCGCCCTTCGTGGCTTTCGGAGCGTCGGGCGGTCAGACCGTTTGGCGGGCCGAGGGGACGACGGGGGCTTCGCGGATCGGCAGGTTGACCAGGGCCGCGAAGCCGGCCAGCGCCATGTCGGCGTACCACATCCACGACAAATCGCCGAAACGCGCGATCGACAGCCCGCCCAACCAGGCGCCGAGGAAGCCGCCGGTCTGGTGCGAGAGCAGCGTGAGTCCGAAAAGCGTGCCCAGGTAGCGCACTCCGAACAGTTTGCCGACGATCGCCGCGGTCGGCGGCACCGTGGCCAGCCAGGTGAAGCCGAGTCCGACGGCGAACAGGTAGAAATTCAGGTCGGTGCGCGGCGCGGCGAGAAAGATGGCGATCATCAGCGCGCGCGAGCCGTACATCCAGAACAGGATGTGCTTGCCGCGATAGCGGGCGACGCAAGCGCCCGCCATCAGGCTGCCGAAAACGTTGGTCAATCCGATGATGGCGAGCGACCAGCCGGCCACGGACGGGGGCAGGTGGCACAGGCCGATCTCGCCGGGCAGGTGCGTGACCAGAAAGGCGACGTGGAAGCCGCAGGTGAAGAATCCGGCGTGCAGCAGCAGGTAGTCGCGGTTTTTCATGGCTTCCACGATGCTGCGCCACGGCCCGGATTCGCCGCCGCCCGCGTCCGGGCGGGCGCGGACGGCGGCGCCGGAGGCCACGTTGCGCACCAGCGGCAGGGCGAGGAGCACCATCAGCGCCAGCGACATCATGCCACCGATCCAGCCGACGGCCTGGATCAGTTTTTGCAGGATCGGCGCGAAAATGAACTGGCCGAAGGAACCGCCCGCGTTGATGACGCCCGATGCGGTTCCGCGCGCCGCCATCGGCAGGCGGTTGGCCGCCGCGCCGAAAAGCACGGAAAAGCTGCTGGCGCCGGAACCCGCGGCGGAGAGCAATCCCAATGACGCGATCAATCCCGAAACGCCGCCGAGCCACGGGGTGATCGCGCTGCCCAGAGCCATCAGGCAGATGCCGCCGTACAGGATGCGCGCGGGGCCGAAGCGGTCGGCCAGCGCGCCGGCGAGCGGCTGGACGGCGCCCCAGACGAACTGGCCGATGGCGAGCGCCAGGCTGATCGAGGCGATGTCGACGCCCAGCCCGGCGTTGAGCGGCATGACGAAGAGTCCGAGCGACTGGCGCGCGCCCATGGTAATGAGCAGGATGCCGGCGGCGGACAGCGTGACGATCCACGCTTGCGGCAGTTTGGGGAGGCGGGGCATGGGCGGCGGCCTGGTCAATACGGTTCGTTGAAGCGGTGGATCAGACGCCGCGCCTTCTTGGTCGGGCGGCCCTTGAGATCGCTGCCCGGCGCGGGCGCGAGGCGCAGGTTTTCCTTGAGGGTTTCGCGCCGCGCGCGGCTCTCGGCGGTTTCCTCGTAAAGCCGTTGCGCTTCGGCGGCCGGCCCGCGCCGTTCGTCGAGCGCGCGCACGATCACCGTCCAGCGCATCGGGCCGATGGCGATGTCCAGCGCGTCGCCGGGACGGATTTCCCGCGCCGGTTTCGGTATTTCGCCGTTCCAGCGAACGTGCCCGGCGCGGATGGCCTCGGTGGCGAGCGAGCGCGTCTTGTAGAAACGCGCGGCCCACAGCCATTTGTCGATGCGCAGGCTGTCCATCCCGTCGGATCCGGTCAGGCGTGGCATTATTCGGAAGTCGGTTTCGAGAACAATTTTCGGTTCAAGGATCGGGCCCAAGGATCGGGGCCGTCTCCCCCGTTTTTCGCGGCGCGTATCGGTATCGCGCGAAAGCCGCGCGTCACCCGGTCGACGGCCGGCATGATAGCACCGGCGGAACACCCGGCGGTATCGAAGGCGCGGGCCGCGAAGATGACCGGCGTCCCGGCTTGCCCGACGCATCGGCGCGGCGGTCTGGGTTGGAGCGACGCGGGAGCCAGGCAGCGCGCAGGATCGGAGGCGAGAGCTTTTCAACCACGACGAACACGACGGGCACGGCGAAAAGCCAAAGCGAGAACAAGGTAAAAGCCAATGGATTTCCTGCTTTCGTTGTGTCCGTTGTGCTCGCCGCGCCCGTCGTGATCGATCGCTTTTTCATCGTAAAACTGACTCCGGTTTGAAACCCCGCCCTTCAGGGCGGTGCGAAGGCTGAAATCCCCGGCCTGGAAGGCCGGGGTTTCGACCGTAGCCACTTGGAGAGGGGTGCAAACCCCTTCCAAGTTCGTTCACAGCGGCAGGCATGAATGCCTGCCGCTAATGAGTTGCTCCTATTCAAAAATCGCATCGACGAAATCCTTGGCGACGAAAGGCCGCAAGTCGTCGATGCCCTCGCCGACGCCGATGTAGCGGATCGGCTTGGGGCACTGGCGGGCGATGGCCGCGATCACGCCGCCCTTGGCCGTGCCGTCGAGCTTGGTGACGACGAGGCCGGTGACGCCGATCGCCTTGTCGAACGCCTTGACCTGCGCGAGGGCGTTCTGCCCGAAATTGGCGTCGAGCACGAGCAGCGTTTCGTGCGGCGCGGTCGGGTCGGCTTTCTGGATGACGCGGCGCACCTTGGCGATTTCTTCCATCAGATGGAGCTGCGTCGGCAGGCGGCCGGCGGTGTCGGCCAGCACCACGTCGACGCCGCGCGCCTTGGCCGCCGAAATGGCGTCGAAGATGACCGCCGCCGGGTCGCCGGATTCCTGCGCGATGACGGTGACGCCGTTCTTCTCGCCCCAGGCTTGCAGTTGCTCGCGCGCCGCCGCGCGGAAAGTGTCGCCCGCGGCGAGCAGGACGGACAGCCCCCGCGCCTGGAAATGCCTGGCGAGCTTGCCGATCGAGGTGGTCTTTCCCGCGCCGTTGACGCCGGCGATCATGATGATGAACGGCCGCCGCGCCGTCGCGTCGAGCGGCTGTTCGAGCGGCCGCAGCAAGTCGAGCAGCGCGGCGGCCAGCGCCTCCTGGATGCCTTCGGGCGTCTCGATCCGGTCGCGCCGGGCGCGCTCCTTCAATTCTTCGAGCAGGTACCGGGTCGCTTCGATGCCCACGTCGCTCACCAGCAGCAGGGCCTCCAGTTCTTCGAGCAATTCCGCGTCGACCTTGCCGCGCGAAAAGATCGATTTGAACTTGCCGCCGAGCTGCGCGCGCGTGCGCGCGAGTCCCGCCTTCAGGCGCTCGCGCCAGGAGGGCGCGGACGATGCGTCGCTCGGCGCGGCGTCGGCGGTTTTTTTCAGGAAACCAAACATGGAATTTCGCTTTTCAGAGGGGACAGGGACATGAAAGACTGGCGCGGCCAAAATCGACAGAAATATCAGACTCGCGCCTCACCGCCGATTCGCCCGCGATTCTATCAGAAGCCGTGTTTGCCCACGGGGCGATCCTGCCCGCGGCGCTCATCCCGATCCATATGAGCTTCGCGCGAGTTGAAACTATCGCGCGAGCCTCTTTCCTCAAGAATGTCGTTATTTCCTTGATTGCGGAAATCCAGTTCATCGTAAAACTGACTCCGGTTTGAAACCCGCCCTTCGGGGCGGTGCGAAGGCTGAAATCCCCGGCCTGGAAGGCCGGGGTTTCGACCGTGACCACTTGGGAGGGGTGCCAACCCCTTCCAGGTTCGTTCACAGCGACAGGCATGAATGCCTGTCGCTAATGAGTTGCCCCACCAAAAATGGAGCGCGGGCGGGATGCCCGCGCTCCAATATCAAAGCTTCCCTCCCGAGGGAGGTATCGTGCGGCGTAAGCCGCATGACGGAAGGAGTTGGGCAGTTGAATCATCAAACGCGGATGAGCAGACACACAAACGGAAAACCCGTCATTCCCGCTTGCGTGGGAATGACGAGGGGGATGGAAGCGGCGCGGGCGATCCGGGGTGGAATCAGGGCGCGCGCGATTCGCCGGTCAACAGGCGGAAAGCCGCGTAACGGTTTGGGTCGATGGCGCCGGCTTCGACGGCGGCGCGGATCGCGCAGCCTGGTTCGCGGTCGTGGCGGCAGTCGCGGAACCGGCAGCTTTCGAGCAAGGGGCGGAATTCGCGGAAGCCGCGTTCGATTTCCGGGCGGGACAGGTGGCGCAGACCGAATTCCTGCAATCCCGGCGAGTCGATGAGCGGCGATCCGTCCGGCAGGCGGTAGAGCGTGGTGTGCGTCGTGGTGTGCCGGCCCGCGCCGAGCGCCTCCGAAATCTCGCGGGTGCGCGCGTTGGCGCCGGGCGCGAGCGCGTTGATCAGCGTCGATTTGCCCGTGCCCGACGGGCCGGCCAGGACGCTCGCCTGTCCCGCGAGATGCGGGCGCAGGGCCTCCGCGCTCGCGCGCGCGGACAGGCGGAGCAACGGATAGCCGAGACGGGCGAACGGGGAGAGCGCGGTTTCGGCGGCGGGCAGGCGGTCGGCGAGATCGCATTTGTTGAGCACGATCAACGCGCCGATGCCCTGGCTTTCGGCGGCGGCGAGGCAGCGCGTGACGAGGTTTTCCGAAAAGCCGGGTTCCGTCGCGACGACGATGACGACCTGGGTGACGTTGGCCGCGATCAGTTTTTGCCGCAGGGCGTTGGAGCGGTAGAACAGGGAGCGGCGCGGCAGGACGGCGTCGATGACGCCTTGCGCGTCGCCGCTGCGCGCGATCGAGACCCGGTCTCCGCAGGCCAGGCCGCTTTTCTTGCCGCGCGGAAAGCAGGGCAGCGCGCCGCCATCGGGCAATTCGACGAGGTAATGCCGGCCGTGCGCGGCGACGATCGTTCCTTCGAGCTTCAAGTCGGGCCGGACGGCGAAAGGGACGGAGAAGGCGACAGGGAAAGCAGGCGCGAGACGCGCTGCGCCGCCGGCGGATGCGAGTCGTAGAACAGGGAGTGCAGGGGATCGGGCGTCAGCGTCGCGGCGTTGTCCTCGTACAGCTTGACCAGCGCCTGGACGAGATCGGCCGCCGAGGCGTGCTCGGCCGCGTAGCGGTCGGCCTCGAACTCGTGGCGGCGCGAAAGCAGGCTGGCCAGCGGCGTGGCCAGAAAGGCGAATACCGGGACGATCTGGAAGAACAGGATCAGCGCCATCGCCGTGTTGCGGGCGCTCTCCGAGGCGACGCCCAGGCCGGCGTAGAACCAGCCGGCGTCCATCAGCCGGGCGAGGATGTAGAGCAGGAACAGCGTCGCGGCGAAAATCAGCGCGATGCGCTTGGCGATGTGGCGGCGCGCGAAATGCCCCAGTTCGTGCGCCAGCACCGCCTCGACCTCCGGCGCTTCGAGCCGGCCGAGCAGCGTGTCGAAAAAAACGATGCGCTTGGTTCTGCCAAGGCCGGTGAAATAGGCGTTGCCGTGGGCGGAGCGCCGGGAGCCGTCCATCACGAACAGGCCGGAACTGGCGAATCCGCAGCGGGCGAGCAGGGCTTCGATGCGATCTTTCAGCGCGTCGTCGTCGAGCGGCGCGAAGGTGTTGAACAGGGGAGCGATCCACGCCGGGTAGGCGAACAGGACCAGCAGGTTGAAAGCGCACCAGAACAGCCAGACGTACAACCACCACGCCTCGCCCATGCGCGCCATCAGCCACAGGACGGCGAGCAGCGCCGGCGCGCCGATGGCCAGACCCAGCGCGACTTGCTTGGCGAGGTCGAGCAGGAACAGGCGAAGGGTCATGCGGTTGAAACCGAAACGCTGCTCGATGACGAATTGCGCGTACAGCGACATCGGCAGATCGACGGCGCCCGAAAGGAACATCACGCTGAAGATCAGGGCGACGCCGTACCACAGGCCGTCCAGGCGCGCCGACCAGAAGGCGTGCAAGGCCTCCAGCCCGCCGCCGAACGTGAAGGCCAGCAGCACGGCGATCTCGATGACCAGCGCGAGCCGGCCGAAACGGACGCGGACGACGCAATAGTCGGCCGCCTTCTGGTGGGCCGCGAGCGGGACGCGGCCGGCGAACCGCTCCGGCACCGCCGCCCGGTGCGCGCGGATGTGCGCGATCTGCCGGAAACCGAGCCACAGGCGCAGGATCGCCATCAGAAGCAGCGCGCCGAGAAAGGCCACGGAAAAGGAGTTGAGGGAAGCGGACATCGAGCTGTGCCAAAATGCGGTTTTGGAGAAGGAACGGATTATCCCAAAAAAGGCGGGACGTGAAATACGGGCCATGAAGGACGTTTCGCGTTCCGCCTTTCCCCCGATCACATTTCACCCAGGATATGACATGGCACGGAACGATAATCATCTCGTCTGGCTGGACATGGAAATGACCGGCCTCGACCCCGAACGCGAACGCATCATCGAACTGGCGATGATCGTCACCGACAGCCATCTCGAAACCGTGGCCGAATCGCCCGTGTGGGCGCTGCACCAGTCCGAGGCGACGCTCGGCGCGATGGATAAATGGAACAAGGCCACGCACGGCAAATCGGGCCTGATCGAACGGGTACGCGCGTCCACGCTCGACGAAGCCGCCGTGCAGGCGGCGGCGCTCGCGTTCATGCGGGAATACGTGGCGCGGGGAATCAGCCCGATGTGCGGCAACTCCATCGGCCAGGACCGGCGCTTCATGGTGCGCTACATGCCGGCGCTCGAAGCGTGGTTCAATTACCGCAACATCGACGTCAGCACGCTCAAGGAACTCTGCCGGCGCTGGAAACCCGAAGTGGCCAAGGGCTTCGAAAAAGCCTCGGCGCACACGGCCCTCGCCGACATCCGCGAATCCATCGAGGAACTGAAGTATTACCGGGAACATTTCATCAGAATATGATCCGGCGTCCCTGCGCGAGGCTTTCGATGCGACAAGGTGCGAAACTTTTTGACCGTGGCGGGCGCGGCGGAAGGCGAAAAACATTGACCACGGAGAACACGGAGAAAGGCGAAAACCCTTTTGACCGCGAAGAGCGCGGCGGAAGGCGAAAAGCGAAAGAAATTCCTCGCCGCTCTCACGCTCACCCCGTCACTCCCACGAAAATCCCCCCGTCATTCCCGCGAAAGCGGGAATCCAGCGCGTAAACTCCGGCGCGAAGCGCCGCAAGCCAAGCCTCCCTCTTGAGGTAGGTGGCCCGCCAAAGGCGGGTCGGAAGGAGTCGGGCGGTCGTTCTTCCAATCACGCCGCGCCGCCGAAAAACCTTGGGCCACGGAGTTCACGGAAAAACACGGAGAAAAATCTTTTGAAAGCTTTCACCTTCCGCCGCGCCCGTCGTGGTCGACCGTTTCTCCGGCGTTCGGCTAGAATCCGCCGATGTCCAGACATTATGCCCTTGTCCCCGCCGCCGGAAGCGGCGTCCGCTTCGGCGGGGGGATTCCCAAGCAATACCTGCCCTTGGCGGGGCGGCCGATGATTCATCACGCGCTGGCCGCGTTGTGCCGTTGCGAGCGCATCGAGCGGGTGTGGGTGGTTCTCGCGCCGGACGACGCCTGGTGGGAAACGTATGACTGGTCGGACCTTGGCGGGAAGCTGGAGGCGCTGCGCCGTGGTGGGGCGACACGCGCCGAGAGCGTGGCCAACGGTCTCGCCGCCGTCGAACGCATCGTTTCGCGGGACGACTGGATGCTGGTGCACGACGCGGCCCGGCCCTGCCTGTCGCGGGCGCTGCTGGATCACTTGTGCGAGGCGTTGCGGGACGATCCCGTCGGCGGCCTGCTGGCGGTTCCCGTCGCGGATACCCTGAAGCGCGCGGACGCCGGGCGGCGCGTGGCGGCGACCGAGCCGCGCGAGGGGCTGTGGCAGGCGCAGACGCCGCAGATGTTCCGCTACGGCCTGCTGCGGCGGGCGCTGGACGGCCGGCCGGCGGTCACCGACGAAGCCGGCGCGCTCGAAGCGATGGGCTGCCGGCCGCTGTTGGTGCGGGCGGACGCGAGCAATTTCAAGATAACCTACCCGGCCGACCTGGAACTGGCCGAACGGATGCTGAAGGCGGGAAATCCATGATCCGCGTCGGACAAGGCAGCGACATCCACGCGCTCGCCCCTGGGCGCAAGCTCATCGTCGGCGGCGTCGAGATCGCGCACGAATCCGGCCTGCTCGGCCATTCCGACGCCGACGCGCTGCTGCACGCGATCATCGACGCGCTGCTGGGCGCGGCCGGGATGGGCGACATCGGGCGGCTTTTCCCGGATACGGACGAACGCTATCGCGGCGCGGATAGCCGCGTTCTCCTGCGCGCCGTCCGCGACCGGCTGGCCGGCGCGGGCTGGCGCATCGTGAACGTGGATGCGACGATCCACGCGCAGCGCCCGAAAATGGCCCCGCACATCCCGCGCATGGCCGCGCTGATCGCGGACGACTTGGGCATTCCGGCGGAACGGGTAAACGTAAAGGCCAAGACGGCGGAAAAGCTGGGTTTCGTGGGACGTGAAGAAGGTATCTCGGCCGATGCCGTGGCGCTGATCGAAAACCGGACGTAAAAAGCGGATAACCGCGACGGCGCGGCGGGCACGGCGAAAAACAAAAGCGGGGATGACACATGGTTATGTTGTGTCCTGTATTCACGCACCGGAATGATATGAACACCCCCTTCTTTCCCCCCAACCGTCATCGCATTTGTTGAGGCCCATGAGCAAGTTCGAGTCTGCCACGTCGCCGGGGAAACGGGCGAGAGATCACCAACAAGCAGATCGAACACGCCAGACTGCTTGAGTGCTTCGCCAACCGCGGGCCACGCTTCATCGGCGGAGGCGTGCGGCGGCTCACACCGCCGGGCGTGGAAATTAAGAAAGCCCGGCCACGAGGCCGGAGAAGGGATACGCAAGCGCGGCGGCAAGCCCGAAAGACGCAGGACGGCCAAACCCGCCCCCGCCGCCGGTTTGCATCCGCGACTCGACAGGAACGCCCAAGTCCCCCTCGATCTTCTGGAAAACGCCAGCGCACCGGTCGGTGAAGACCGTTTCACTTACAAGACCCGCATAAATCGGGGTGAGCAAAGCGAATCCCAGCATTCACGCCTGCCGTGTTTTTCAATCATGGCGCGGCGAATTTCACAAGGGCAAATATCATCCGCCCGTCGCGCCCTACTATTTGTACCTCTTGGCTCAACCACTCGTGGTGGGATTCGCTCCGCTATCCCAGCCCATGATCTGGACAATCCCCCCTCTCGATGAAGGTGGCTCGCGGCAAAGCCGCGAGCCGGAAGGAGTCGAACCGCCGAGGGAAGAGCCGGGGGGGTCTTCCAAACCGTATTTGGGAATTCGACCGCCCAACTCCCTCCGTCACGCCTTCGGCGCGACATCTCACTCAAGAGGGAGGTTTTGAATGGAGCGCGGGCGTCGTGCCCGTTGCGGTTGATTCGCTTTTCTCCGTGTTTCTCCGTACCCTCCGTGGCCGACGTTTTGCCTTTCGCCGCGCTCCGTGGGTGGTCGTTTTGGTCTTTCGTCTGCTATGCTTGTGCGCAATCGCGCAAAATTCAGGCCATGAGATATTTGCTTCTGATCGGGCTGGTTCTCGTTATCCTCTGGTTTTTTCGCCGTTCGGGGAATCGCCGCCCGCGCGGGAGGGAGCGCGTGGCAAATCCGCCGGAGCAGATGGTCAGGTGCGCCCGGTGCGGCGTTTATCTTCCTGAAAGCGAGAGCTTCCGGAAAGGCGCGGCCCATTATTGTTGCGCCGAGCATCAGCGCGCGGCGCAGGACCGGACGAACTGACCCGCCATGCCGGACGCAACGAGCGCGAACGCTTCGCCGATTTCGCCAACGCACTGGAAGGCCCTGCGCTATTTCGGCATCTACCGGCTATGCGTTGCCGCGCTGCTCGTCCCGCCGCTGTTTTTCCAGTCGCCTTTTTCCTCCCTGATTGGCCAGGGCCGCATTTCCCTTCAGTCCGTGGTGGTGTGCTTCTATTTTCTGGCCAACGCGGCCTCGCTCGCCGCGCTGCATTTCCATCGGCGGCGTTTCAACCGGCAGCTCGGCATCCAGGTGCTGCTCGACGTGCTGATCCTGACCTGGCTGTTCCATACCAAGGAGGAATTGCGCGATAGCCTGGGCACGCTGCTGCTGGTCACGGTGACCGGCGCCGGCCTGGTCGGGCAGGGACGCCTGGTTCTGTTGTACGCGGCCATGGCGACCCTGGCCGTGCTGGCCGAGGGGTATTGGCGCGCGTGGGGAAGCGCGCGCGGGGCGACGGATTTTTTCCAGACCGGCCTGTTTTGCGCCAGTTTTTTCGCCGTCGCGATCTCGGCCCGCATGTTGGCCCGGCGCGTCATCGTCAACGAGGAATTGGCCCGCCGGCGCGGCGAGGCGCTCAGGAACCAGACGATCATCAGCCAGCGCGTCATCGAGGAAATGCAGGACGGCGTTCTCGTCCTGGATCGCAAGGGGCTGGTCAAGCAGCACAATCCGCGCGTCGAGCGCCTGCTCGGTCTGGGCAATCCGGAGCGGCGCATGCTTGCCACCTATTCGACCGAATTGGCGGTGGGTTTCCAGAACTGGCGCGCGCGGGGCGGCGACGAGCCGGTCATGATCCGCGCGCCGGCAAGCGGCATCCCCCTGCGCGCGCGCTTCATCGACACCGCGAGTTCCGAGGGCGACGTGCTGGTCCTCCTCGAAGACATCGGGCGTTTGCAGGAGCGGGCCAAGCAGATCAAGCTGGCCGCGCTCGGACGCCTGACGGCCAGCATCGCGCACGAGATCAGGAATCCGCTCTCGGCCATCAAGCACGCCGGCGAGCTGATGCGCGAGGAGTCCGCCGGCCCGACCAGCGACCGCCTGCTGCGCATCGTGCTCGACAACGCCCAGCGCGTCGAGCGCATCGTCAGCGACGTGCTCGGACTCGGCCAGCGCGACCGCATCCAGCGCGAGTTCATCGACCTGCGGCAGGCGCTGCCGCTTTTCGTCGAGGAATTCGTCATCAAGGAAGAAGTTCCCGCCGGCGTCGTGCAGGTCGAGATTTCCGGGCGCGCGATCCTGCTGTTCGACCGGGCGCATCTGCACCAGATTTTGTGGAACCTCGTCGGCAACGCCTTGCGCTATTCGCGCCGGGTCGCCGGAAGCGTCCGTCTGTGCACGCAAGACCGCGACCGTCATGTCGACCTGCACGTGATCGACGACGGCGAGGGCGTCGACGAGGCGCACCGCGAACAGATTTTCGAGCCTTTTTTCACGACGCACAGCCGCGGCACCGGGCTGGGCCTGTACATCGCGCGCGAGTTGTGCGACGCCAACGGCGCCAGTCTCGAACTCCTGGACAGCCAGGGTGGCGCCGATTTTTGCATAGCGGGAAGGAGTACCGAATGAGTATCGACAAGAGCGGCCGAAAGCGCGAAGAGCTGCCGCGCGTACTGGTCATCGATGACGAGGAAGACATCCGCGAGCTGCTCGACCTGACCCTCGCGCGCATGGGCCTGTCGGCCGATTGCGCCGGCACCGTGGCGGAGGCGAGGCAATTCCTGAAAAAGGAACGCTACGGCCTGTGCCTGACCGACATGCGCCTGCCCGACGGAGAAGGACTGGAGATCGTGCGCCTGATCAACGCCGAATACGGAGAAACGCCGGTCGCCGTCATCACGGCCTTCGGTAGCGCCGACAACGCCGTCGCCGCGCTCAAGGCCGGCGCTTTCGACTATCTGGCCAAGCCGGTGGCGCTCGACTCGCTGCGCGCGCTGATCAAGTCGGCCATCAGTCTCCCCAAGGCGGGCGCGGCGAACGAATCGTCGAAAGACGGGATCGCCGGAAACAGCGGCCAGTTGACCGGCGGCTCGCCGGCGATCGTCGCCGTCCGCGCCATGATCGACCGGCTCGCGCGCAGCCAGGCCCCGGTCTACATTTCCGGCGAATCGGGCAGCGGCAAGGAGCTGGCGGCCCGGCTGATCCATCATTGCAGTTCGCGCCGGACGGCGCCGTTCATTCCGGTCAACTGCGGCGCCATTCCCGAAAACCTGATGGAAAGCGAATTTTTCGGCTACCGCAAGGGCGCGTTCACCGGCGCCGACGGCGACCGCGACGGCTTTTTCCAGACGGCCAACGGCGGAATCCTCTTCCTCGACGAGGTCGCCGACCTGCCGCTTCCCATGCAGGTCAAGCTGTTGCGTGCCATCCAGGAAAAAAAGGTGCGCAAGGTCGGAAGCGCGGTCGAGGAAGCCGTCGACGTGCGCATCGTATCCGCCACGCACAAGCCGTTGAAGGATTGCGTCGACGCGGGCGCGTTCCGGCAGGACCTCTACTACCGGCTGAACGTGATCGAGCTGAAAATGCCCACCCTGCGCGAGCGGCGGGAGGACATCCCGATCCTGGTCGAAACGATCCTGTCGCGCATGTACCCGGAAAACCACCCCAGCCTGTCCGAGGAAGCCATGCGCGCCTTGTGCAACTACGCTTATCCCGGCAACGTGCGCGAACTCGAAAACGTCCTCGAACGGGCCAGCGCGCTTTGCCGCGGCGACCGGATCGAACTCGACGACCTGCAACTCGCCGACGATCCCGCCGTCAGCGAGGGAGAAGGCCGTTCCGGCGAAACGCTGGACGATCATCTGAACCGCGTGGAAAAACAGAGCATTCTCGAAGCCCTGGAAAAAACCGGCTTCAACCGCACCGCGGCGGCGCGCCTGCTCGGCATCACTTTCCGCTCCCTACGCTATCGCATCGAGCGGCTGGGCATCGAAGAGACGTCCACGTGAACGCCGCGATGGACGGCGGCTGGCTCGGCGGCGTCCGCCGTGTCCCGTCGCCCAACTGCGACGAGCGCCCCGGCGGCGAGGCCGCGTCCCTGATCGTCATCCACGCGATCAGCCTGCCGCCGGCGCGATTCGGCGGCGGCGACATCGAGCGCCTGTTCACCAACGCGCTCGATCCGCGAGCACATCCTTATTTCGCCGGCATTTGTTCGCTGCGGGTATCGGCGCATTTCCTGATCCGCAGGGATGGCGAGATCATCCAGTTCGTTTCCTGCGACCGGCGCGCCTGGCACGCCGGAATCTCCTGCTGGCGGGGGCGGCCGCGCTGCAACGATTTTTCCATCGGCATAGAACTCGAAGGATGCGATGATCAGCCGTTCGAGGACATCCAGTACGATCGGCTCATCGGCCTGATCGAACGGCTGCGCGAACACTATCCGATCGCCGCGCTCGCCGGCCACGCGGACATCGCGCCGGAACGAAAGACCGACCCAGGCCCCTGTTTCGCATGGCAACGGCTCGCCGTCGGGAACCTGCCGCCCCGCGTCGCCGCGTAACCCGGAAGTAACCCAGAAACCGGGCCGCTCGCCCCGTGGCGACAGCCTCTATGACAAAAAGAGTGACTCACAAAAAATCGCTTGCGTCAAGCCATGTCCATTACTACAATTAGTCGAGATTTGGAACGGCGACACAATATGTAGTAGCCAGGGTTGGCCGTTCCGGCCATGTCACTCGTTGACGGCACGGCTTCGATCGATCGGCCCGCGCGATTTGGCGGCGCGCTTTGAACAACGCACGAAACGGATTCAACTGGATTGCATAACAAGGCTTCCACGGCTGCCCGTTTTCCCCGCCGGCGCTTTCCCGCCGCGGCTGCGGGTTTGCCGGCAATCTGTTTTCTTGCCCCCCGGCGGCGGAGTCCAGCGCCGCGAATCATCGACAAAAGATTCAACCGGCGTTCCGCTCCGGCGCGCCTTGAATGGTTTGGTCATGCCAGGCCGGAGTTCGCATCGTTTCCAAACGAGATGTTTCCCATGCCCCTTAAAGGAGGTTGACCATGGCAACAAGTGTGAAGAAAGCTGCGGCGGAAACCAAACCCGCCGCGAAGAAAACCGCCGCGCCCAAGGCCGCTGCCGCCGCGAAACCCGCCGTGAAGAAGGCCGCCACGCCCAAGGCCGCCGCCGCAAAACCCGCCGTGAAGAAAACCACTGCGCCCAAGGCCGCCGCCGCTGCAAAACCCGCCGTGAAGAAAACCGCCGCGCCCAAGACCGCCGCCGCAAAACCCGCCGCGAAGAAGGCCGCCGCGCCCAAGGCCGCCAGCACGGCTTCCACGCCGTCGACGGCCGCCGCGCCGGGCGCCAAGACAAAGCTGAATCCCAGCGGCGCTTGGCCGTTTCCGACAGGAGCGCGTCCGAAATAAGTACGCCATCCACGCTTGCGCCTACCGGGGCGTCTTTCGATATTTGCAGCCCTTCGGGCTGGAGGTAACGCGCTGGATTCCCGCTTTCGCGGGAATGACGGGAATTTTTGGGCGGTTGATTCAAAGACGCCGTAAACGCGGCGAGCACGGCGAAAACCAGGACCGCCATTCCTGCGAACGCGGAATCCAGTATGTATATTCCGGCGCGTCGCGCTGCGTCACTTGAATTCGCGGCCTTTCGGACGGGGGTGACGGATTTGATTTCCACATGCACTGGAATGATGGTGATTTTCTTGTGTTTTATTCAGAAATACTCTAACTGCGACGAGTGCGACTGAAACCAGGATCGTCATTCCCGCGAAAGCGGGAATCCAGTACGTATATTCCGGCGCGCTGCGTCATTTGAATTCACGGCCTTTCGGACTGGAGTGACAGACTGTATTTCAGCCTGCACATGAACGGTAGTGATTTGTTCGTGTTTGATTCAAAAACGCCCTAACCACGACGGGCGCGGCGAAAATCAAGATGATCGTCATTCCCGCGAACGCGGGAATCCAGTGTGTATTTTCCGGCGCGCCGCGCCGCGTCATTTGAATTCGCAACCTTTCGGGTTGGGAATCCGGTCGAGTCGTCGGCGGAAGGGACGCTAGGCGGCCGTTTCCGCCGTCCCGGCCTCCCGGTAGAGTCTCGCCTGCGCGAGAAGCCAGCCGCCGAAGGCTTGCAGCGATTCCATCCCCCGCTTGTCCTCGGGGTATACGAGGTAATAGCTGCGCCGGTTGTGCAGCACGTAGGGAGAGGGCACGACGAGTTCCCCCAGGGCGATTTCGCTGAGCACGAAAAACCGCGGCATCAGCGCCACGCCCAGCCCGGCCTTGGCCGCCTCGACGAGCATCGAGAAAATTTCATAGCGCGATCCGCCCATGGCGTTGACGTTCGACAGGCCGGCGACCGCGAACCATTCCCGCCAGGCGTCGGGGCGCGCGGATTGGTGCAACAGCGGCATTTTTTCGAGTTCCGACGGTTCGACCGACGGTCTTCCGCCAAGGAGCGCGGGGACGCACACCGGCACCATTTCTTCTCCGAACAGGTACTCGATGACGGCGCCGGGCCAGACCGGATCGCCGAAATGGATCGCCGCGTCGAACGGCGTATCGGTAAACATGAACGGTTCGTTGCGCGTGGTGAAGTCGAGCGTGATCTCCGGATGATGCTTCTGGAAATCCCCCAGGCGCGGAATCAGCCAGCGGCTCGCAAAAGTGGGAATGACCGCCAGTTCGAGCACCCGCCCCGCGCTTCGGTGCGCCATCAGCAACAGGGTGTCGTGCTCGATGCGCTTCAGGTTCTCGCGGATCTGCCTGGCGTAGAGCTGGCCCGCGTCGGAGAGCGAGACCCGTTTCTTGACGCGATTGAACAACGGCACGCCCAGATAGCCCTCCAGCGCCGATATTTTCCGGCATACCGCGCTCTGCGTCAGCGACAGCTCCTCCGCCGCGCGCGTGAAACTCTGGTGCCTGGCCGCCGTCTCAAAGGCGATGAGCAGATCGGTTCCGGGGATTTTTCTTCGCATGTCTATTCCAAAACAGAACTATCTGTTGAATATACATCGTTTGCTATTATAGGAAAGGACGCGAAG
Source organism: Accumulibacter sp. (assembly GCA_031257115.1). GTDB lineage: Bacteria > Pseudomonadota > Gammaproteobacteria > Burkholderiales > Rhodocyclaceae > Propionivibrio. The sequence goes on from JAIRPF010000075.1 coordinate 69,939, forward strand.
AATGGTTCATCGTTTCCATCGAACGATCGTCGTCATAGTCGTCAATTTGATCCAGGTCCGTTTTCATAACAACCGCCGCCCAGGGATCTTTCCGGTTTGCCATGCCTGAACCGATCCCGGACGAGGAGGAATCCATCATGAACGAATCAGGCACCAGCAACACCCTCCGCAACCTGCGCGAAATCTCGGAAAAGCACAAGCTCTCTCCCGTGCTCGCCGATCATCTCGAACATTATTTCGCCAATGCCAACGCCGAGAATTTCCTCGGCGTCGACCTCGAAGAACTCCACGGAGCGGCCATCCAGCACGCCCGTGTCGGCCAGGAGCGCCAATCCGGCGAAGCGACCGTCACCTTGTATACGCCCGATTTCGACCGGCACGGCTGGCATTCGCCGCACACGGTCATCGACATCGTCACCGACGACATGCCTTTCCTCGTCGACTCGGTGACGATGGCCGTATATAACCGCGGCCTGACGATCCACCGCCTCATCCACCCGGTGCTCGGCATCGAGCGCGACGCGGCGGGCGCCTTCCAGAGAAGCGCCCGGCCCGGCGCGGAGGGGACACGCGCCGAGGCGTGGATGCACCTGGAAATCGACCGGATCGGCGGCAAGGAGACGATCGACGCGCTGCGCGCCGAAATCGCCGACGTGCTGGCCGACATCCGCGCCGCAGTCGAGGATTTCGCGCCAATGCGCCAGTGCGTCGAAACCGCCGTCGGCGGCCTTGGCGCGAAATCCGCCGACAACGAAGAAATCATCGAATTCCTGCGCTGGGCGGCGAGCGAGAATTTCATCTTCCTTGGCCACGCGCATTACCACGCCGACCCCGGCGGGACCAGCCTCGCGCGCGCGCCGGAAGGCGGACTCGGCCTGCTGCGCCGCGCCGATCATCCGCGTTTCGGACACTGCCGCGCCGGAATGCCGAATGAAATCGCCGAACTCGAAAAACTGCCCTCGGCGCTGACCCTGACCAAGGCGGACGCGCGCTCGATCATGCACCGTTCGGGCTATCTCGATTACATCGGCGTGCGCGAGCGCGACGCGAACGGCGCGATCGTCGGCGAACACGTCTTCGTCGGCCTGTACGCCGCCCACGTCTATCACATTTCGACGGCCGAGATACCGGTCGTGCGCCGCAAGGTGGCCGCCGTGCGCGCCGCTAGCGGGTTCGTTCCGAGCGGACACAACGACAAGACCCTGCGCAACACCCTCGAAACCTATCCGCGCGACGAACTGATCGAGATCGATTCCGCCGACCTGCAACGCACCGCCTACGGCATCGTCATGCTGCACGAGCATCAGCGGGTGAGCGTCTTTCTGCGCAACGACCGCTGGAACCGCTACGTTTCGGCCTTGGTCTACATTCCCCGCGACCGTTTCGACACGACCGTGCGCCTGCGCATCATGGAGCTGCTGCGCAATACCTTGCAGGCGGGCAGCGTCGATTTCACCATCCACACCGGCGAAGCGCGGCTCTCGCGCCTGCACCTGATCGTGCGCACCCCGGAAGGGGCCGCCTACAAATACGACGCGGAGGCGATCGAACGCGACATCGCGCGCATCGTCCGCGGCTGGCAGGACGAATTGCAGCACAACCTGATCGAGCACGCGGGCGAGGAGCGCGGCAACGCGCTGCTGCGCCGGTATGGCGCGGCGCTGCCGCTGGCCTATCAGGAACAGGTGCCGCCGAGTTCGGCGGTATCGGACCTCGAACGCCTCGAAATGGCCGAAAACAGCGGGCGCATCGAAATCAAGGTCAACGCGCCCTACGGCGACGACGGATCGCATCAGCACATCAAGCTGTTCCTGAAGGGCGAGCCGCGTCCCCTGTCCGCCGTGCTGCCGGTCTTCGAGAATCTCGGCCTGACCGTCCTTTCCGAGCAGCCGTTCCGGCTGACCAACATGGATCTGCACATCGCCGACTTCGCCGTGCGCCTGCCATGCGCCAAGGCGCTCGAAGACGAGGCGACCCGCAACGCCTTCGCGGACCTGCTGGGCAAGCTCCTGCGCAACGAGGCCGAAAACGACGGCTTCAACCGCCTGTGCCTGCTGGCCGGACTCGACGCGCCGCGCATCAACGTCCTGCGCGCCTACGGCCGTTACCTGCGCCAGGCCGGATTGCCGTTCGGCCAGGCCTACATCGAACGCTGCCTGTCCAGTCACCCGCGGATCGCCCGCCTGCTGTCCGATTTCTTCCAGGCGCGCTTCGCCCTGGAGGCCACCGACACCCAGGCGGAGGAAGTCGACCGCGAGCTGGGCGCCGCGCTCGATCAGGTCAGCAATCTGGACGACGACCGCATCCTCTCCGGCTATCGCACCGTCTTCCACGCCACGATGCGCACCAACGCCTGGCAGCGGGACGCCGACGGCCAGGCGAAGGGCTACCTTTCGTTCAAGATTTCGTCGAAACTCGTTCCCTTCCTGCCCAAGCCCGTGCCGCTCTACGAAATCTTCGTCTACAACCAGCGCATGGAAGGCATCCACATTCGCGGCGCGAGCGTCGCGCGCGGCGGCCTGCGCTGGTCCGACCGCATGGAGGATTACCGCACAGAGGGCCTCGCGCTGGTGAAGGCGCAGATGGTCAAGAACGTCGTCGGCGTGCCGCTCGGCGCCAAGGGCTGCTTCGTCGGCAAGCAGTTGCCGCCCGCGAGCGACCGCGACGCCTGGCTGGCCGAGGGCATCGCCTGCTACCAGACCTTCATCCGCGGCCTGCTCGACATCACCGACAACCTCATCGGCGGCAAGGCGGTTCCGCCCAGGGACGTCCGCCGCCATGACGGCGACGATCCCTACCTCGTCGTCGCCGCCGACAAGGGCACCGCGACCTTCTCCGACATCGCCAACGCCATCGCCATCGAATACGGCTTCTGGCTCGGCGACGCCTTCGCTTCGGGCGGCTCGGTCGGCTACGATCACAAGCAGATGGGCATCACCTCGCGCGGCGCGTGGGAATCCGTCAAGCGCCACTTCCGCGAACTCGGCCGCGACACGCAGAGCGAGCCGTTTACGGCGGTCGGCATCGGCGACATGTCCGGCGACGTTTTCGGCAACGGCCTGCTGCGCTCCAACCAGACCCTGCTGGTCGCCGCCTTCGACCACCGCCACGTCTTCCTCGATCCGAACCCGGACCCCGTCATGAGTTTCGCCGAACGGCGCCGCCTGTTCAACCTGCCGCGTTCGTCGTGGGACGACTACAACAAGTCGCTCATCTCCGAGGGCGGCGGCGTGTGGCCGCGCAGCGCGATGAGCATTCCGCTCTCGCCGCAGGTCCGCGCCCGTCTGGGCGTCGAAGCGGAGCACATGACGCCGAACGAGCTGATCAGCGCCATCCTCCGGGCGCCGGTCGACCTGTTCTACAACGGCGGCATCGGCACGTACTTCAAGGCCAGCGCCCAGAGCCACCAGGACGCCAACGACCGCGCCAACGACGCCGTCCGCATCGACGCCGCCGAATTGCGCGCCAGGGTCGTCGGCGAGGGCGGCAACCTCGGCTTCACGCAAAGCGCGCGCATCGAATACGCGCTGAACGGCGGCCTGAACTATACCGACGCGATCGACAATTCCGCCGGCGTCAGCACGTCCGACCACGAGGTCAACATCAAGATACTGACCTCGATCCTGCTGCAAAGCGGCGACATGACGCTCAAGCAGCGCGACGCCCTGCTGGCCTCGGCGACGGAAGAAGTCGGCCGCCGGGTGCTGGTCGACAACTACCAGCAGACGCAAGCCGTGTCGCTGGAAACGACGCACGGCAAGGAACTGCTCAACGCGCATGGACAGCTCATCCGCGCCCTGGAAGCCAGCGGCGGCCTCGACCGCGCCGTCGAATTCCTGCCCGGCGACAAGCAGCTCATCGAGCGCGCGCAGATGGGCCGCGGGCTGACCGCGCCGGAGATTTCCGTCCTCCTGGCCTACACCAAGATCGCCCTGAAACAGGCCATCCTGGAGACGCGCCTGCCGGACGTCCCGGTCTTCCAGCAACTGCTGGTGAACTACTTCCCCGGCCCGATCGCGGAAAAATGCGCCGCGCAGATTCCCTCGCATCCGCTGCGCCGGGAAATCATCACCACGAAGATTGTCAGCCGCCTGGTCAACCGCATGGGGACGACCTTCACCCTGCAACTCGGCGACGAAACCGGGGCCGGCCTCGAACGGATCATCACCGCCTGGTACGCCGCCAGCGAACTGCTGGACGCCGAGGCGCTCTGGAGGGAACTCGAAACGCTCGACCTGAAGATTCCTTCCGCGCGGCAGATGGCGCTGATGATGGCCCTGCGCGACCTGGTCGGCGCCGCCACGCGGCAGATCCTGGTATCGCAGAAGGCCGACGCCGGCATCGCCGAGATCATCGACGCCTACCGCGACGCCGTCGCCGGGACCGTGGTGGCCGCCCGCGCCGGCAAGGAAGGCGTGGACGCGGTCGTCGCGCTGCTCGAAGCGCGGCCCGAAATCGCCGGCGTGTTCGAACTGGTCGACCTGGCGCGCAGCGGCGGCCGGCCGCTCGAAGAAGTCGCGGCCGCCTGCGTCGAGATCGACGCCAGCTTCGACCTCGCCTGGCTCGGCGGCGCCATCGCCAACCTGCCGGCCGGCAACCGCTGGCAGGCGCGCGCCAGGGCGCAACTGGCCAGCGATCTGCGCGCCCTCCGGCAAACGCTCCTGCAACGCGGCGGCGCCGAAGCCCCCACGGCCACCTCGGCGCGCAGCGTGATCGAAGAACTCAAGCGCAACGCCCCGCAGGATCTGGCCATGCTCTCGGCCGGCCTCGCCGAAATCCGGAGCATCCTGCTGTCCAACTGACCGTCGGTCGCCAGTCAATCACCGGGAGGCGAGAGCCTCCCGTTTTTTTGTCCGGCCAAAAGAGGAGAACGCGGCGGATTCCTCGCCACCGAAGCGCAACCGGCGCAAAGCGCCGCGAGCCAAAAGTTTTAACCACGAAGAACACGGTAGACACGGCGAAAAGCGAAAAATCATTAACCACGACGCTCTTCGCCTTGCCCGCCGTGCTCGAAAGGCTCAATCCGCGTCGATCTTGTTGTCGTGCAGGTTGAAGTACGACTGCCTGAACAGCGCGTCCATCTTTTCCGCGTCGGGGCGTGGCGTGAAACTGCTTACCAGCGGCACGATCGCCAGTCCGGCCAGCATTGCCAGCGCGCCGGCGTTGATCGGCGAGCCGATGTAGCCGAACGCCATGTTGGAGCACACCAGCGCGAGCGCGAAAATGAAGCACGCCCAGACGCTCGCCGTGGTCGCGCGCCGCCAGTACAGTCCGTAGAGGAACGGCGCGAGGAATGATCCCGCCAGCACGCCCCAGCTGATCGCCATCAATTGCGCGATGAATGTCACCGGCGAGTTGTATTGCACCAGCGCGATCGCCGCCGAAATGAGCACGAAGGCCACGACCAGGAGCCGGATCGACAGGAGCTGCGTCTTGACGTCCATGTCCCTGATGAAATTGCCCTTGAGAAAGTCGAGCGTCAGCGTCGAACTGGAAGTGAGCACCAGCGAACTCAGGGTCGACATCGAGGCGGAGAGCACGAGCACCACCGTAAGGCCGATCAGCAGGTCGGGCATGTTCGCCAGCATGGCCGGGATCACCGAGTCGTATACCGGCGTACCGGCGGGCGTGTAAGCGATTTCCCCGGCCGCCAGGCGGCCAAAACCGCCGAGGAAGTAGCTGCCGCCGGACACCACGAGGGCGAACAGCGTGGAGATGATCGCGCCGCGCTTGATCGCGTTGCTGCTCCGGATGGCGTAAAACTTCTGCACCATCTGCGGCAGACCCCAGGTGCCGAGCGAGGTCAGGACGAGCACACCGGCGAGATCGAGCGGATTCGGCCCGAAGATCGACACGAACACGCCCTGCATCGCGCCCGCCGCGCCCTGCGCGTCGTTGGGCACTCGCGAGAGCGCGACCATCGCGTTCGTGTAGCCGCCGTACCCGGCGAGCACCGCGACGATCACGGCGACGATGCCGAAGAGCATGACAAGCCCCTGTACGAAGTCGTTGACCGCCGCGGCCATGTAGCCGCCGAGCACCACGTAGACGCAGGTAAGTACCGCCATGCCGATGATGCACCATTCGTAGGGCGCGCCGAAGGCCATGTCGAACAGGCGCGACAGGCCGTTGTAGACGCTGGCGGTGTAGGGGATGAGAAACACGAAGATGATCGCCGCCGCCGCGATGCGCAGCCCGTGACTGCCGAAGCGCGCCCCGAAGAATTCCGGCATCGTCTGCGCGCGCAGATAATGCGTCATCGCCCGTGTGCGCGCGCCAAGCACGTACCAGACGAGCAGGCTGCCGACGAAGGCGTTGCCCAGCCCGATCCACAGCGCCGCCATGCCGTATTTCCAGCCGAATTGCCCGGCGTAGCCGATGAACACCACCGCCGAAAAATACGTCGTTCCGTAGGCGAAGGCGGATAGCCACGGCCCCACCTTGCGTCCGCCGAGCACGAAGCCGTCGACGTCCCGCGCGTGTTTGCGGGTGTAAAAACCGATGGAGATCGTGACGGCGAAAAACGCCGTCATCATGAGAATTTTCGGAAACATGCGTGGCTCGCCGGCAGGCTCGCGTCCCGGCGGCGTCGACCGGGAGACGAATGGGTGAATGGATAAATGGCGCATTCTATAGCATTGTCCGCCGGCAAGGTGGCGGCGGTTTTTCCCGCGCGCGCCAGGCGCGGTAGACGCCCGCGCTTCGTCCCGATGGGCAGGGTTTCGCGCCGGCGCATTGGCCCATACAAGCATTCTGGCCGGAGCGCGGCCAGAACGTGATCGGCCTGGGTGGGTTCTCCGGCGCGACGGGATGTCCGATCCCCAGGCGGGCCGGGGGATTCGGCGGCGGTCAGAATGTTTTTGAATCAGACGACCGAGAATTCAATTCATTTCCTTGACAAACTTGGACCAAGCGCCAACAAATCACCATCATTCCCTTGACAGGCGAAGACTTGGCACCCGTATATTTCCGTCATTCCCGCGTTCGCGGGAATGACGAGGGTAATGGAATCCGCGAAGGCGGCGGCGAAAGCGATGACGAACCGGATTCCCGCTTGTCGAGGGAGTGACGAGGAAGTGACAAGAAAACGGAACAGTCATCGCCTGGATCGAAAACGCTCTAGAAATTGAGGCCGGCCTGCAACAGGAAGCCGTGGGAACGCTTGCCTTTCGCGTAGTCCAGATCGTAGTCGACGGCCATGTAGAAGCGTCCCCGGCGCGAAACCTCCAGGGTGCCGCCGAGCTGCCAGGAGACGTGTTTTTCCTGGACTCCCCAGCTCTTCATGGCGCGATCGGGAATGGGGTTGCCGATCCACTGGTAGCGGGCCTTGCCGCCCCGGTTGTACAGGTTGGCGGTCGCGCCGATCCTGATTTCGGGGGTGAAAACCCAGGGGCTGCCCTCGCTGAAGGCGATGTCCCGGTTCAGCCGCAGCATGAGCGGAACGCGCACGCTGTTGCGCTTGATGTCACCCTTGCGGAACGATAGCCGGAAAGCGGCGTCATCGGGGCCGTCCTCGGTGAATTTCCGCAGATTCCGGCTTTGCTGGTACCGGACGCCGATGGTCGACAGAAGCCGCCACCCGTCGCCGACGCTCTGCTGGTAGCCGGCGCGAACGCCGCCGCCGAGGAGGAGCGCGCTGTAGTCGCCGGTCTGGGTGACGTCGTAGATGCCGTTGTGGTAGTTGTCGAACGGGTTGGCGTCGAGAGCGGGATCGGGGCTTCCTCCGTTCAGGGAACGGCCCAGGCGGAGACGGCGCGTCATCTTTTGTTCGGCGCGGCCGGCGTTGACGCTCAGTTCGAAGAAGGCCGGGCCGTGGCGCAGGCCGATCAGGGCTTCGCCCAGATAATTGTCGGAGCGGTTCCGTGCCCGGAGTTCCGACCAGCGGTCGACGGCGTGGACGTAACCGCCGGTGAGGCCCAGGTAGAGGTCGTCGATCTCCTTCACGACGCCGACCTGAATGCCGCCGCTCCGGGTCGTGTAGCCGTATTCATCCCCCGCGCGGTGCTGGCGGGAGCGGCCTCCCAGGGCGGCGGTCCAGAAGCGCGGCGAATCTCCGGAGGCGTCGGCCGGGCCGGGTTCCAGGACGGCCGACATGCGTTGCCCGGAACCGGCCGCCCGCCGGCCGCCATGCAGGGCGGCCGGGCCGGCGTTGCGCTCGCGGCCGGCGATGAAGGCGTTCATGGTCGCCAGATTGGCGCTGGTCATGGTGGCGTAGGGTTCGGCCGTGATCAGCCGCACCGCCCGGTTGATGTCTGCGGCGCTGGTCGCTTCGAGCTGGAGGGCGCGGAAATAGTTTTCGATGTCCTCCACCCGGTCTTCGCGGTAATTCGGGAAGCGTTCCTGGTTCAGGTAGTAATACGCCTTGATGTCGCCGTCGAAACCGGCGGCGTCGTAGGGGTTGCCGTCGTAATGGCCGTATTCCCAAGGATTCGTCGATACCGGATCATAAGGGGTTTCGACGCCGGCGCCGTCGAGGGACGGGTCCTTGCGGAAAAGGGAGGAGTCGAGCGTCGGATCCGCCGTGTTGTAGCGGGTCAGGAAGGGATAGCGGATTTCGTCGAGCTTCTTCGCCGCTTCGACGGCGCTGCGCTCCGGAATGTCGCGGGCGATGCCGCCGTCCTGGGGATGGGCGGCCAGCTGGCGGTAGCGGAGCACGACGCCTTCGTCGCCGGCCTGCTTTTCGAAGCTCCAGTTGCCGAGCATGTCGGAGAAAAGGATGTCGCGGTTGAAAAGGTGGTTGGCGTCGGGCATGTCCTTCAGGGCGTCGACCGCGTTGCCGCCCGTGCCGTAAGCCACCTGGTAATGATAAGTGGTTCCGCCGTCCTGGAGCCTCGGATCGCCCCGGTAGATTTCATAGTCCAGCTTGGTCTTGAGTTCGTTGCCGAAACCGAAGACCGGGGTGTATTGCACCTTGTCGCGCTGGGCAACGCCGGTCCAGACGATTTTGTCGCCGACGCCGCTGTGGTAGATGGACGCGATGGGCGCGCCGTCCTTCCCCCCGGCCGCAAGCTCGTCCGGGGTGAAAGGATTGTTGACGCCGTTCTTGAGATAGATGCTGCCGTAGGCGATCTCGCCGAAGTCGAAGGCGGAGCTTTCCAGGCTGTCGCCCAGGTTGCGGACGACCTGGAACGTCTGTTCGCCCGGAACGCGGAGGGTCAGGCCGATGGGCGCGGAACCGCCGTCCCGCTCCGCGAACAGGCGCGACGAAAAACGGGAAGCGCGTTCAAAGGTCGTGACGCCGTCCACCCGCATGATCAGGCCCTTGAGCTGCGAGGCGTTCAGATCGAAAGCGCCGCCGGAATTGTCGACGTAGTCGGGATGGGCGGAATCCGCGCGGTAGGCGTCGAGGGCGTTGCCGTGGAAAACGAAGAGACCGCCGGCCGGGAGGGCGCGCCAGGTCTTGTTCGCGTAGTCGAAGACCTGCCGCTCGCCTTGATAGCCGTCATAGGGCCGGATCGTGCCGCCGGCCAGCACCGCCAGGTCGCCGGCGAGGTTGGGGCGAAGCGGGGTATGGTCGCCGTCGCCGGTGATTTCGCCGAAGCCTTGCAGGATGCCGTTGCCGCCGACGATCACGTTGGCCGTGTAGGGGGCGAAATGCGAATAGCCGTCGCCGGCGCTTCCGTGGACGACGGCCGTTCCTTCGTTCCGCGCGTGGAGCGTCGCGCGGTCGAGGGTGACGACGGCCCAGGCGGCGGGGTCGAAGGGACTGTGGCCGCAGCCGGCGCAACTGGCGGAATCCGCTGGCCGGCCGATGACGTTCAGATTGTCGATGACGTTGACGGCGTCATTCGCAAGACCCGCGCCGCCCATTTCGGCGAAATTCGGATGAACGGTCAGCTTGCTGCCGGCAAAGACGTTGACCATGCCGGCGGTGATTTGCGCCTGACGGCCATCGAAAAAATCGGCGTATTCGTGGGGGCCGTAATTGGCGGCGTTCTCGTAATGATCGACGGTATGCCCGTCCGGAACGCCGGGCATCGACAGCCCGGAGCCGAGGTCGATCGCGCCGTAGCGGTTGTCATAACCGGTTCCGTCCGCGCCGATGTCCTTGATGGCCCCGACGGTGACGCGGGCGGGGCTGAGACTCAACCGATCCTGGTCTACGTAAGCGCCGATGTTCACCGCGTCCTGGTTGAGGAGCGCGTAGACCTGGTAATCCCCGTGGTTGGAAAAATCGACCGTGTAACGCAAGGCGGCGTAGCCGGGATCGAGATCGCCGGCCGTCGGGCCGGAGTGGTACAGGACGTCCCGGTTCGGATCGTCCGGATAGCCGGCCGGGTACATGACGGGGAATTGGGCGGCAAGACCGGGACTGGCGGCGATTTCGGTGTCCGGGGAAGCGGCCGCGTGGGCCTTCAGGTTGTAGAGGTTGCCGGCCGTCACCTGGACGCGCAGCGCGCCGCCGCCGCCCTCGATTTTCCTGACGTTGAGATGATCCGTGTCATTGACCTGGGTGGAGAGATCGAAATACGGCCCGATTTCCTGGCCCGCGTCCACATCCGCGTTGGCCCCCGGAACCAAGCCGCCGCCGAGTCCGGTCGGATTGTATTCGGCGGAATCGTTCCTGTACCACGAATAGCCGTTGGAACCGGGGACGGCGGGATCGTGGGTCTTTTCCTGGATAAACCCGACGTAGACATGGGTTTCGCTGTCTCCGCCGCCGCCGGTGATGGCCCCGTAAACGTCGCCATTGGCGAGAAAGAGATTGTTTCCGCCGCGCGTGGTTCCGCTCAGGTCGAGCGCGGCGTCCGCGGCGAAGCCGGGCGTGGAAGCATGTACCGTATCGGCCGGCCCCGCAGAGAGCGCGTCCGGGCGGCTGTGATAGCCCTGCCCGGTGGCAACGCCGGAGAAGTCGATGACCGCGAGATTATTGCCGCTGTCATCGCCGGTTCCGGAACGGATGGCGGTGCGGGCGTGATAATCGGCGTTATCGTTGAGCCAGAACAGGTTTTGACCGCCGGTGATGGTTATGCTCCCGTTCTTGCGCCCGCCTTGCTGGTGGTATATGCCCTGGGCGCTGGTATCGGAGCCGATGCGCACGTGATAATCATTGAAGCTCGCGTCGCCGTCCAGTTCGAAAATGTTTTGCCGGCTGCCGTCGCCGTTCAGGTTGATGCGGGCTCCGTCGGGTTGGCTGCCCGCGCCGGCGGTGGAAACCCGGCCGTGAAGCTGGGTAAAGACGTTGAGCCGGGTATTGGCGCCGTTCATGTTGATCGCATCACCGCCGCTGCCGGAAGAGCCGATCTTCGGCGATTCGCCGGATGCCGCCGGATCATGGTCGTCCATCAGGAAATAATTGCCGGTGCTGCCCGTCTCGTTCATGTTGATGACGGCATTCCCCATGATGGAGGAATTCTGGAACATGTGGAAGCGGTTGTCGCCGCCGCCTGTCAGATTAATCGTGGCGTCATCCGTTATGCTGGAGCCGCCGTACTGCCGGTACAGGCTTCCGCCGCCCTGGAGAGTAACGGCCGCGCCGCCGCCGATCCTCGAATCGCCGTATTGCCGATAGGTGTTGTTGCCGCCGGAGAGACCGACCGTGGCGCTACCCGTTATCTCCGAGTTGTCATATTGCTGGTACAGGTTTCCGCCATCTTGAAGAGTAACGGCCGCATTGCCATTGATCCTCGAATCGCCGTATTGCTGATAGGCATTGTTGCCGCCAGCGAGACCGACCGTGGCGTTACCCGTTATCTCCGAATTGTCATATTGCTGATACAGGTTTCCGCCATCTTGAAGGGAAATGGCCGCGCCGCCGCCGATCTTCGAATCGCCGTATTGCCGATAGGCATTGTTGCCGCCGGACAGGGTAATGGCGGCATTGCCGTTGATGGAAGCGTTCTCATACAGGCCATATGAATTGCCGCCGCCCGTCAGGGTGACGGTCGCGGAATCGCCGATGCTGGAATTCCCGTGCTGAAGGTAGGCGCTGTCATATGCGGAATTGCCGCGATGAATGGCGATGCTCGAAGCGCCGCCGATGCGGCTGTCTCCGTATTGATCGAACAGGGCGTTGCCGCCGCTCATCGTGACGGAAGGAGCGGACGTCAAATCTCCGGCATCGCCGATGCGCGCGTTGCCATAAAGACGGTATTCGTTTCCGCCCTGGATCGAATCCGCTGCCGCCGAGTCGTTCCGGCCGAGCATGACCGAGGCATTGCCGGTCAGAACGCCGCCGGTTCCGCCGTATTGCGCGAAAAGATTCCCGCCGTTCGTCATCGACACGTTCGCGCCGCCATCGATCACGCCGCCGGAACCCGCGCCATCATGCAGGAAAAACGAAGCTCCGCCGCCGGTAAATTCCACGCGGGCCTGATTGGTGATCGCGCCGCCCGTCATGTCGTAGGCGCTGTTGGCCCCGGCGACGTGGATGCCGTTGCCTCCGGCGCCGTTGACGCTTCCGCCGGACTGGGCGACGTTCGTGGCGCCGGACCCGCTGGCGGTGATGGTTCCCGTCACCTGGCCGTCATGAATGTTGATCGTTCCATGACCGACGTTGGCGACGCCGTTCGCGCTGATGCCGCCGCCGGTCGCCGGGTTGCCATTGTAATAGCCGATATTGAGCGTATTGCCGCTGGCGTCGTTGGTGTAGAGATTGAGTACGCCGGCCGCCGTGCCGCCGATCGTGCCATTGCCGCTCAGGTTGACGGTATTGTTGCTGCCGGTGATGCCGGCGCCCCCGGTTCCGGTGGCGGAACCGCCATTAATGATGTTTACATTGTTGTCGCTCGCGTTCCAACTGGTGGCGATCCAGCGGTATCCGTTGTTTCTCCATTCCGTCTGGCCGTTCCCGTTACTCACGGAGATCCAATCCGCCACCGCCCGGTAGAGCGTATTGTCATGGATGTAATAGCTCGAACTGCTCGTCGTCGTGGTCATGCCCACGGGCATGGTGGAAGGAGAACTTTCGAGGTTGCTGCCGCCGCCGGAGAAATAAGGGGATCTGGCGCTGCCGCCGTGTGTCGGACGGTCATACCGGACATCCACCGCCAAGGCGTTTCCGCAAAAGGCGAATGCCGTGACGATCGGCGCCAGCGACAGAAGCGTTTGTTTCACCGCGCCGCGTGGAAAACAGGTTTCGGAAAAATGCGGCAGACCAGGTTTTCCATTCACGTCATACAGGCTATTCATGTGTCTCTCCTTCCTTTGCAAAAGCGATCGAACCAGACCCTCGCCTCGCGGACATTCCCAATTTACGCACGAGTCATATATCGTGGAGATCATGGAAAGATGCCCAAAGAAAGAATGCGCGCTCCCGGCCGCACCGGTTCATCAAAACCGTTCGCGGATTCGCGGTGCCGTTTTCCCGCGTTCATGCGAAATACATTCCATCGGCCGGCGCGCGGACGGGCGGGAAATACGGTGCGACAATGCTGGATGGGTGTCGCGCCGCCAGCGCCCGATGACCTGTGCATCACGCTGGCGGGGGCGCCGCGAGGACCTGGCGGCGCTCGTCCAAGACTCAGCACATGATGAATGAAAACTCTGCCGTCCATTTTCACGAATGGACTAGACAGGCATTGCAATCAGAAGTTCCAATTCCTGCTTTCCGAATGGCTGATTTGAACGTCATTACGCCCAAAGTCGCATCCGTATTCTTTTGTTATTCGGTCTCTGATTCTTCTCCGGAAAAGAATTTTTCAAAAGGCGCGTCGAATTCCGCTTGCGCGTTTCATGGCCCGGAGTTTTTCCGATCCGGCCTGATGGCATAATCTTCCGGCAAGTCTTCCGTGGCGTTCCACGTCCGCTGGAGCGCGAGGCCATTTTCCTGGAAACAATTTGTAACGAAATCTCCCGGCCGCGAAATCTTTTGTGATGAGCCGTATGGAAAATGGGCGCGTCGGATACGGGCGCTTTCCTGCCCGCGTCCGTCAGCCCATCCAACCGAAAAGGAGATGTTCATGAAACGATTTGCCCTTCCCCGCGCTCTCGCCGCCACGCTTGCCGTCGCCCTCACCCTGTCGCTCGGCTTCGCCGCCGGCAGCAGTTTCGCCGCGCCGCCTTACGGCGGCCATTACGGAGGCCATCGCGGAATGGACGCGAGCGGTTCCCCGCCGCATCACGCGGCCCCGATGTTCCATCAGCGCGCGTTGATCCGCCTGCACGACGAACTGAAGCTCGACACGCAACAGGAAGCCCTGTGGAAGGAAACCGTGGACTTCGCCCGCGAACACCGTGGCGCGATGCGCGAGCGTTTCGGCAAGGAGCGCGCCGAAATCAGGGCGCTGCTCGACCAGCCGGGCGTCGATCTGCGCGCCGTGGCCAGGCGTGTCGACGAACTGAGGGTCGATGGTCAGAAGCAGCGCGAGGCCGTGCGCGACCGCTGGTTCGCCGTCTACGATTCGCTCGACGCCGAGCAGAAGGAAAAGGCCCGCGCGTTCTTCAGGGACGGCATGGAGCGGATGGAACGTTTTGCCGCGAAGGCCGGGGAACGCCCAGGGCGCGGCCATCCGTGGCGCGGCCCGCGCCAGGCCCCGGCGCAATAAAGAGTCTGATGCCCCGGTATCGGTAGAATACCGGGCTTCCGGCTCATACCGAAGCAGAAAATTCCGCGAGTGAAAGGCGAAACGTGAAAAATGGAACATGGAAGCGTGACTGGAAATGTGACCGGAAACGCGACGAACGGAAAACCGGACGCGCGCCGGGCGGTTCTCCGCGTTTCGCCGGTCACGGCTCTTTTTTCCGGATGCTTCCGCTGCTCGCCGGGGCCGCTTTCGCCCTGGGCGGCTGCGCCTCGCTCGACGAGCGGCAGGCCGGGATCATGGCCGCCACCACGGTGGCGGTTCCCGCCGCCTGGTCGACGTCAGGGTTGGCGCTGCCGGCCGCCGCGCCAACGCCGGCCATGCTCGCCGCGTGGTGGCGGCAGTTCGGTGACGCGCGGCTCGAACGATTGATCGACGCCGCGCTCGCCAACGCGCCCGACGCGCGCGGCGCCCAGGCCCGGCTGCGCAGGGCGCGCGCCATGCGCGGACTGGCCGAGGCCAACCTGTATCCGAGCCTCGGCGCCTCCGTCGGCGCGACCCGCTCGCGCAGCGACGGAAAATCGCAGACGCTTTATTCCGCCGGCTTCGACGCCCGCTGGGAACCGTCGATCTTCGGCGGCCTGCGCGACGCCCTCGACGCAGCGGAGGCCGACGCGGCCTCGGCGGAGGCCGATCTGGAATCAACGCGCGCCTCGCTCTCCGCCGAGGTCGCGCTCGAATACGTGACCTTGCGCGCGAGTCAGCAGCGCCTGGCCATCGTCCGCGCCAACGTGGAAAGTCAGGCCGAGACCCTGCAAATCAGCGAATGGCGCGAAATGGCCGGTCTCGTGACGCGGCTCGATGTCGAGCAGGCGCGCGCCAACCTCGAACAGAGCCGCGCGAGCCTGCCCGGCCTGGAAGTGGCGCGCGCCGAGGCCGAGCACCGGCTGGCCGTGCTCACCGGACAGCCGCCGGGCAGCCTGTCCGGGGCGCTGCGGGAACCCGGCCCGTTGCCGGCACCGCCGGATGAAATCGCCACCGGCATTCCGGCCGACGCGCTGCGCCAGCGTCCCGACGTGCGCGCCGCCGAATTCGCGCTGCGCGCCGAAATCGCCCGCGTCGCGCAAACCGAGGCCGAGCGTTATCCCAGCCTGACGCTCAACGGTTCGTTCGGCTGGCGCGCTTTCAGCCTGTCCGCGCTCGGCGGAGGGAGCAGCCTCGCGCATTCGCTGGCGGCCAGCCTGGCGGCGACCCTGTTCGACGCCGGCCGTATCGAAAGCCGCGTCGCGGCGCAGGACGCCGTGCGGGAGCAAGCCTTCGTGGCCTGGGAAAAGAGCCTGCTCGTCGCGCTGGAGGACGTCGAGAACGCGATGTCGGCCTACGTCAACGGACGCGAGCGTATCGACGCCCGCCGCCGGGCCGCCGAGGCCGCCGCCGCCGCCGCGAGCCTCGCGGGCGCGCAATATCAGGCGGGCCTCGTCGATTTCCAGCGCGTACTGGAAAGCGAACGCGCGCGGCTCTCCGCGCAGGACGGCCTCATCAGCGCCGAGGCCGACGCGATCACCGCCGTCATCCGGCTCTACAAGGCGCTGGGCGGCGGCTGGACACCCATCGAAAACACCGCATCGACGGAGCATTCCCCATCATGACCGAACGACCTTCCGATGAAATCACCCCGGACTTCCTCAAGCCGGATTCTTCCCGCCGGAGCAGGCGCTGGTGGCTGCTGGCATCCGCGGTCATCCTCGGCGCGCTCGCGTTCGCCCTGTTTTCCGGCAACGGCCACGACGCGGGCGGACAGTACCTCACCGAAGACGCCGCGGCCGGCAATCTCGTGGTCAGCATTTCGGCGAGCGGCACGCTGCAACCGACGCGCTCGGTCGACGTGGGCAGCGAACTGTCCGGCACGCTGGAAGCCGTGCTGGCCGAGGAAAACGACCAGGTGACGAAAGGCCAGGTCATCGCGCGCCTCGACACGGCCAAATTGAGCGATGCCGTGGCCAAGTCGAAAGCCGCGCTGGCCGCCGCCGAGGCCGCCGTGGCGCAGAACGAGGCCACGCTCGCCGAGGCGCGCGCGAATCTGGAACGCCTGCGCCGCGTCGCCGAACTCTCCGGCGGCAAGGTGCCGTCGAAGAACGAACTGGACGCCGGGGAAGCCGCCTGCCAGCGCGCCGTGGCCAACCTCGCCAGCGCCCGCGCCTCGGTTTCGCAGGCCAGGGCCAACTTGCAGACCGACGAGACCAACATCCAGAAAGCCGTCATCCGTTCACCGATCAACGGCGTCGTGCTCGCGCGCAAGGTCGAGCCTGGCCAGACCGTGGCCGCGCAGATGACCACGCCCGTGCTCTATACGATCGCCGAGGATCTGACCCAGATGGAACTCCAGGTCAAGGTCGACGAGGCCGACGTGAGTTCGGTGCGGCTCGGCCAGTTCGCCAGCTTCACCGTGTCGGCTTGGCCGGGACGCGATTTTCCGGCGACGATCCGGCGCGTGGGTCTGGGTTCGACGACGACCGACAACGTCGTCACCTACAAGACCGTGCTTTCGGTGAGCAACGACGATCTGGCGCTGCGGCCCGGCATGACCGCCACGGCGCGCATCGTCACCGCCCGGCGCGAAAACGCGCTGCTCGTGCCCAACGCCGCGCTGCGCTTCTCGCCGCCCGCCGCGCCGGCGGCGGCGCAATCGGGCGGAATCCTGTCGCGTATTTTCCCGCGCCCGCCGCGTCCCCAGAAAAAAGCACAGGCGCAGACCGTGGAAACGCCCGGCATGACCCGCGAAGTCTGGGTGCTGCGCGGCGGTCAGCCCGCCGCCGTCGCGGTCAAGACCGGCGTCTCCAACGGCCGCCAGACCGAGATCGCCGGCGGCGAGCTGAAAGCCGGCATGGCGGTCATCGTCGATTATCAGGAAAAAGCGCGATGAAAGATTCCGCGCTGATCTCCCTCTCCGGCATCACCAAAACCTACGGGCAGGGTGTCGCGGCCTTTCAGGCGCTGAAGGGCGTCGACCTGGACATCCCGCCCGGCCAGTTCGTGGCGATCATGGGACCGAGCGGCTCCGGCAAATCGACGGCGCTCAACATCCTGGGTTGTCTCGACGGACCGACGGGCGGCGCCTACCGCCTCCGCGGCGTCGCCGTCGAACGGCTCTCGCGCAACCAGCGCGCGCTGCTGCGCCGGCACTACCTGGGTTTCGTCTTTCAGGGCTTCAACCTGCTCTCGCGCACCTCGGCGCAGGAAAACGTCGAACTGCCGCTGCTCTATCGCGGCGCGGAAGCGGCCCGGCGGCACGCCGCCGCGCGCGAGGCGCTCGCGCAGGTCGGCCTCGCCGGCTGGGAACACCACACGCCCGCCGAACTCTCCGGCGGCCAGCAGCAGCGCGTCGCCATCGCCCGCGCCATCGTCACCCGCCCGCTCGTCCTGCTCGCCGACGAACCGACCGGCAACCTCGACAGCCAGCGCGGCCACGAAATCATGGACCTGCTCGTCACCCTCAACCGCGAACAGGGCATCACCGTCATCATGGTCACGCACGAGCCGGAAATGGCTCATTACGCCAGCCGCGTGGTGAAATTTGTCGATGGACTGGTAGCGAGTGATGAGAGGGAAAATAAAACGTGAGAACCGAACATAACTCCAGCGAAAACCGGAATCGAGCTTGAAATGGTTGACACGCTGACACCAGCAGAACGCAGCTATAGAATGTCATTGGTTCGTTCGACCGATACCAAGCCGGAATTTGCTGTTCGGCGCTTGATTCATGGCATGGGTTACAGGTATCGGATTCACCGCCACGATCTTCCGGGTACGCCGGATATCGTGTTTCCAGCACGGCGCTTGGTTATTTTTGTTCACGGGTGTTTTTGGCACCGACACGATGGATGTTCCCTCGCGCGTATGCCAAAATCCAAACTTGAGTTTTGGCGGAAAAAATTGGAAGGCAATCGTGAGCGGGATATCCGAAAAATTGGAAAACTTGAATCAATGGGCTGGCGAGTGCTTGTTGTTTGGGAATGCGAGTTAAGCGATCTGGATATACTCGCGTCACGACTACGGGGTTTCCTTGACGGAGGATTAACAATATGAAGTGTGTCGAGCTTTTCGCGGGTGCTGGTGGACTCGCGATGGGTGTTCATCTAGCCGGATTTCAACCGAGAGCAGTGGTTGAATGGAATCGCTGGGCCTGTGACACTATACGCGAGAATGGCGCGAGAGGTTATCCACTCGTCGCCGGATGGAATGTGAGCGAAGGAGATGTGCGCGAATTCGATTGGGAAAGCGTTGGTGATATTGATCTCGTCGCTGGAGGCCCGCCTTGCCAACCATTCTCCGTGGGAGGCAAGCATCGGGCGCATGACGACTGTCGTGATATGTTTCCGGCCACCGTGGACGTCATTCGGCGATTGCGCCCGCGCGCGTTCATTATCGAAAATGTCAAGGGACTCGCGCGATCAAAATTTGCCAACTACTATCAATACATTCTCCTGCGTTTGACATTTCCCGAAATTGGAATCCGTCCAGATGAGGACTGGCATGGTCATTTGTTGCGCCTACAGGTGGAAAAAGCATCGGGCAAGGAGATTGGCAAAGGACTGACTTATAACGTCGTGCCAACGCTGGTAAACGCGGCCAATTACGGCATACCGCAAAAGCGGGAACGCATATTCATCGTCGGTTTCCGCTCGGATATTGGCGTGCGATGGTCGTTTCCAAAAGCGACGCATGGCCTCGAAGCCTTGCTTCGTACCCAATGGCTGACGGGATGTTATTGGGAACGTCATGGCATTGCCCGCCGCTCCCGTCCACCGGTGAGCATACCCGCGAAGATTTCATGCTCGTTACGGAACGATCTGCCTGGAGACATGCAGCCTTGGCTTACGGTGCGTGATGCCTTGGCCGGCTTGCCCGCCCCCGAATCCAGCGAGGCAAGGCTATTTTTGAATCATGAATTCCAGGCTGGAGCCAAGCCATATCCAGGACATACCGGTAGTTCGCTTGATCTTCCGGCCAAAACGCTAAAAGCAGGCGATCATGGAGTTCCGGGGGGCGAAAATATGCTAATCCGTGATGACGGAACGATGCGCTATTTCACCGTCCGTGAAGCGGCACGCATTCAGACTTTTCCAGACGGTTATTGCTTTCATGGCTCATGGACGGAAACAATGCGGCAACTTGGCAACGCCGTTCCAGTCAGGCTTGGGCGTATCGTGGCATCAAGCGTGGCAGAGGGTCTCGTCAATGCGGAGGCGATGAAAATTTTGCGTGCCAAAGGGCAAGCCAGGTTCGTGGCATGAGTGCGAAAATCATTCCTTTCAATCCTCTCGATAAAGATAACCTTGGCGCCAGTATCGCCATCGCGATGCTGTCGGGCAAGGTTCATCCACTCGGCGATCTGACGAAATTCGGTGGCGCCGGCATTTATGCTCTTTATTACAATGGAGCATTCCCGGCGTACCAAGAAATCGCCCAAAGGAACACTAATGGACGATTCACGGTACCTATATATGTTGGCAAGGCCGTTCCTGCGGGCGCGCGCAAAGGAGGCGGAATGGCTGCCGGAACGATTGGATATCCCCTGTTCAATCGTTTGTCGGAACACGCTGAAAGCATTCGTTCAGCAGTGAACCTGAACATTGAGGATTTTGTCTGCCGCTATCTGGTCGTCGAGGATATTTGGATTCCCCTTGGCGAATCATTGTTGATTGCTCGTTTCTCGCCGGTGTGGAATTCGCTGATAGACGGTTTTGGAAATCACGATCCAGGCAAAGGACGATATGGAGGTATGCGTTCTCGGTGGGATGATCTTCACCCAGGAAGGGAATGGGCCGCGAAATGCCAAGATCGCCAAGAAAGCGCCAAGGATATTGAATCGGATGTAAAGACTTATTTGCGCGATTTTCCGTTTCCACAAGCCGATTGGTTCAATCTTCCCGAATAATTCTGAATAATGGCATCTTCTGTCCTCTAAAAATGCTCCTCAACGCCCTCCTCCTTGCCCTGCGCGCGATCCGGCGCAATCTGATGCGTTCTTTTCTCACCGTGCTCGGCGTGGTCATCGGCGTCGCGGCGGTGATTACGATGGTCACGCTCGGCAACGGCGCGACGCGCATGGTCTCCGACCAGATTTCCAGCCTCGGCAGCAATCTCCTGATCCTGCGCCCCGGCCAGCACCTCGGCCCGGGCCGTGACAGCGCCGGCGCGCCGAATTTCAAGCTGGCCGACGTCGAGGCCTTGCAGACCCAGATTCCGGCATTGAAGGCCGTCGCACCGGTGGTCGGCGCCAGGGTCACGCTGGTGGCCGGCAACCAGAACTGGCAATCGCAGATCAACGGCACCAGCAACGCCTATCTGGTCGCCGGCAACTGGCGGATCGCTTCCGGGCGGGAGTTCTACGAGGACGAGGAAGCCGCCGGCAAGGCGGTGTGCATCATCGGCGACACGGTGAGGAAACAGCTTTTTGCCCGCGTCTCGTCGATCGGCGACGAATTGCGCGTGAAGAATTTCTCCTGCGAGGTCGTCGGCGTCCTGCAAGGCAAGGGACAGGGCGCGATGGGCATGGATCAGGACGACGTGGTGCTGATGCCGATCCGCACCGCCCAGCGGCGCTTGACCGGCAACGTCACCGACGTATCGACGCTGATGCTGTCGATGCGCGACGGCGTCGACGCAAGCCCGGTCATGGAGCAAATCCGCCGGCTGATGCGCGAGCGGCGCAAACTTCCGGAAAGCGCCGACGACGATTTCAACGTCATGGACACCAAACAGATCGCCGAAACGCTCTCCGGCACCGTGCGCACGCTGACCGGACTGCTCGGCGCGGTGGCGGCGGTGAGCCTGCTCGTCGGCGGCATCGGCATCATGAACATCATGCTCGTTTCCGTCACCGAGCGCACGCGCGAGATCGGCATCCGCCTGGCCATCGGCGCGCTGGAACGCGAAGTGCTGCTGCAATTCCTGATCGAGGCGGTGGCGCTCTCGGCGCTTGGCGGCCTGGCCGGCATCGCGCTGGCGTTCTTCGTCTGCCTCGGCCTCACGGCGCTGATGCAGATGCCTTTCCTGTTCAACCCCGGCATCAATCTGCTGTCGTTCTTTTTCTCCGGCGCGATCGGCATCGTCTTCGGCTACATGCCCGCCCGCCGCGCGGCCAGCCTCGATCCTATCGTCGCGCTGCGCTTCGAGTGATGCCCATATTTTTAGAATGTTTCCAATTTAACTTCGTACACCACGAAAGCCGAAAAGGCGTTCAATATGTCGCGGGGGCGAACGGAGCCGCGCCCCCGTGACTTTTCCGCAAAAAGATTTTCTCCGTGCCTTGCGCGGCCCATCGAGGCCGCGTTACGGAAGGCGTGAGGGGCTTTCTATTTCCTGGTCATGGGATTTGGAACGATTTCCACATCCCGTTCGTTTATGAAAACTTCATCTGAAAACCTCCCGTAATCCCCTTCCACTTCGTCATAAGAGCCGTACAATTCATACCAATTCGAGCCATCCTGGCCGCGTTTCTTCGCGCCACGGAGAATCCAGCCTTTTCTTGCCTCTTCCGAAATTCCTGAATTGGCGGCGTCCGGTTTGTCTCGAAGAACGGCGTCGTCCCGGACGACTTTCAGCCAGACATTGACATCTTGCGGTTCTGCCGGCTTTTGGCTCGTATCCAAACCCAGGGTATCAGCTTCCAATCTGAAACGGCAACTTTCCGGAAGGTAATTAAACGGTAAAGTACTCTTACATTTCCAGCTTATGAGACCAGAAGCGTCTTTAACAGGAATCAGCAATATTTGCTTACCCTCTCCGACCTTGTCATTGAAGGTAATGACAATAACACATCGTTTGCCAACCTCTATGCTTTTAACGCCTTCTCCTTTGATGGAGCCGGGAGAGGCAATACCGGCTTCGTCGTTGTTTTCCGGACACCTGTCGTTGGATACGTAGTACTCAGTAACAGCGGTTTTTGCGCCTCCGGCGAGCGATAATCCTTCGACAACATGCTTCCTGATTGTGTATTCATCAAATTACCGTGTGAGTGCTTGTTGTTCGGTTTTCTATTTTTTCGTGGCCCTGCGGCTTCCATTTGGCAATTTCGATGCGGCGATTTCCCTCGTTAGCGTGTCCAACGTCACGTCATGCAATCTCTGCATCATATTCAGAACTAATCGGCTATACAGTAATTTCGCCTCGCTGCTGTCGAGCCGGTTGTAGTCGGTTTTCTTCAGGAGGATTTCCAGGTGTTCCCGTGGGTCATTCGTCTTGAAAAATGACACGAGGCAATCTTTAAGACCATCGGTGGCCTCGTCCGGTACCAGTCCATACTGATTGACGCACGAATTGAACGCGGCGGTGGGATCCCGCGCGTCCGGGCCGAAGGAACCCATGATCGCCCACGCCAGCCACGCCAGACACCAAACGATGAGAAATATCTTCGCGCCCAAACCGTAACTCCGCAGTTCTCCCTTCCTTTCGTAGTAGACCGTGCCGGTGAACAGGATGAACAGCAGGCCCGGCGAGAAAATGAGGGCGCACAGAATGGCGAACCAATTCCTCCGATACCAGGGCACTTCGGCATACGTGGCGTAACGCGCCTTGCTCTTGACGGCGGTGGGCGCGCTGTCTTGTACGGTGTTCGCGCTTTGTTGCGCCGCGCCCTGCGGCGCGCCGCAGCCGGGGCAAAAAGACGCGGCTTCGTCGATTTCTTTTCCACAGCCTCGGCAATAAACAGTGGGCATGATTCTCCCTTTCAATAAAAAAATGATTTCGATGAATGCCGGACATGCCGGATCGCATTACGGCCATGCTTCCGGCGTTTTGTCGTAACTCACGTACAGCGGATGCCTTGGCGTTCCGTTTTTGTTGAACGACAGCGCGCGCGGCTCGACGCCCGCGCCGCGCAGCAGGGCAAGGACGGCGGCATCGCGGCCTTGCCATTTGCCCGCCCGGCCCCACGCGCAGATCACGATGCCGGCATTGGCGACGGCCTCCAGAATGGCCGCGTCGTTGCCCGGGCCAACCGGATCGGGGTGTCGAAACAGTTTTGCGGGATCGGCCGAGCGCAGCGCGAACAGGTTGGCGACGATGAGGCCGCCATGCCCCATTTTTCGCCCCCGGCGTTCGCAACGATCGATGGTGGGATCGTTTTTAACCGCGTCCGCCGTCGATGGGTTCAGCATGATGAATACGGCGGGCGGGGCGTCGCCCCAGACGCGCGATAGAAGATAGCGATATGTTCCACAGGTCGAAATGCGCGCATTGCTTTCCAGATAGGGGTTCATGGCGTCCTCTCTATGTCATTGAGCCGAACCTTTACCGACTGTTGAAGGTCTATGGGGGTGGGTGAGACAAACTTCCTGGACGCGAATTTCGCGCATGGCGCCAGTCGGGCGCCCGTTCCCTGTAGGCAAGCGCCTTGTTGGAAAAAGCACGTGGTATTTCCTCCGGGCGTACCGGGTCGGCGCCTTTGCCGTCTTGGCCTTTGCTCCACTCGTATCCGCAAAGGAGAATCCCGCCTTTGTCATTGGAACCGGGGGAAAAGTCGAGACCAGATTCATGCGAGCTTGCTCCGCGAGTTTTCCGTCATTTTTCGATACTTGCTGATAAAAGTCAACATGATTTGTTGTTAGACAACATATTAGATTCTGTCACGATTTTCTTGCCGTGACAAACATTTCCGTTACTTTCAAAGACACGGAAATAGTCAGACAATGCAGCCGGAATTACCTTTGAAGCGGCGGTTGGGTGCGCGCATTGCCGCGCGGCGCAAGGCGCTGGGATGGACGCAGTCCGACTTGGCCGAGCACGTCGGCGTAGACACGGAAACCATTTCCCGTTTTGAGCGCGGGGCGGCCCTGCCGTCGCTGGTCACGCTGGAAAAGTTGAGCGACGAGCTGCGTTCGGGATTGGGGGAACTGCTCGCGGAAACCTCGCGGCATCCCGATGACCAAGCGGCGATGTTGAGCGCGTGGCTGGCGAAATTGAAGGAGGCCGACCGCGGTTTCGTCATGGCGCAGATCAAGCAGACCTGCGACTATCTGTCAAAACAGACGGGTTGATTTCCGGGATCCGCGTCGGCCACCGCTGGAGGGCGACGCCGAAGAACACCGCCATCGGCGTTCTTTTTTTTGCCCGCCGCCGGCCGACAATCGATGCCGGCGGACGCCGCTGGCTATACAATGTGGAAATCCGGCATTGTCTCGCGGCCTGCCCGCGCCTTCGCGCAGCGAGCGCCCCGCGAGCCGATGGCCGGGAAGAACAACAACCAATAAAACCTCGCCGTTTACTTCAGGAGATTTACAGCAATGAGCCAGTCTTTCACCCAGACCTTCCTCGTCGTCCCGGCCCGGCTGGGCGTCGGACTCACTTCCGTCACGCTGGGGATCGTGCGCGCCCTGCAACGTCATGGCGTCGACGCGCGTTTCGCCAAGCCGGTCGCGCAGGAAACCGGCGATACGTCGGTGCATTTCGCGCACGAGATATTCACGGCCGCCGTGCCCGAGGCCATTGCCCTGCGAAGCGTGGCGGAACGGATCGCCGCCAACCAGACCAACGAGCTGATGGAGGAAATCGTCACGCTGTGCATGAGCGCGGGCGATGGCGCCGGCGTCCTGGTCGCCGAGGGCTTCCATACCGACCCGGCCCATCCGTTTACCTCGCAGCTCAACATCGACATGGCGCGCAGCCTCAAGGCCAAGGTGGTCATCATCGCCGATGCCCGCGTCCCGAACGCCGCGGAGGATCTGCGTTTCGCCGTCAGCCAGTACGTCAACGCGGGCTGCCAGGTCGCCGGCGCCATTTTCAACATGGCCCCCGAAAACGGCGACCTCAAGGATCCGAAATACCGCCTCGGCAACGTCCCGCTGTGGGGCGTCGTCCGTGAAACGCCGCTTTTGCGGGCGCCGCGCGTGATCGACGTGGCCCGCCATCTGGACGCGGAAATCGTCCTCGCCGGCGAGATGGCCACCCGGCGCGTTTCCGACACCATCATCACCGCGCGTTCCGCCGTCAAGATCATTCCGCGCCTGCGTCCGGGAACGCTGGTCATCGCTTCCGGCGACCGCGACGACATCGTGATGGCGGTAGCGCTGGCCGCCAGCCGGGGCACTCCGCTCGCCGGCCTGCTGCTCACCCACAACAGCACGATCGCGCCCGGACTGATGTATCTGGCCGGGCCGGCATTGAACACCGGCCTGCCGATCCTGCGCACGCGGGGCGACAGTTTCGTCACCGCCCGGCTGATCGGCAAGATTCCGGGCGACGTGCCGAGCGACGATATCGAGCGCATCAATACCGTGCTCGACACCGTCGCCGAGCACCTCGACGTCGACGCGATCACCGGCTCCTTCCGCCTTCCGGAATCGGTCAAGCTGTCGCCGCCGGCTTTCCGCTACCAGCTCATCCAGAAGGCGCGCGCCGCGGGCAAGCGCATCGTGCTGCCGGAAGGCGACGAGCCGCGCACCGTGCGCGCCGCGGCGATCTGCGCCGAAAAGGCCATCGCTCATTGCGTGCTGCTCGGCAAGCCCGAGGTCATCGAAGCCGTCGCCGTCGCGCAGGGCGTGACCCTGCCGGAAAAGAACCTGGAAATCGTCGATCCGGACAGCGTGCGCCAGAAATACGTCGCGCCGATGGTCGAATTGCGCAAATCCAAGGGTCTGACGCCCGAAATGGCGGCCGCCCAACTCGAAGACACGGTGGTGATTGGCACCATGATGCTCGCGGTGGGCGATGTCGACGGCCTCGTTTCCGGCGCGGTGCACACCACGGCCAACACCGTGCGTCCGGCCTTGCAGCTCATCAAGACGGCGCCGGGTTCGTCGATCGTCTCGTCGGTTTTCTTCATGCTCATGCCCGATCAGGTGCTGGCCTATGCCGACTGCGCGATCAACCCCAACCCGACGGCCGAGGAACTGGCGCAGATCGCTAGGCAGACTTCCGACAGCGCGGCGGCGTTCGGCATCGCCCCCAAGGTGGCGATGATCAGCTACAGCACCGGCAGTTCGGGTTCGGGCGAGGACGTCGAAAAAGTCCGCCAGGCCACGGAAATCGCCCACGCGCGCTTTCCCGATCTGGTTCTCGACGGCCCGATGCAGTACGACGCCGCCTCGGTCTACGACGTCGGCCGGCAGAAAGCGCCGGACAGCCCGGTCGCCGGCCAGGCCACGGTATTCATTTTCCCCGACCTGAACACCGGCAACACGACATACAAGGCCGTGCAACGCAGCGCCAACGTGCTCTCCGTCGGCCCGATGCTGCAAGGGCTGCGCAAGCCGGTCAACGACCTCTCGCGCGGCGCGCTGGTCGACGACATCGTCTTCACCATCGCCCTCACCGCCATCCAGGCCGCCTCCACGCCGCAGGGCTGACGATTCCGGGAAAAGCGATCGACCACGGCGAGGAGCGAAAGAAAGAACCCGCCATGCCTTTGATCGCCGGTATCCAGGGCGACCGCCGGGAAACCGGCGGACTTCCCGGATACCGGCGGACAAGGGAATGACGGAGGATTTTTCAGGATCGCGCTTCGCGCCGCGCTCGCCGTGGTCAAAAAATCCTTTCCTCCGCCTGCCGTGGTTTAGCGCATTTTCGAATCAAGTGCCGACCATCCTCTTTCGTCATTTCCTTGATAAGCGGGAATCCGGTCGATTTGCAGACCGGCGACGTTGATTACGACCGTCATTCCCGCTTTCGCGGGAATGACGGGAAAATGTAACAGTCATCTCCCGATCGAAATTGCTCCAGTCTCGATTCGCGTGAAACGCCCTGGATGGGCCTCCCTCAAGAGGGGGATGGCCCGCGGCGAGACCGCGGGCCGGGAGGAGTCAAGCAGTCTCAGGCGTTTGAATGCGGCAGGCCGGTCTGAGACATGGGGCACGGGCGCCCCGCCCGCGCTTCAATCCGTGCGTCCATTTGCATCGGAAAATTTCCGTCGTGTCCGTCGTATCCATCGCGCTCGTCGTGGTTAATTTGTCTTTCGACGCACCCGCCGTGGTTCGAAATCGTAGTCGATGGTCAGCGGCGCGTGGTCGGAAAAACGCTGGTTTTTGTAGACCGTCGCCGCGATGGCGGAAGCGGCCAGCGCGGGGGTGGCCAGTTGGTAGTCGAGCCGCCATCCGACGTTGTTGGCCCATGCCTGTCCGCGGTTGCTCCACCAGGTGTAGCTTTCTCCGGTGGCTTCCGGGTGCAGGCGGCGGTAGGCGTCGACCCAGCCGGCTTCGTCGAGGACGCGCCCGATCCAGGCGCGTTCCTCGGGCAGGAAGCCCGAATTTTTCTGATTCGACCGCCAGTTTTTCAGATCGATTTCTTTCTGCGCGATGTTCCAGTCGGCGCAGATTACGACCTCGCGGCCGGATCGCGCCAGTTCGACGAGGCGCGGATGAAGCGTGTCGAGGAAGCGGAATTTGGCGGCCTGGCGCTCCGGCGAGCTGGAACCCGACGGGACGTAGAGGGAAATCACCGAAAGATTGCCGAAATCGGCGCGCAGGTAGCGCCCGTCGGCGTCGAATTCGGCGTCGCCGATGCCCGCCGCGACGGCATCGGGTTCGCGCCGGCACCACAGGCCGACGCCGGCGTAGCCTTTTTTCGCGGCGCAATGATAATAGGCGTGAAACCCTTCAGGAATTCTCATTTCTGCCGATAAGTCAGATATTTGTGCCTTGAGTTCCTGAAGGCAGACGACATCGGCGCCCTGTTTGGCGGCCCAGGCGTAAAAACCCTTGTTCCAGGCCGAGCGGATGCCGTTGAGATTTGCTGTAATGATGCGTAACATATTCGATGCAGACCGATGACTATGAAGGTGACAATGGATTTTCGCCAAGAATTCATCGAGTTCGCCCTGGCGCAGAACGTGCTGCGGTTCGGTGAATTCAAGACCAAGGCGGGGCGGCTTTCGCCCTACTTTTTCAACGCTGGCCTGTTCAACGACGGGGCGGCGCTCGATCGCCTCTCGCAATTCTACGCCAAGGCCATCCTGGCGAGCGGGATCGTCGCCGACGCGCTCTTCGGCCCGGCCTACAAGGGCATCCCGCTGGTTTCCGCGACCGCCGTGGCCCTGGCGCGCGCCGGCCGCAACCTGCCGTTCGCGTTCAACCGCAAGGAGGCCAAGGATCACGGCGAAGGCGGCAGCGTCGTCGGCGCGCCGCTCTCCGGGCGCGTCCTGATCGTCGACGACGTGATTTCCGCCGGCACCTCGGTACGCGAATCGGTGGAGATCATCCGCGCCGCCGGGGCCGCGCCCTGCGGCGTCGTCATCGCCCTCGACCGCATGGAGCGCGGAACCGGCGAGTTGTCGGCCGTGCAGGAAGTGCGGCGGGATTACGGCCTTTCGGTCGCCGCCGTGGCCACGCTGGACGATCTGATGGCTTTCCTGGAACGGCGTCCCGATTTCGCGGATCACGAAGCGGCGGTGGCGCGTTACCGGCGAGAATACGGAGTTCCCCGTGCGCGCTGAACCTTTCGTTTTCGCGGTGATCCTGACGCTCGCGGGATCGGCCGGCGCGGCTCCGGCGGATGGCGCGGGCGGCGGAAAATTCTATTGCTGCGCCGACCCCAGCGGCAAATACGTTTGCGGGGATACCTTGCCGCAAGCCTGCTACGGGCGCGGCTACCGCGAACTGGGCGCGAATGGGCGAACGATCCGCGAGATCGGCGCGCCGCTCACCGCCGAACAACGCGCCCGCAGGGCCGCCGAGGAAGAAGAGCGCCGTCAGGACGCGATATTGCGGAAAGAGCAGGAGCGCAAGGATCAAGTCTTGCTGGACACTTACGTCAGCCTGGAGGAAATCGAGACGCTGCGCAAGCGCGCGCTCGACGAAGTGCGCCAGGCCATCGGCAACGCGGAGCAGCGGATCGACGAGATCAAGGCGCTGCGCAAGAAATTCGAGGACGAGGCCGAGTTCTACACGACGAAGCCCATGCCGGCCGAAATCAAGAAGGGCCTGGCCGATACCGAATTCGAGATCAAGGCGCAGGAATCGATCATCGAAACCCGGCAGAAGGACATCGAAACCCTGCAAACCAAATACGACGAGGATCGCAAGCGCTTTCTCGACTTGCAGCATCGCCGGGTGAAGTGAAAAACGGCCGGGCGGAACGCCGGGGGCCGATGGTTTCCGCCCATCGGGGCTTCGCGTTCCGCCGTCGTTCGCTCAACCGGCCGCTCAGCCGGCGTTTCCCTGGGCCAGTTTCTCGCGCAGCCGCGCGTTGACCTGTTGCGGATTGGCCTTGCCCTTGGCCGCTTTCATCGCCTGCCCGACCAGCGCGTTGAACGCTTTTTCCTTGCCCGCCCGGAATTCGGCGACCATCGCCGGGTTGGCCGCCAGCACCTGATCGAGCAGCGCCTCGATGGCGCCGGTGTCGGTAATCTGCCTGAGTCCCTGCTTCTCGATGATTTCGTCGGCGGACTGGCCTTCCCCGTTCCACAGCGCGTCGAACACCTTCTTGGCGATGCTGTTGGAAATGGCGCCGTCGGCGATGCGCGCCACCAAGCCGCCGAGCTGGGCCGCCGAGACCGGCGATCCGGCAATCTCCACGCCCTCCTTGTTGAGCTTCGCCGCGAGGTCCACCATGACCCAGTTGGCGCAATACTTTGCCGCGCCCGCTCCGGCCGCCGAAATGACGGCTTCGAAATAGCCGGCCACTTCCGGCGAAGCGGTCAGCGTCGCCGCGTCGTAGGCCGACAGACCGAATTCGTCCATGAAGCGCCGCTTCCGGGCCGCCGGCAATTCGGGCATCGCCGCGCGCGCCCGCTCGATCCACTCGCGGTCGATCATCAACGGCAGCAGGTCAGGATCAGGGAAATAGCGGTAGTCCTGCGCGTCCTCCTTGGTGCGCATCGCACGCGTTTCGCAGGTCACGGGGTCGAACAGCACGGTCGCCTGTTCGATGCGCCCGCCGTCTTCGAGCGTTTCGATCTGCCACCGCGCCTCATAATCGATGGCCTGTTGCAGGAAGCGGAAAGAGTTGAGATTCTTGATCTCGCGCCGGGTGCCGAGTTCCTTTTGCCCGGCGGGCCGCACCGAAACGTTCGCGTCGCAGCGGAAGGAGCCTTCCTGCATGTTGCCGTCGCTGATGCCGATCCAGCGCACCAGGGCGTGCAGCGCCCTGGCGTAGGCAACCGCCTCGGCGGACGAACGCATGTCCGGCTCGGTGACGATTTCGAGGAGCGGCGTGCCCGCGCGGTTGAGGTCGATGCCCGACTTGCCGTGAAAATCCTCGTGCAGCGATTTTCCGGCGTCTTCTTCGAGATGGGCGCGCGTCAGCCGGATCGTCTTTTCCGCCGCGTCCTCGCCCTGGCCGGTCGAAATCGTCAACTGGCCGCCAACGACCACCGGCAGTTCGTATTGGCTAATCTGGTAGCCCTTGGGGAGATCGGGATAGAAATAATTCTTGCGCGCGAACACCGATTTCGGCGCCACCTGCCCGTCGACCGCCAGCCCGAAGCGAATCGCGCACTCGACGGCGGCGCGATTCAAAACCGGCAAAACGCCGGGCAACGCCAGATCCACCGCGTTGGCCTGCGCGTTCGGCTCGGCGCCAAAAGCCGTCGAACTGCCGGAGAAAATCTTCGAACGCGTCAGGAGATGGATGTGCGTCTCGAGGCCGATAACGATTTCCCACTGTTTCATGCGAGTGCTCTCGGATTTCAGTCAATTTTCAGATTAGTTTTCAGGGCATTCAGCCGCCTGCCTCAATGCGAGGAAAGCTTCTTTCAAGGCTGGACGCACTGCCGAATCGGGTTCGGACAACAGGAGTTCCTGATAGGCGTTCAAATAATCCATGCGCAAGCGGTGGAAAAAATGCAAAAAGTGGCGCAAAAACCCCAAACAATCCAGCACCGCGATTTCTACGCCTTCCGTTTTTTCATAAACCGTGGCCGCATATTCACAGACTTGCGGTGAAATTTCATCGGTCGTAACGAACAGATAATTGTCGATTCCATGCGGCATTCTGGCAATTTTCACAAGGGCGGCATCCACGTCATCCTGCGTGACACGTCTCATTTTCATTTCGTAAACGGTCACGACAGCGTCATCATCCGCAAGACAGATTTCAATGTCGCCCAAAGCGCCCGTTTGTCTGTCGGCGGCATTATGGGATTGTAACGGCAGGATTGTTTCGGCCAGACGGCTTCCCGCTGCCTGGTACGCGGCAGCCACGACCAACACGGGCAAACGGCTGCTATTGTTGCAGGCCAGATGCTGGCGAACCAGGTTCACGATGGCTTCGGATGACAGTGCCAGCGATCCCGACTGTTGGCGCAGTGAAACCAATAGAGAATCCATACGCGCCCGGCGTTCGTCACGCATCATCAACAACTGACGCAGGACCTCGGCCAACATCACTTCTCCGCTGATGCGCCGCTCGGCCACATCGTCCAGCAATTCCAGTGTTTTCTGGTACAGATCGCGGGGACGGCCGATCAACTCGCGGCCAATGACCAAAGGTTGGTCGATGTTTCGTAGCGTGGGTGTAAGAAAAGCAGTCGTCAGATTGACGGGCAGTTGATGTTGATGGATAAAGGGGGTCAGATAACGCTCATCATAGGTTCTGCCGGAAAACGAATCTTCGCTGCCGATTTCCGTATAGGGCTTGCGTGGATCCACCCGCGGCCTATCCAGTTTTCCCAGCAAACAAGCCATGAGCAGTCGCACGCCTGCGCGATTGCTTGCGCAGTGGCATACATATTCCAGTCGCGCAAGTATTTCTGGATGAGGAACCAATGGTGTTGCCTTGGCGTTATGGGCGCTGGCGAATGCGGACGCGAGAATTTGTTCGGGCGTCATTGGAACATGTCCTTCTGCACGAGCGGCGCATAATTCGTCCACAGCACCTCTCGCCGCGTATCCTTGGTGGAATGAATGGTTTTTTCCGGGCCCAAGGTTTTGAACCAGTGTTGTTCCGGAAACAGTTCCGCCATCAGGGGATGTTCATAACCAGAAACGGCTACCTTGCCTCGACAGGCATTGGCCGCACGGGCGAATGTCCTATGTTCGCCTTCATCCATCTCGAAGCCGTAGGCTTTGCTATCGCCGCGCGTGGCGTGCAAATAGGGCGGGTCGCAATAAAACAGGGTTTGTGGACTATCGTAGACTTGCAAAATATCTTGCGCCGGACGGTTTTCGATTTGCACACGCAACAACCGTTCCGCGATGGCATCCAGCGCCCCTACTCCACCCAACCAGCGTGACACGACACCGGACATGCCAGCGCGGCTGGTGTCCTTGCAATTGGCCCAGCGCCCCAGTGAAGCCGTTTGCGCGAGACCGGTACGGGTCTGGCGGGCGCGCACATAAAATCGGCGAGCGCGTTCCACGTCTGAAACATCCCGCCCGTCGCTGTAAATGGCCAAGTGATACTCTTCGCGGGAAAACGGAGTAAGGCCGATGGCGCGAATCAGGTCTTCCGGTGTATCGCGCAAGGTGCGGAAAAAGTTGACTACCTCGCCGTCGATGTCGTTGTACGTTTCCACATTGGACGGTGGACGGTTGAGCAGCACGGCGGCGGAACCGGCAAAGGGCTCGCAATAGTGATGACAATCCGGCAGCAGTGGCAACAACCAATCCAGATGAGAGAACTTGCCGCCGTACCAGCCGAAAGCAATGGCGCGTTTCCCGCGCGGCTTGCGGCCAAACGCCGCCGTTGGGAAAAATTCCGTTGCATCGTCTACATATACCGACGAAACTTGTTTACCCTGGCGCTTTACCGGAAGCGGCGCGGGAACGTCAAGGGCGGATACCCCTTGCATCACAATCCTTCGGGCATTCGCCGATGCCACTCCGTCGCCCGCTGATACCGGTGCGCCGCGTTGAGCAGGCGGGCTTCGCTGAAATAGTTGCCGATCAGTTGCAGGCCGGCCGGCAGGCCTTCGGAAAATCCGGCGGGGATCGCCATCGCCGGCAGGCCGGCGAGGTTGACGGCGATCGTGTAGATGTCCGAAAGGTACATTTGCACCGGGTCGGAGATTTTTTCGCCGATCCTGAACGCCGTCGTCGGGCTGGTCGGCCCCATGATGATGTCGCATTGCCGGAACGCTTCGGCGAAGTCATCGGCGATCAGCCGCCGGATGCGCTGCGCCTGTAGGTAATAGGCGTCGTAATAGCCGTGCGAAAGCACGTAGGTGCCCATCAGGATGCGCCTTTTTACCTCGTCGCCGAAGCCCTGCGCGCGAGTTTTCATGTACATGTCGACGAGATCGTCATACTCCGGCGCGCGGTGGCCGTAACGCACGCCGTCGTAGCGCGAGAGGTTGGAACTCGCTTCCGCCGGGGCGATCACGTAATACGCCGGGATCGCCAGCTTCATGCGCGGCAGGCCGACCTCGACGGTTTCCGCGCCAAGCCGGCGGTATTGGGCGAGCGCGTCCTCGATGCAGCGCATCACGCCGCTGTCGCAACCTTCGCCGCCTTTACCGAAAAATTCCCTCGGCAGGCCGATCTTCAGGCCGTCCAAGGGTTTTTCGAGATCGCGCGCGTAGTTCTCGGACGGCCGGTCGAGGCTCGTCGAGTCGCGCGCGTCGAAACCCGCCATGACGTTCAAGAGCAGGGCGCAATCCTCGGCCGAGCGCGCCATCGGCCCGCCCTGGTCGAGCGACGAGGCGTAGGCGATCATGCCGTAGCGCGAGACGACGCCGTAGGTCGGCTTGATCCCCGTCAGGCCGCACATGGACGCGGGTTGGCGGATCGAGCCGCCGGTATCCGTGCCGGTCGCCGCGGGCGCGAGCCGGGCGGCGACGGCCGCCGCCGATCCGCCCGATGAGCCGCCGGGGACGCGCCCGATGTCCCAGGGATTGCGCACCGGGCCGAAATGCGAGGTCTCGGAGGAAGATCCCATGGCGAACTCGTCCATGTTGGTCTTGCCGAGGATGACCGCGCCGGCGGCGTTGCACCGTTCGATCACCGTGGCGTCGTAGGGGCTGATGAAATTGCCGAGCATTTTCGAGCCGCAGGTGGTCCGCCAGCCCACGGCGCAGAAAATATCCTTGTGCGCCAGCGGAATGCCGGTCAGCGGCCCGGCTTCGCCCGCCGCGCGCCGCGCGTCGGCGGCCTCGGCCTGCGCCAGGGATTTTTCCCGGTCGACGGTGATGAAGGCGTTGATTCGCGGATCGATTCTTTCGATGCGGTCCAGATAAAGCCGGGTCAGTTCGACCGACGAGATTTCTCCGAACGCCAGGGCTTGCGAGAGTTGTCCGAGTGTTTTGTCGAGCATTGTCCGTTGATGGCCGCGGCGCGAAAAATGTCACGCCCGCGGCCTCCTTGTCGTCATTCGATCACTTTCGGCACCAGGTAGAGGCCGGCCTGCGTTTCTGGCGCGACGGCCTGGTAGGCTTCCCGCCGGTTCGTTTCGGCGACCCTGTCCTCGCGCAGGCGCTGGGCCAGATCCTGCGCGTGCGCCATGGGTTCGACGCCGCGCGTGTCGGCGGCCTGCATCTCCCCGATCAGGGAGAATATTCCGTTCATCTGGCCGAGCGTGGTTTCCGCCTCGGCGTCGCTGATTTCGATACGGGCGAGCCGGGCGATTTGCCGGACTTGTTCCAGGGTGAGCGGCATGGTCGGTAAATCAACAGGATGTAAAACCGGGAAGTCTTATAAGGTATCATAAACGCTTCACAGTCGGCAGCATCCCAGGAACTTCCCACGGATAAAACGCATGTTCAGCTTTCTGCGCAGTTATTTCTCCAACGACCTGGCCATCGACCTTGGCACCGCCAACACGCTGATCTATGTGCGCGGCAAGGGGATCGTCCTGGACGAGCCTTCGGTCGTCGCGATACGCAAGGAGGGTGGCCCGAACACCCGCTCCATGATCCAGGCCGTCGGCCAGCAGGCCAAGGAAATGCTCGGCAAGGCGCCGGGCACCATCACCGTCATCCGTCCGATGAAGGACGGCGTGATCGCCGATTTCACCGTCACCGAGCAGATGTTGAAGCAGTTCATCCGCAAGGTGCACGACTCGCGCCTGCTCTCGCCGAGTCCGCGCATCATCATCTGCGTGCCGTCCGGGTCGACGCAGGTGGAGCGCCGCGCGATCCGCGAATCGGCGATCGGCGCGGGCGCGAGCCACGTCTTCCTGATCGAGGAACCGATGGCGGCGGCGATCGGCGCCGGCCTGCCGGTCTCCGAACCCACCGGCTCGATGGTCGTCGACATCGGCGGCGGCACCACCGAGGTCGGCGTCATTTCGCTCGGCGGCATGGTTTATTCCGGCTCGGTGCGCGTCGGCGGCGACAAGCTCGACGAAGCGATCATCAACTACATCAGCCGCAACTACGGCATGTTGATCGGCGAGAACACCGCCGAGAACATCAAGAAGACCATCGGCTCCGCCTTCCCCGGCTCCGAGGTCCGCGAGATGGAAGTCTCCGGCCTCAACAAGGCCGAGGGCATTCCGCGCAAGTTCACGATCTCCTCGAACGAAATCCTCGAAGCCCTGACCGATCCGCTCAACAGCATCGTTTCGTCGGTCAAGTCGGCGCTGGAAAAAACGCCTCCCGAACTCGGCGCGGACATCGCCGACAAAGGCATGGTGCTGACCGGCGGCGGCGCGCTGCTGCGCGATCTCGACCGGTTGTTGATGGAAGAGACCGGCCTGCCGGTGATCGTCGCGGAAGAACCGCTGACCTGCGTGGCGCGCGGCTGCGGCATGGCGCTCGAACGCATGGACAAGCTGGGCAGCATCTTCGCGTCGGATTGAACGGGTATTT
>JAIRPF010000085.1 GCA_031257115.1 Accumulibacter sp.
AGACGGACAAGGTCACGGTCAAGAACTGGTTTGCCGGAGAGCGCTACTACATCGAGCGCTTCGAGTTTGCCGACGGCACGGTATGGAACGTCAATACGATTCGCGGCAAGGCGCTGGAATACATCGGCGCCGAAGGCGCGGACAACATGGTGGGTCAGGCAGGCATCGACATTCTGCGCGGCCTGGGCGGTGACGACACCCTGAATGGGGGCAACGGCAATGATTTCCTGCTGGGCGGCGACGGGAACGATACCTTGAGCGATACGTCCGGCAAGGCGCTGTTCGACGGCGGCGCGGGGAATGATACGCTGACGGGCGGCGCGGGCGCCGAACTCTACATTGGCGGCACAGGGAACGACACGCTGACCACCGGCGCGGGCAACGACATCATCCTGTTCAACGCGGGTGACGGACAGGATACTTTCGCTTCTGGCGGCAGCGGCAGCGACACCCTGTCGCTCGGCGGCGGCATCGGCTACGGCGATCTCGCGTTCAGTAAATCAGGGAACGACCTGGTGCTGACCACAGGTGACGATGACCAGATTACCTTCCAGAACTGGTATAGCAGTAGCCCATCGCGGCCGGTAGTCACCTTGCAGATGATCGCCGAAGCCATGGAGGGTTTCGATTCAGGCGGAACGAATCCGCTGCTCGACCATAAGATCGAGACCTTCAACTTCGCGGGCCTCGTCAATGCTTTCGACGCCGCGCGGACGGCGACGCCAGCGCTGACGAGCTGGGCCTTGACCAACGCCCTGCTCGATTACCACTTGTCGGGGTCGGACACGGCGGCGCTCGGCGGCGACCTCGCGTACCAGTACGGCAAGACGGGGGCGCTCGCCGACGTGGGATTCACGGCGGCGCAGGAGATCGTTGGCAACGCCAACTTCGGCGCGCAGGCACAGACGCTGAAGCCACTGTCCGAACTCCAGGCCGGGACGGTCAGGCTGGGGTAGGAATATCATCGCCCAAAGCCACGGGCGGCAGGCGGGAATGCCTGCCGCCTTTTTTACAACCGTTTCTTTGCGTTTTCGGGATGAACGTCCTTTTCGTCCACCAGAACTTTCCGGGGCAGTACCTCCATCTCGCGCGCCACCTAGCGGCGCAGGACCACCGGGTCGTCGCCCTGTCGCAGCGTCCGGACGGCGACCTGCCGGGCGTGCGCACGCTGCGCTACCGCCCGAAACGGGAGACCACCCCGGCTATCCATCACTACCTGCGCGGCCTCGAAGCCGGCGTGCTCAACGCCCAGGCCGTCGTCCGCGCGGCGCTCCGGCTGAAACGTTCCGGCTTCGTGCCCGACGTGATGCTCGGACACAACGGCTGGGGCGAAATCTGGTATCTGAAAGAAGTGTTTCCCAAGTCGCCGCTGATCGGCTATTTCGAGTTCTTCTATCACCGCCATGGCGCCGACGTCGGCTTCGACCCGGCCCAGGAACCGGGTTTCGACGCCGGGCCGCGCACGCGCACCAAAAACCTCGGCAACCTGCTCGGACTCGAAGCCTGCGACCTGGGCCAGTGTCCGACGCGCTGGCAGTATTCACGCTACCCGGAACGCTACCGTTCGATGCTGCGCATCGTCCATGACGGCATCGACACCGACCGGGTGAGACCCGATCCGGCTGCGACCTTCATCTTGCCGGCAGCCGATGGCGAAACTTCATTTGAACTCAAGGCCGGCGACGAAATCGTCACCTACGTCGCGCGCAACCTGGAACCGTATCGGGGATTCCCCAGTTTCATGCGCAGCCTGCCGGCGATCCAGAAAGCCCGGCCCAAGGCCAACATCCTGATCATCGGCGGCGACGAAGCGAGCTACGGCGCGGCCCCCAAGGACGGCCGGACGTACCGGCAACGACTCCTCGACGAACTGCAAGGCTCGCTCGATCTCTCCAGAGTGCATTTTCTCGGCAAGCTGCCCTATGCCGTCTTTCTCAAAGTGTTGCAAGTCTCGGCCGTTCATGTGTATCTGACCTATCCCTTCGTGCTGTCCTGGTCGATGCTGGAAGCGATGGCCGCCGGCTGCCTGCTCGTGGGATCGCGCACGGCGCCGGTCGAGGAAGTCATCCGCGACGGCGAGAACGGCCTATTGGCCGGTTTCTTCGAGCCAGAGGAAATCGCGCAAAAGGTAATCGCCGCATTGGAAGCGCCCGGCGACTTCGCCTCGCTGCGCGGGAAGGCCCGGCAAAGCATCATTGAGGCATACGACCTCAAGCGAATCTGTCTGCCGGGACAACTGCGCCTCATTGAAGAAGCGATGTCCGATTATGTATGATCCACGAACTCTGATCATTCCAAATTTGCAGCAATTGAGTGTCATTGCGGGACCGATCGAGACCAGTTTCGCGCCAACTTGGTTCCTAAAAAGCAATAACTGTTTTATCAGGAGTCCGTTAGCATTCGCAGCTTGCAACGCGGCGTAAAGCGCCGTCTTGCTTTTTCAGGTTGCCGCACTACGCGGCGCGCACCGATGAATATGCCGAACAAGGCCGCGAATTGTGGCAGGCCGACCGAAAGGAATGGATGCGGGCCTACCCCTCCGGCATCCGCTACGAAACCCGCTGTCTCGACGGCGGCGCATGGGATCGATCCACGACCTGGGGCACATACGCGACGCTCGACGAAGCAATCCATGCCGCAAAAACCCGCTGGCCAGACTATGCAAACGCCTGAGTCGTCGATCGTTATGCCCCCCATCAAAATAGCGCGCGTCTATATGCGCGTGAGTACCGACGATCAGGATTTATCCCGGCAGGACGCCCTATTGGACGAAACGCGATCCGCAGGTTATTACATCGCCGCCGTTTACCGGGAAAAAGCCTCCGGCACGCGCCCCGACCGTCCGGAACTGTTGCGATTGATCGGCGACTTGCAGCCCGGCGAAGTCGTCGTTGCTGAGAAAATGGATCGCATCAGCCGCTTGCCGCTTCCCGAAGCGGAAAAACTGGTCGCCTCGATCCGCGCCCGCGGCGCGCGTCTCGTCGTCCCTGGCGTCATCGATCTATCCGAGCTCGCGGCCGAAGCCAAAGGAACATCCAGGGTAGTTCTTGAATCCGTCCAGGAGATGTTGCTCAAGCTCGCCTTGCAGATGGCCCGCGACGATTACGAGGAGCGCCGCGAACGCCAACGGCAGGGCATCGAGCTCGCGAAGCGCGCCAGACGCTACACCGGGCGCAAGGCCGACACCAAAACGCACGACCGCATCCTGGCGCTACGCAACGCGGGCCATAGCATCGTGGCAACCGCCAAGCTCGCCGGATGTAGCGCGAGCCTTGTCAAACTCGTATGGGCACGCCACCGACCGGATAGGCCATCCCAGTCTACGCCCTAACAGGAGATGCCGGAATGAAGATTTTCGATTTGCGGGCCATACGCGCTCGGAGCCATAGCTCGCCGTTTGTCCGTTAATTCGTCCGCCTATCAGATTGTCCGAAAACTCGTTTGGCAAGCATATTGCCGGACAAGGGCGGGCATAGCCGCCAAAGGATCGTTTGACGGACAGGATCGTTTGACGGACATTGACAGTAAGGCGCTTTTGCATTACTATGCAAGGCATCAGCCTACGAGATTGCGAGGACATATCACCATGACCACATTGACCGTTACCGCACGGGGACAAGTGACGTTTCGCAAGGACGTACTGCAACACATCGGCATCAGGCCAGGCGACAAGATCGAGCTGGACTTGCTGCCAGATGGTCGGGGCGTGCTCAAGGCGGCGCGGCCCGCTGGGACGATAGCCAGCTTTGTCGGCCTGCTCGCGGGCAGAACGCAAAAGGTTGCCACCATCGAAGAAATCAACGAGGCGGCTGCACAAGGATGGGCAGGCAAGAAATGAAGATCGCAGTCGATACCAACGTCCTTGTGCGTGCTGTTGTGCGTGACGATCCGGCACAAGCGACCGCTGCCGCAGCAGTCTTGACCGATGCCGAGTTGATTGCGGTCGCGCTGCCGTGTCTATGCGAATTTGTTTGGGTGCTGCTCAGCGTATATGGCTTCCAGCAAGCCGACGCGGCTAGCGCGATCCGGGCGCTACTGGCCACAGCCAACGTGGAAGTGAACCGGCCCGCCGTGGAGGCCGGTTTGATGGTGCTCGATGCAGGCGGAGACTTTGCCGATGGCGTCATTGCCTACGAAGGGAATTGGCTCGGCGGGGAAACCTTCGTTTCCTTCGATAAGAAGGCGGTGGCACTTCTTGCAGCCCAAGGGCAATCAACGCACCTTTTGTGACTAGCGACTTTGCAAACGGGCGCAAGCCCGACAATTGGTGCCGCACCAAGCGGGCCGGTCAGGCCATCGAACAGCAATTCCGGCTGCTGGAAACAGCGCCCGACATTGGCCGCCCGTTCCCTGAAATGCCAGAGTTGCGCGAGTTGGTAATTGCCTTCGGGGATTCCGGCTATGTGGCCCTGTACCGCCATGAGGCGACTGACGATGCGGTGTATGTGCTGGCCTTCCGGCACCAGAGAGAGGCGGGCTACTACTGATCAAAAGAAAAGATAGCCCGCCTTGCGCATCGGTATTCGGATACACCACAAGACGACCAAATGTAGCGGGTAATAGGCGTAGAAGGCCCGCCGAAGACGCGGCATGGGCAGATCGACACGCGAGGCAGCCAAGATGCGCATCTTCCGCGCGCCCGAATTCCTCGGCACCGCCTTCCTGCTGGCCGTCCTGGCCATGCTGGTGCACCTTTTGCTGGAGGTCGGCCGGTGAATTCCCCGCTCGTCCTT
>JAIRPF010000199.1 GCA_031257115.1 Accumulibacter sp.
TCGGGCCGGAGACAACGAACTGGATTCCCGCTTTCGCGGGAATGACGGGAATTCGCGGGCGTTTGATTCAAAGACGCTTTATTCGCGCGCATCGTTTTTTCGTCATTTCCTTGATAAACAGGAATCGTCGATGGCGATTCCCTAGCGCTCGCGCCGTTCCGTTTCCCCGTCATTCCCGCGAACGCGGGAATCCAGCGCGTATACTCCGGCGCGTAGCGCCGCATTTCAACGGGAGCGCGAGCGTCCTGCCCGAAAAGTGAACGATGCGGGCGAGGCGCCCGCGCTCCATCCGATATTCGCGGCCCTTCGGGCCGGAGATCACGAACTGGATTCCCGCTTTCGCGGGAATGACGGGAATTCGCGGGTGTTTGATTCAAAGACGATTTATTCGCGCGCATCGTTTTTTCGTCATTTCCTTGA
Source organism: Accumulibacter sp. (assembly GCA_031257115.1). Lineage (GTDB taxonomy): Bacteria > Pseudomonadota > Gammaproteobacteria > Burkholderiales > Rhodocyclaceae > Propionivibrio. Next base: position 421 of record JAIRPF010000199.1, read on the forward strand.
TAAACGGGGATCGACGGCGGCGATTCCTCGACATTCGCGCCATTCCGTTTCCCCGTCATTCCCGCGAACGCGGGAATCCAGCGCGTATACTCCGGCGCGAAGCGCCGCATTTCAACGGGGGCGCGGGCATTCTGCCCGCAGAAAAGCGAACGATGCGGGCGGGACGCCCGCGCTCCATTCGATATTCGCGGCCCTTCGGGCCGGAGACAACGAACTGGATTCCCGCTTTCGCGGGAATGACGGGAATTCGCGGGGATTCGATTCAAAAACACTCCAGGGGCTTCCGGCTTCACTGTTCCAGCAATTCATCCAGCGTTCGCCGCGCGCCGGCGCGCCAGTCGGGGAGACACAGCCCGAACGCCTGTCGCAGCTTGCCCGTGTCGAGCCTCGAATTGAGCGGCCGCCGGGCGGGAGTGGGATACGCCGAGGTCGGAATCGCCTCGATCCGGTCGGCGGCGAGGCGCAAGGGGCGTCCGGCGCGGCGCGCCCGTTCGACCACGAAACGGGCGTAGGCGTGCCAGCTCGTCTCGCCCGCCGCCGCGAGATGATACAGACCGGCCAGTTCCGGTTTGTCCTGGACGGCGCGGATGGCGTGCGCCGTCACGTCGGCCAGGAGATCGGCGCCCGTCGGCGCGCCGATCTGGTCGCTCACGACGCGCAGCGTGTCGCGCTCGGCGGCCAGACGCAGCACGGCCTTGGCGAAATTCGCGCCGCGCGCCGCGTAAACCCAGCTGGTGCGGAAAACCAGATGCTTCGCGCAACGCGCCACCGCCTGCTCGCCTTCGAGCTTGGTTCGGCCATAGACGGAGAGCGGGCCGGTCGGATCGGTTTCCGCGCGCGGTTTGTCGCCGCTGCCGTCGAACACGTAATCGGTCGAATAATGCACGAGCCACGCGCCGAGTTCTTCCGCCGCGCCGGCCAGGGCGGCCGGCGACCGGGCATTGATCCGCCGCGCCAGGTCGGGTTCCGACTCGGCCTTGTCCACCGCCGTATGGGCCGCCGCGTTGACGATGACGCGCGGCGCCACGCGGCGGACGGTTTCCGCCAGCTCGTCCGGGCGGGTAAAGTCGCCGCACAAGCCGTCCGAATCGAAATCGAGCGCCACGACCTCGCCCAGGGGCGCCAGGCTGCGCTGCAACTCCCAGCCGACCTGGCCATTCTTGCCGAACAGAAGAATCTTCATCGCGGACACTCCGGATTCATGAAGGCCCCGCCCACGGCGGGCGCGGCGGAAACCAGGATCGTCATTCCCGCGAACGCGGGAATCCGGCGCGCACATTCCGGCGCAAAGCGCCGCGTTTCAACGGGAACGCGGGCGTCCCGCCCGCAGAAAAGCGAACGGAGCGGGCGAGACGCCCGCGCTCCATCCGATATTCGCGGCCCTTCGGGCCGGAGGCAACGGACTGGATTCCCGCTTTCGCGGGAATGACGGGAATGTGGGGGCGCGGGATTCCCGCCCGCGTGGAAATGACGGAAATTCGCGGGCGTTTGGTTCAAAAACGCTCTGGAGTATTTTCGATTCGGATGTTTACGCATTTCAGCGGCGTCGACCGATCATTCCATCCCGGTTCGTTCATCAAATTTCCTGGATTCCGGCAGGCAAAGGAATGACGGGCGGGGATTGGCGGCTGTCACCCCGTGAATCCTCCAGTGAGTCCGGTTTTTCGCCGTGTTCGCCATATTCGCCGTGGTTGCGCCCTTTTCCACTTTCATCGCTCCGCGTAGTTCTTTTCCAGCCAGTCGCGGTAAGCGCCGGACTGGACGTTGGCCAGCCATTCCGGGTGATCGAGGTACCAGCGCACGGTCTTGCGGAGGCCGGTGGCGAAGGTTTCGGCCGGACGCCAGGAGAGTTCGCGCTCGATCTTGCCGGCGTCGATGGCATAGCGCCGGTCGTGGCCGGGACGATCGGCGACGTAGGCGATCTGTTCGCCGTAGGATCGGCCGTCGGCGCGGGGACGCCATTCGTCGAGCAGACCGGCGATGGCGCGAACGATATCGAGATTGGGCTTTTCGTTCCAGCCGCCGATGTTGTAGGTCTCGCCCGGACGGCCCGCGTCGAGGACGCGGCGGATCGCCGCGCAATGGTCACTCACGTACAGCCAGTCGCGGATCTGCATCCCGTCGCCGTAGATGGGCAGGCTTTTTCCGGCGAGCGCGTTGACGATCATCAGCGGGATGAGCTTTTCGGGGAACTGAAAGGGGCCGTAGTTGTTCGAACAGTTCGTTGTCAGGACCGGCAGGCCATAGGTGCGATGATAGGCGCGCGCGAGGTGGTCGGAAGCCGCCTTGGACGCGGAATACGGACTGTTGGGCGCATAGCGGTGGGTTTCGGAAAAGGCCGGGGCGTCAACGTCGAGCGAGCCATAAACTTCGTCGGTGGACACATGCAGGAAACGAAACGCGGATTTTGCGGCGTCGTTCAGCGCCGAATGATGGGCGCGGACACATTCGAGCAGATTGAAAGCGCCGACGATGTTGGTCTGGATGAAATCGCCCGGCCCGTGGATCGAGCGGTCGACGTGGCTTTCCGCGGCGAAGTTGATTACCGCGCGCGGCGCGTGTTTTTGCAGCAGGTTTTCGACGAGCGGCCTGTCGCCGATGTCGCCCCGGACGAAGGCGTAACGCGGATCGCCGCGCAATTCCGCGAGATTTTCCAGGTTTCCGGCGTAGGTCAGCCTGTCCAGGTTGATGACCGGCTCATCGCGCTCTTCCAGCCAGTCGAGGATGAAATTGCTGCCGATGAAACCCGCGCCTCCCGTCACCAGAATGGTCATCGCATCCCCCCTGGGCGGCCCGCCCGATCCGCAAAGATGGAATCATAGCGAAAAGTCCGGCGGAAAATCAGCGGCGGGCCGCCACCTCGGCCTTCGGGGTGGGATTCCGGCACGGCGCCGGTTTCATTTCGCGGACGGCGCAGGTGGCGCGGCAGGGCGAAGCCGGCAAAATCAGCGATGATTCGGCAATGGAGTGGCGAGCAACTCATTAGCGGCAGGCATTCATGCCTGTCGCGGTCAACGAACTTGGAAGGTGGCTACGTCTACACCCCTCCCAGGTGGCCACGGCCGGAACCCCGGCCTTCGCACCGCCCTGAAGGGCGGGGTTTCAGACCGGAGCCGGTTTTACGATGAATTTTCCGAAGGATGGCACGATGGAACAGATGGAACAGATGGAACAGATGAAACAGGCCACGCAGACACGCCGCTGGCTTCGCGCCCGCGACGACGGCGCTTTCCGGCGGCGGGCCGTCGAAACGATTCTCGCCACGGCCGGAGCGGCGATCCGGGAGCGCGGACGATTTCTTCTGGCTCTGGCCGGCGGCGGCACGCCGCGCGGGATTTACGAAACGCTCCGCTCCGTCCGGGCCGACTGGGCGAAATGGCATCTTTATTTCGGCGACGAACGCTGCGCGCCCAGGGACGATCCCGAACGCAACTCGCGCATGGCCGCCGACGCCTGGCTGTCCCACGTCCCCATTCCGCCCGCGCAAATCCACGTCATCCCCGGCGAACTGGGCGCGCGCGAGGCGGCGGCGGCCTACGCGGCGTCGCTGCGGGGCGTGGGCGATTTCGACCTGGTGCTGCTTGGCCTGGGCGAGGACGGCCATACGGCCAGTCTGTTTCCCGGCGGCGACTGGGAAACCGCGCCCGCGTCGGCGGACGTCTTGCCGGTATTCGACGCGCCCAAGCCGCCTCCGGAGCGCGTGAGCCTGAGCGCCGCCCGGCTGAGCCGCGCCGGCAAGGCGCTGTTCCTGGTGAGCGGCGAATCCAAGCGCCAAGCCATCGCCGACTGGCGATCCGGCCGTCCCATCCCCGCCGCCGCGATCCGCCCGCCGGCGGGCGTCGATGTGCTGGTGTCGGCGGAACTGTGGGAAAGCCGTTGATTCCATTCCTGGAACGTTTTCGGTTCGACCATGCGTCATGAAGGGCGAAAAAGCGAACGAGAGGTAAGGGGACGATACCCGCCCCCTCCCGGCAATACAAAAGATGCGGCGCCGCGCACCGGAAGGTACGTGCTGGATTCCCGCTTTCGCGGGAATGACGGGAATTTGTTGGCGGTTACGGGGATTTTGCGGACGTTTGATTCAAAAACGCTCTAAAAAGTAAACGAGGCTGGCGAGACGGAGGAAGCTTGGCGGTTGAATTCCCGGACGTGATCAAACAGAAATAGGAATCGTCATTCTCTTGATAAACCGGAATCCGGTTCGTCCATCAAACATTACGTCTGAAACTCGACCGCCCGACTCCTTCCGACCCGCGGCTTCGCCGCGGGCCACTTCCTTCAAGAGGGAGGTTTCTGGTCAGCGTGCTGCGCGCGGAAGAGGCGGGCGAGGGCGCTCGCTCCTGCGGTTTTCCGCGAAACGCCCGGCTTGTGTCGTGAGGGAATGAACGAAAAACGCCCCAGACCATCGTTGATTTTGCCGCCCTCGCCTTGCCGCGCCGCGCGCGGGGCGAAGGCGACAAAAGCGCGGACAATTCAGGAATGGAATAAATTATCGTTTTCTCCAACGAATGAGGCCAATCGAGATGACCACGACTTCCCTGCGGCAATCGGACGCGCTGGTGCTTTTCGGAGCGACGGGCGATCTGGCGTACAAGAAACTGTTTCCGGCCCTCCATGCCATGATCCGGAACGGCGCGCTGGACGCGCCCAAGGTGCCGGTCGTCGGCGTCGCTTCGGCGAAATGGCGGGAAGACGAGGTGCGCGAGCGGATCGTCCGGAGCGTCGGGGAACACGGCGGCGTCGCCGATTCCGGGGCGCTCGGCCGCCTGCTCGCCGGATTCCGCTACGTCGGTGGCGACTACGGTGACGCCGGCGTTTTCCGGGCGATCCGCGAGGCGCTGCCCGACGCGCGGCGTCCCACTCACTACCTGGCGATTCCTCCGGCGATGTTCGAGACCGTGATCGCCGGACTGGGCGCGGCGGGCTTGGCCGAAAACGCCCGCGTCATCGTGGAAAAGCCTTTCGGCAGGGATCTGGCGTCGGCGCGCGAACTCAACCGCATCGCCCAGGCCGCCTTTCCGGAGAAATCGATCTTCCGCATCGATCACTACCTTGGCAAGGAGGCGATCATGAACATTCTTTACTTTCGCTTCGCCAATTCGTTTCTCGAACCGATCTGGAACCGCAATTACATCGACAACGTCCAGATCACCCTTTCGGAACGCTTCGGCGTGGAAGGCCGGGGCGCGTTTTACGAAACGGCCGGATGCCTGCGCGACGTGATCCAGAACCATCTGTTCCAGATCGTCGCCCTGCTGGCCATGGAGCCGCCGGTGTACCGGGGATACGGCGCCGTCCAGGACAAGACGGCGGAAGTGTTCCGCGCCATGCGGCCGCTCAGGCCGGGCGATCTCGTCCGGGGGCAGTACGCGGGCTATCTGGACGAGGCGGGCGTCGACCGCGATTCGGACGTCGAAACATTTTGCGCGTTGCGGCTCTTCATCGACTCGTGGCGCTGGGAAGGCGTTCCCTGGTTCCTGCGCGCCGGCAAGGCCCTGGCGGGAACGGTGGCCGAGGTGCTCGTCCAGCTGAAGCGCCCGCCGCAGCGCCTGTTCGAGGACAGCGCCGTCCAGGCCGGCCGGGCCAACTATCTCCGCTTCAGGATATCCCCGGACGCCGCCGTCGCTCTGGCCGCGCGGGTCAAGACGACCGGCGAGGAATTCGCCGGGGAGCAGCGCGAGCTCTACCTGCTGAACGAGCGTTCCGGGGAAGCCTCCCCTTACGAGCGCCTGCTGACCGACGCGCTGGCCGGAAAAGGCGCGCTGTTCATCCGCCAGGACGCCGTCGAAGCGGCGTGGGCCGTCGTCGATCCGGTGCTCGCGGATCGCCCCCGCGCCCTGCCTTATCCCCGCGGCAGCTGGGGGCCGCCGGACGCGGACAGGCTCGTCGAAGCGCACGGCGGATGGACCCTCCCGGAAATCCATCAGGATATTTCACGATAGCCATGTCCGCATTTGGGGGAAGAGTGAAGGGGAAGGGGAAGGGTAAAACCGCGTGGAAGGTGAAACATGAAAGGTGACAAATCTTCCCAGGAATCGACCGTCATCCCTTTTCTGCAAGGGAAAGGGGCGCGAAGCGCTTTGGGCAAGCATCCCTCGATAGGGAGGATTGTCTTGTGGCCTTCGCGCCGGTGACTTTGGCCTTTCTCTTGAAGAAGGCGGCTCGCGCGGCGGCGTGTTTTTGAATCAACCGCCCGCGAATCCTCGTCATTCCCGCTTTCGCGGGAATGACGAGGAGGGGGGCCAGCGAAGGCAGCGGTGAACTGGATTCCCGCATATCAGGGGGATGGAGAAGAGATGGAACGGTCATCAATTTGGGTCGAAAATTTCCGTTGTGCCCGCCGTATTCGTCGTGGTTGACTCGCCTTTCTCCGCATCCACCGTGGTCAAACCAAAAAAAGCGCCTGCCGGGTTGACGTTCCAATCTCACCATGACAGAATAAGCAGTTCCGAGTCGGAGGGGTACCCAAGCGGTCAACGGGATCAGACTGTAAATCTGACGGCTCTGCCTTCGAAGGTTCGAATCCTTCCCCCTCCACCAAAGTGTTGGCGCTGCAAGGATCGTGGTTTGCAATGTTGTGAGCGCGGTTTCGCGGGTGTAGCTCAATGGTAGAGCCGAAGCCTTCCAAGCTTAAGACGAGGGTTCGATTCCCTTCACCCGCTCCAGCATGACTTCCACGGATATCCGCTGATTTCTGCAAGCGGTTGGCACTCACCAAAATCCGCTTTACCCGTAGCTGGACTGAATCAGTCCATTCCTCACCACCAGAACAGCTGGGGCGATTCCGGATTGTTGCCGGGGTTGGGTGGTTCATGGGAAAAGTATCCGACTCCTGACTTTATTCAGGCGCGGACACGGCGCTTGCCGGCATTGTCGTCCGGCGAGCCAAGGCCGCCGGAAAAGAGCGCGCCATCCCCAACTTTGATGAGCCGTCATTGGCCGTCCCGGCCACGGGCGCGAAATTTTCCATTTTGCGTGACAAAGGCATTATTCACGGCGACTCGAATCACTCACGAGTCATTCAACGCGAATATGCCCGATCCGCATGATCCTGGAATCACGTTTTCGCCGCCTCGCGCATCCCTTCGGCCAGCGAATCCTCGATGTCTCCCTCCGCCTCCAGCAGCAGCGCTTCGAGCGCATCCTTGTCGGCGCCGGGGTTTTCCCACAGCCCGCGCGCGATCGCTTCGAGCAGGCGTTCGGCGATGTTCTGCAATGCGTAAGGATTATGCCGTTTGAAAAATCGCCGCATTTCCGGGTCGAGCGCGTAGGTCCTGGCCAGTTCCTTGTACTGCCAGTCCTCCAGGATGCCGGACGAGGCGTCCCACTGGTAGCAGATGTCGACGAGGCGCGACATGTCGCCCGCGCCCTTGTAGCCGTGCCGCTTCATGCCTTCGATCCATTTGGGATTGAGCACGCGCGCGCGAAAGATGAAACGCCCTTCCTCGCCGGTCGAGCGGATGCGCGGCTGGCGCGGATCGGACGAATCGCCCGAATAGCTCGGCGCGTATTTGCCGGTCACCGCTTTAACCGCCGCGTTCATGCCGCCGTGATAATTGTTGAAGTCGACGCAACTGAAGATGTCATATTCGCGCGTCGGTTCGTTCTTCACCGTCAGGTCCAGTTTCCCCATGCGGCGGCGGAAATCGTCCTGGCGCGCCTCGCCGTAACGGCCCTGGCCGTAGGCGTAGCCGCCCCAGGCGATGTAGATTTCGCCGAGATCGGCGACTTCCCGCCACTGGCCGCCGTCGAGCAGGTCGGCGACGCCGGCGCCGTAGCAGCCCGGCTTGTCCGAATAGACGCGAAAGGCGGCGCGCCGGTCGGCTTCCTCCGGCGACAGGCCGGCCGCGATCAGTGCCTCGCGGTCGATGGCGACGTTGCGCGCCAGCGGGTTCATTTCCGGCGGCTCGTCGAGCGCCGCGACCATGCGCGCCGCGCCGTCGAGCATTTCCATCAGGTTGGGAAAGGCGTCGCGGAAGAAGCCGGAACCGCGGATGGTGACATCGATGCGCGGGTACGCGCGCTCTTCGAGCGGAATGATCTCGACGCCGTCGACGCGGCCGCTGTGCCGGTTCCACACCGGGCGCGCGCCCATCATGTACAGGATTTGCGCCAGATCGTCGCCGCGCGTGCTCATCGTCGGCGTGCCCCACAGCACCATGCCGACCTGGCGCGGTACGCGGCCCTCGTCCCGGCGATAGCGTTCGACGAGCGCGTCGGCCTGACGCACGCCGACCTCCCAGGCTTCGCGCGTCGGAATCTTGAACGGATCGACGGAGTAGAAATTGCGCCCGGTGGGCATCACGTCGATGCGCCCGCGCGTCGGGCTGCCCGAACCGCCCGGCGGTACGAAACGGCCTTCGAGACCGCGCAGCGCGTGGTCGATTTCGTCGGTGATCCCTTCGAGCCTCGGACGAACGCCGTCGCGCACGAAACGCAGAACGTCGGCGACCCGCTGTGATGCGGCGAAGCGTTCGCGCGCCTCGCGCTCGATCGCCGCGTCGGACCAGCCGGCCTCGTCGAGCGCGTCGAAGGCGGCGCGGACATCCCTGAGAATCTGGCCGAGCACCTGCCCCTTGGTCTTGCCGAGCGCCTCCACGATCTCGCCCGGATGGTCGCGCAAGTCCTCGCCGTCGAAGCCGCGCGCGGCGGCGACGGAATCCCACAGCGAGGCCGCGCCGCCGTTGGGCAGGCGCGTCAGATGCACCATCGTCTCGTTGAAGCGCGGCGGCGGCGGTACTTGTCCCAGCGTGTGCAAACCATCGTTGATCGAGGAAACGTCGACGGTTTCCAGATAACCGTGCAGCTTGCCGAAAAAGGCGAACGGGTCGGCCTCGGCCTCGTCGCGCGTCATGCCGATGTCGGCGTCGAGATGCGCCTCGGCCGCCAGATTCCACGCCTTTTCCAGGATCAGCGGGATTTTCTTGGCGTCTTCCCGCCGCGCGTGATAGGCCGATTCCAGCAGATCCTCGATCTTCAGAAAGGCTTCGGTCATGCCGGCGTTGGTCTGCGGCGGAATCATGTGGTCGAGGATGACGCAATACGAGCGCCGCTTGGCCTGCGTGCCCTCGCCGGGATTGTTGACGATGTACGGATAGAGATGCGGAATGTCGGCGATCGCCGCGTCCGGGTAGCAGTCGCGCGACAGCCCGGCGCTCTTGCCCGGCAGCCATTCGAGCGAGCCGTGCGTGCCGACGTGGATCACCGCGTGCGCGCCGAAATCGTCGCGCAGCCAGCGGTAATAGCCCAGATAGTGGTGCGTCGCCGGCAGGAAGGGATCGTGGATCGTTTTGCCGTCCGGTTGCAGCGACGGCTGGTCGGCCTCCTCCATGCGCGCGCGCGGCGGCTGCACGCCGAGAAAGACGTTGCCGATCACCAGGCCGCCGACGAGCAGCTTGCCGTCGTGACAGAACGTGACGCCCGGCGCCGGCCCCCATTTCTCGTCCATCTCGCGCCGCATTTTTTCGCCGCGTTCGGCGTGCCAGCGCAAGGCCGTCGGCGTGTCGATCGCCGCCGCCGCGCGTTCGGCCATCTGTTCCGGCGCGAGATAGCGCCGGTCGCCGGTCAAACGGTCGAGCATCTCGAAGGCCATCGCCTCGCCGCTCTCGAATTCCCGGTCGACGCGATAGCCCTCGGCGCGCATCCGGTCGAGCAGCGCCTTGACGCTCTCGAACGAATCGAGGCCCGCCGCGCAGCCGAGCTTGTCGTTGCGCGGCGGATACTGGTGGAAAATGATCGCCACCTTGCGCTCGGCGGGCGGCGCGCGGCGGAGGCGCGCCCAGTTCATCGCCCATTTCACCGTATGCCGGCAGCGTTCGGCGACCGGCTGGCGCATCAGCAGACGCGCGCCGGTCGCCGGATCGACGCCGGCGTCGTCGCGCGTGCCGGCCACCGTGCCGACGATCGCGCCGTCGAATTCCGGCTGCGCGATGTTGACCGACACGTCCATCGGCGACACGCCCTGCTCGGTTTCCTCCCATTGCGCGCGCGGATTGTAGGTCAGGATCACCTGCAAGACCGGCGCGTCGAGATCGGGCAGCACGTGTTCCATGCCCGGCGTGGCCTGCGTGATCGAAAAGCTCATCGGCGAGAGCAGCGCCTCGATCAGCGTCCCGCCGTCGCGTTTGAAGAACGTGTCGGCGACCTCGGCGACGCTCATGTTGCCGATTTCAGCGTCGTGAAAACGATTGTGGAAGACCGCCAGCGGCACGCCGCCCTGCGCTTCGATTTCGGCGATCAGCGCGTCGAAGACCGCCAGGTCGCCGTTCTGCCAGGCGTACTGCCCGAACCACAGGCCGATCACCGGCGCGTTCTTCGGCAAGCGCGCCGCGGCCCATTCGAGGTAGGCGTCGCGGTCGCGCAACCCGCCGCGCCATTCGGGGTGATAGAGGCCCTCGCGCGGCAGTTTTTCCGGCGCGGGCGGTTCCGGCAGGTCGGCGCCGAGTTCGCGCGCCACCGTCAGCAGCAGGCCGCGCAGGTTGTTCACGCCGCCCTCGCGCAGATAGGCGTGGCGGGCCGCGTAGGCCGGCGAGCCGAAATCGCCGCCGAGCGTTTGCGCCAGTTCGACGTCCTCGGCCGACATGCCGCTGGCCTGGACGTGGATCAGCCGTCCCGCCGCCGCCTCGGCCAGGCTTTCGACACCGGGAATCGAACCGCCGCCGCCGTGCGGCAGGAGGATCAGCGCGTCGGCGGCGCGGATCGTCCCGGCCATCGCCGCGATGCGCCTGGAATCGAACAGCTCGTCGCGCCCCGCCGCGACCACGCGTACACAGGCTTTTTCCTCCGGCGACAGCGCCGCCACGGCGCGTCCGAGCAGCGGCAGGTGGATGGCGGTGGCGTCGATCACGACGATCGTGCGTTGGGTCGTTGTCATTTTTCCGATTCCTTTCTGAACGGAGGACAGGGATGGGGCCGGCATTTCGTATCCAGCGCTTCCGCCGATTGCCGGACATTGATTACGAATCCGTCTTTTGCTCCGGTTGCGTGACGAAGCCGATGCGGGTGACGCCGGCGCGGCGGGCGGCGCTCATCGTTTCGGCGACGGCGCCGTAGCGCGCCGCGCGGTCGGCCATCAGATGCAGTTCGGCGTTGCGGTCGCGCGCGATGGCTTCGCGGAAACGTTCTTCCAGCATGTCGCTGGCCAGCTTTTCGCCGTCGAGGAAAACCTCGCCGTCGGCGGTGATCGACACCGGCAGCGTCAGCGGCTTGTCGGGCGTCGGTTCGCTCGCGGCGCGCGGCAGGTCGACTTGCACCGTATGCGTCATCAGCGGCGCGGTGATGATGAAAATGATCAGCAGGACGAGCATCACGTCGACCAGCGGCGTGGTGTTGATCTCGGCCATCGGCGCTTGCGCGCCGGAGGAGTCGAAGCGGCCCATCGCCATTTTTCAAGCCTTTCCAAAAGCCAGCCGGACGCGCGGCGGATTCTCGCGCGCGTCGTTGGCGGCGAAGTGTTTGCCGACGGTGAAGAAAACGTACAGATCGTGCGCGAAGGCGTCGAGGCCGGTCAGGATCACGCGGTTGGCGCGGGTGAAGGCGTTGTAGGCGAAAACCGCCGGCAGCGCCACGGCCAGCCCGGCGGCGGTCATGATGAGCGCCTCGCCGACGGGGCCGGCGACCTTTTCCAGCGCGGCCTGGCCGGAAACGCCGATCGCCACGAGCGCGTGGTAGATGCCCCAGACGGTGCCGAACAGCCCGACGAAAGGCGCGGTCGCGCCCGTCGTGGCGAGCAGCGTCAGGCCGTTTTCCATGACTGCCTGCGCGCCTTGCAATTGCTGACGCAGCGCGCGCTCCATCTGCCCGGCGGGATCGAAGCACGCCGCCAGTTGGCCGGAGGCCGCCTCGTTGCAATGCGCGTGGCAGCTGACGGCCCGCGCCGCGAGTTCCAGATAGGGCGAACCGATCCTCTCGCCGTCGAGCGCCGCGAGGCCGGACTCCAGGCTGTCCGACGCCCAGAAAGCGGCCACCTGGCGCGCCGCGCCGCGCAAGCGCCACCAGTCGAGGGCCTTGACCAGGATCAGGTACCAGCTGGCGATCGACATCAGCGCCAGAAGGACGGCGACGGCATGGGAAACGGCGTCGCCGCTGGCCCACAGATGAGCCAGGCCGAAAGCGTTCAGTGAAGAATCCTGCATTTCATTGCTCCAGTTTGAACAAAATGGGAACGAGCACCCGGCTTTCGACGGGCGCGCCGCCGCGCCGGGCGGGGACGAATTTCCACCGGCGCACGGCGCGCAAGGCCGATTCGTCGAGACGGCCGCTGCCGGACGAGACGTCGAGATCGACTTCCAGCGCGTCGCCGTCCTTCGAGACGAGCACGCGCAGGATGACCTTGCCTTCCTCGCCGAGGCGGCGCGATTGCGGCGGATACGGCGGCGCGGGGTTGTTCAGGTAAGCGGCATCGAAGCGCGCGCCGGTCACGGCGCCACCGGCGGCGCCGCGGTCATCGCCCGTTGCCGGGGCGGTGTTTTCGTTCCCGGCGGCCTTCGCCGGTTCGGGATCGGCGGCGATCATCGCGTCATTCCCCGCCGGTTCGTCGCTCTCCGTCGTTTCCAGCGGCGGGCGCGGGGATGGGGGCGCGGTTTTGGGTTTTGGCGCGAATTTGTAGACGGGCTTGGGAACAGGCGTGGGTTCCGGCGGCGGCTCGGCCCGCGCCGGGGGAGACAGGGGCAACGGCTCCGGGGCGATTTCGACCGGCCTTGGCGGTTCGGGCGGCGGCTCGATGAAATGAACCATCAAAGGCTTTTCGGGCGGCGCGGGAACCGCCGGTTTTAGCGTCAGCGCCGCCGCCAACGCCATGCCGTGCAGAACCAGCACGATCCCCAGCAGGCCGCCGCGCCGGAAAAGGCCGGAAGGATGGAACGGCGCGCCGCCCGTCCCGAAAATACGGATCGATCCCGCCTCGTTCCAGGATTCGCCACGGCCGAAAATAAAAATTCCAGACCCCATTTTTGTCCGTATCCGATACCCGTTTACCAGCGCCCCTCGATCGCCACCATGACGGCGCGCGGCCGCGCGTCATCGCCGCCGAGCCGCCATTCCCGCCCGCCGGACCAGGCGCGCTGATTCCTGGATAAATCCTCGCCGAGGATGTTTTGCAGCGTGAAACGCAGGTTGGTCGCGCGATCGAGCCGGCGCACCCAATAGGCGTCGAGCGCCGAGCGTCCCCTGGTTTTCGCCCATTGCTCGCCGGCGACGCTGGTGCGCGTATCACCGGCGCGCTGGAGCAGGAAGCCGGCGCTGGAAGAAAGCGCCGGCAGCGCCTGGTCGTAGCCGATGCTCAGGATGTAGCGGGGAAGTTCGCGCGCGTCGCGCGTGACGCCAAGCCGCCGGTCGTCGACCCGCGCCCACGGCAGGGTGAGATGAAGACGCAGCGAACCGCCTTTCGGCCCGAACGGATCGGACTTCATCTTGGCGTCGAATTCCACGCCCCAATGCCTCGCCTCGCCTTCGTTGAAAGGCCGTTCGATCCAGCGCGCGCCCTCCAGCCCGGCGCGGCGCTCGATGAAATCGCGCGTTCGGCGGTAATAGAAATTCACGCCGGCGACGGCGGACTCGTTGGGCCAATAATGTTCAACGCCGGCCTCGAAGCTGACGCCGCGCTCCGGCTTGAGAGCGGCATTGCCGCGCCGGTCGGGGTCGAGCGGCGAATTGACGCCGGTCGTCCTGACCGGCGCGTCGCTGATTTCGTCCAGCCGGGGCATCTTGAAAACGCCGCCGAGCGAAGAGCGCAGCAGCCAGCGTTCGTCGATCTCCCAGCGGGCCGCGAGCGTTGGCGACAGCGCCCCGCGCGAACGGGAATCGCCATCGGTTTCGAGAACGGCCGATTCGCCGCGCAAACCGCCGGTCAGCGTCACCGCGTCGCCGATCATCCATTCGTCCTGCACCCACAGCGTGCGCTGCCGCTCGCGCGCGCGGTACCGGCCACCGTCGACGAAAACGCCTCCGTAAGCCTGTTTTTCGTCACGCCTGAGCGCGGCGTATTCCAGGCCGACGCTGGTCACGTGTTTTCCCCAGCCGCGATCGAGGCGGAAAGCGGCATTTAGTTCGTTCTCGTCGCGCAGGATCGCTTCGCGGGCCTGCCCGGCGGAATCGTCGCGCGCGGTACGGGCATCGCGGCGGCCATCCATCAGCGACACGCGCCCGGAGAACTTGCCGCCCGCCACGGCGGTTTCGCCTTCGAGGCGCAGGCGCTTGGTGAGGTAATGGACTTTTTCGTGGCTGTCGCGCTCGAATGCCCTGAACGGCCCGTCGCCGCCCGCCGGGTCGGCGTACTGGAAGCGTTCGAGGTCGAGCCAGCGGTTGCCGCGCGCATGGAACAGCATCGGCCAGACGCTGAAACTCGCCGCGCCATCCTTCCAGTTGATTTTTGGTGCGAAATACTGCTCGAAGAACTCGTAACGGCCTTTTTCCGTTTCATCCTGCCACAGCGTCCGGACGCCGCCCGCGAAATCCTGCCGCCGCGCGCGCCGCTCCATCGGCGACTGATGGTCGTTGAGCGTCAGCGGCAGCGTCCAGGACCACGGGCCGCTGTATCCCTCCGCCGTCAGCGACGCCTGCGATACGGCCCGTCCGCCGCGCCGGTCGACGGCCAGCTTGTAGCCCAGGTTTTGCCTGCGCTGGCCGCGCGTGGTCACCAGGTTGACGGTCACTGGCGCGCCGCCGAATTCGGCGCTGGCGCCCTTCATGATCTCGACGCGCTCCAGCTCGCCGGACGGCATGCGCGAAACGATCAGCATGGCGTGCCGCGAATTCGACGCCGGGCGTTCGCCGTCGATCAGCACCTGCACCGAATCGCGCGCCATGCCGCGCGAACGCAGATTCACCGTCCCGTCGCTGCTCGGCGCGCCGGCGTCGACGCCCGGTAGCTTGCTAAGCACCTCGCCGACCGTCAGCCCGCCGGTCGCCTCGATGGCCTGCCGGTCCAGCACGAGCTTTTGCGTCACGGCGGCGCGTTGATCTTCAAGCGGAGATACTTTCCCGCTGACCATGACTTCCGGCAACAGGGTCCCTTCGGCGAAAGCCTCCGGCATCCAGGAAAACAGTAATCCACACGCCATCGCTCCAGCAAACCGGAATAATCGCAAAAATATGTCTGTCATGGCGAAGAAGGCGGAGGTGGTTCGCAAACCGCCCCTGCTTTCCATCCCCTCTTGTGAAGAAGGGATCAGGGAAGAGCGGGAAACCCCGCAAAAGGGGAGGGTAATTGACCGCCGTGCTCCGCAAGAAGCGTCGTCTGTCATTCCAGGCGCATTCATGCGATTGTCCTGTAATTTTCTCTCTGATCTCATCATGTCATTTGAAGTCGTAACGCAGTCCTACGTAGAAACTCCGTCCGGCGCCGGGATAGCCCCAATACATTTCGTTCTTGCGGTCAAAGAGGTTGATGACTTCCGTGCGTAAAGTCAGCAAGCCGTAGTTGTCGCTGAAATCCGCCAATTCCTTTTCGAGACTCCAATTCACTACCGTACCCGTTGGACGGTGAATATACGGGTTTCCCGGCAGGCCATATCCTCTCGTCAGGGTAGTGCCGTAGTAATTGGCGTTAATCCGGCTCTTGATCCTGTGGTCCGGATGCGCATAATCGACGCCGTAGCTGACCAGCCATTCCGGCGTATTGAGCAGCGTGTCATCCGGGCGACCGTGATAAATGACGCTTTTATATTGCTCGTAATCCTTGTTTTTCCGCTTTCCGAGCCAAGTGAAATTGACATAGGGTTTCAGACTGTATCTTTGTTGAAACGCTTTGCCGGCATCCACGCTCAATGAAGCTTCCAGACCGGCGATGGTCGCGTCCTTGATGTTCTGCCACTGATAGGCGCGAGGCGATCCCATCGGTGATGAGTTTCTCACGATCTTGTCTTTCCAGTCGGAATGGAACCAGGTCAGGCTGCTGGCGATGTAGTTCCAGTGGATGTCCGCCCCGAATTCGTAAGTCTTGCTCTCTTCAGGCCGCAGCGAGGTGTTGGAAATGTCATACGGAGCGCTGCCGCCGATCTGCCGGGGCGACGGCATCTTGAAACCTTCGGCATAATTGGCGCGAAGCTTCAGCCAGTCTGCCGGCAGGTAAGCGACCCCGAGCGAGCCGCCCGTATGGTTCTTCGTATTGCTCGAGGCTTCGTTGCTTTTGTTCGTGTATTGATCGTGTCGCAGACCCGCGGAAAAAATCAGCTTTTCATCCAGAAAGCGCAGCTTGCCTGTCGCATAAAGCCCCTTGTCTTCCATCGTGCTTTTGTAGCTCTGGTTATTCTGCGAATTTTTGTATTCCAGATAATCGACACCCGCGGAAATTGACGCCATCAGGCCGTTGTAGCCGCCCTGCGCGTTGAACGCCGTGGTTTCGAGCGTAGCCGTATAGCCGGAGGCGCTGGTGTTGGTGAGTTCCTTGTTGCGCCCGTTGGAATAGTTGGCCGACCAGTCGAAACGTTTGTCCTCCGTGCTGCCCGTATAGGAAAGCGCGGTGTTGGTATTGCGCCGGCTTGGATCGTTGTACGCCTTGGTCGGCGTGTTCGGCCGGACACCGTTCGACGAAGACAATTCGTAATCGCTGTCGGCATAGTTGTAATTGATCCCGACGCGGTGGTATTTGTTGAAGTTGTAGCCGAGGTCGAGGTTCGCCGCCGTGTTGTGTTTGATCGACGAATTGTACCAGCGTCCGAATTCCTTGGTCGTTACGTCGCCGCGCTTGGTATTCATCGCGCTCAACGCGAAATCGAAACCATTCGCCGAGTCACCAAGGGCGAGCTTTTCACGTTTCAAGCCGTCGCTACCCAGCCCGAGTTCAAGCGACGCGAACGGTGCCGCTCCACGCTTGGTGATGATATTGACGATGCCGCCCATCGCCGACGAGCCGTATTGCACAGCCGCCGGCCCGCGGATGATTTCGATCCGTTCGATATTCGCCAGTCCCGCGAGCGCGAGGTTGGAAAGGCCCATGCGGCGGCCGTTCAGCAGTATCAGCGTCTGGTTTTCATCTTCGTGAACCATCGTCGTGGTGCCGTAACCGCGAATCGTGAGGTTGCTCGAATTGCCGGTCGTGATTATCTGAAAACCCTGCTGAACCAAAAGATCGGCAACTGTCGTCCCGGTCGATGCCTTGATATCTTCCTCGCCAAGGACAGTGATATTGCTGGAAATTTCGCGTCTGGTTTCCTGAGTGCGGTTGGCCGTCACCACGACTTCATTGAGCGTATTTGCATCCTGCGCCCAGAGCGCTTGCGGTCCTCCGAGTGCCAGAAAAGTCAGCGCCAGCGTTTTTCGTACCTTCCCTTTGCCTTGTTTCATGTTGCATTCCTTCTTTTACGTAGTTGAAATAATCCAGCTCGCCGGACGGCATGCGCGAAACGATCAGCATGGCGTACCGCGAGTTCGACGCCGGGCAGCTTGCCGAGCACCTCGCCGACCGTCAGCCCGCCGGTCGCCTCGATGGCCTGGCGATCGAGAACGGTTTTCCGCGTCACCGCCGCGCGTCGTTCCTCGAACGGCGACGCCTGCCCGCTGACGACGATTTCGGAGAGCCTATGTTCGGCTTCCGCGGCAAGACCGGCCAGCGGCGCGAACGCGCAGGCCAAGGCGAGTGCCCGGCACGGCGCGCCCCGGAAATCAAAATTTGACATCGCGTTCATCGATTCTAGGAGGCGATCAGAACGCGGCGCGAATTTCCAGGGAGACGTTTCTTCCGGGCATCAGGTAATACTCGTAATACTTTTTGTCGAACAGGTTATTGATTGCCAGGGTCGCCTTGAAGTTCTTGTCGATCCGGTAGCCGACGCGCAGATTGGAAAGCCAGTATTTGGCCGAACCGCCATAAACATTTTCCACGCGGTCGGAGTTGTCTTCTTGGCCGTAACGCTTGCCGACATATGTTGTCATCAGGTTGGCGGACCAATCCCGCCATCGGGCGTCCAAACCGATACTGGCCATGTTTTTCGGCACATAACGCACGAATTTGCCTTTGAGCGAGGCTCCCGTATCGTCCTTCGTGATTTTCGCGTCGGTCCAGGTATAGCTCGCCGAGGCGCGCAACCACGATGCAAGCGGCATTTCGCCGGAAAGTTCGATGCCTTTTGTCAGCGATTCGCCCGCGTTGGTCATTCTGGAAAGCTCCGTGATCGGAACACCGCCCAGGTAATCGTAGCTGCCGTCCGAGGGGAAAACCTTGCGATAAAGCATGTCTTTCAGTTTCGTCCGGTAAACGGCCGCCTTGACGAAGCCGTTTCCGGGTAGCGCTTTTTCGACGCCAAAATCGATCGCCGTCGCTGTTTCCGGCTTGACGCCCGGGTCGGGAACGAGTATGCGGGCGCCGGAAGTGCCGTTTTTATCGGTGCTCCTGCTCAATGCGTACATATCGTTATTGGTCGGCGCGCGGAAGGCTTTCCCGACCGAGGCGCGGAAACTCAAGGTGTCGTTCCAGCGGTAAACGACGGCGAGCTTCGGTGAAAACGCCGATTTCGACGCTTTCGACTTCAGCGTGCCCACGGAATTCCAGACCGTACCATCGCTTGTCCATTTGTCATAGCGTCCACCGGCGTAAAGCGTCAGCGCGTCCGTCACGAAAATCTGGTCCTGGATGAAGAAGGCGTTGATCCGGCTATCGGCGTCGGTGGTATCCCGCAATCCGGTATGGTGGCCTTCGGGATGCCGCCAGTTGCTGACGTTGTAGCTTTTGCGATCCAGTTCATTGCGCGCCGAGGAGAGGCCAAGGATCAGGTATTGCTTCTGGCCGATGGCGGAACCAAGCTGGATCGAACCTTCGAGATTATTCGACGGCGTACCGGTTTGATAGCCCAGGCCGCCGTTGAACGTCGCGCCCGACAGGGACGTGACGTAGTAATAATCCTGTTTGGCATAACTGATGTTGGCGTTCAGGTCGAAATTCTGGCCCAGCTTGCCGTCGTACCCGGCAAAATAGCGGTATTCCTCGTTATACGTCGGGGCGCTGGTGTTCCACAGCGTCGTTCCCGTGACCGCGGGGCCGCTGATGTATTGGTGATAATTCCGGTAGCCTTGCTTGGCTTCAAAATAACCAAAACCGGCGTAGAACCGCGATTTCCGGTCGAGTTCGTAAAAAATCCTGGCGTTGACGCGGGAAATACGCGAAGGAATCGCGCCGCTGTCGCCAATCAGATACGTGGGATCCCCTTTGGTATTGGTCGACACATCCTTGGGGTCACGCGACGCATAGGACTTTGTGGCGCTCCATACCTGATTCTGCTTCCTGGAACCCTCCCTTTCCTCGTAGCCCGCGCTGAACGACAGGGCCAGTCCATTCTCCCAGCGGTTGCGGTAGCTGGCGGAATAGCCATCGCGTTTGACCTCGTCGAAGCCGTGAATGTATTTGGCGTTGATTTCCTGCTTCGTCGGAACCTTGGTGATGACATTGACGACGCCGCCGATCGCGTCGCTGCCGTAAAGCGCCGAAGAGACGCCTGGGACGACCTCGATGCGCTCGATGTCGTCCATCTCGATGCCGACAAGACTGCGGTTCTGCCCGGAGTTGCCGTCGGCGAGGCTGACGCCGTCGAGCATGATTTTCACGCGGCTCAGGTTCTGGCCGCGCAGCGAATGCGTCGAACCCGTGATGGCGCGATCCGCGATACCCGTCGGGCCGCGCCAATAGAAGCCTGGCACCCTGGCCGTCAAGGCGTCGGTCGGGCGCGCCGCGCCGGTTTCTTCGAGCTTTTCGGCGCTCACGACGGAAACGCTCGCGGGCGCTTCGAGCGAATGTTGTTCGATGCGCGAAGCGGTCACGACGACTTCACCGAGACTTTCGTCGGCGCGCGCGGGTTCTTGCGCCGACGCCTGCCACGTTCCCGTCAGGGCGGCCATGCCAAGCGCCCCGATCAGTTTCTTCCGTTTTTTCTCTTGCCGCATTTTCATGGTTCTCCTCCAAAGAGTTTTTGATCAAACACCCGTGAATTCCCGTCATTCCCGCGAACACGGAATGACGTGGAAAATTGGATTGTCATCATTACGGCGACACTTCGGAAAACCCTTGCCCGCCGTCCCAATCGACATAAAACACCCGCGTTTGCGATGAAGTAAACGTAAACAGCCGCCGCCCATTCACCGAAACGGCGCTTTGTCCTTGCGTGAAATCGAGTTCCGGTTCGACGCCGGTGCGGTTGTTCGCCACCAGCGGCAAGCCGGTTTCGCGCGAGCGGTCTTCCCACGCGCTTTTCGGCCCCATGTCGCCGACCGGCGGCCAGTTGGCCGGCGAGAGCAGGATCGCGGCCCCGTTTTCGCGCAAAAGCGCGGCATATTCCGGCCCGTGGGCGTCGGAACAGATCAGCAGGCCGACGGGAACGCCGTCGACCACGAAAGGCTCGTTTTCCTTGCCGGGCTTCGCCCACGCCTCGGCGGAGCCATGCACGAACCGTTTGCGGTACGCGCCGGCAATGACGCCCTGGCGATCGATGGCCGCCACGCTGTTGTGCAGTTCGCCGGTTTTCGCGTCGCGCTCGGCGAAGCCGATGAACAGCGCAATGCCGTTGTCGTGGGCAATCGCCGCCATGCCGCGCATCCAGGCGCCGGGAAAAGGCTCGATCCAGTTCGTGCCGATGCGCCGATTGAAGTTGTAGCCGGTCTCGGCGAGTTCCGGCGTCACCACCCAATCGGCCCCGTGCGCCCACGCCTCGGCAATGCCCGCCTCGATGCGCGCGCGATTGCCGGCCACGTCGTCCGGCGCGCTGTCCATGTGCAGCAACGCGATGCGCAGGGCATTTTCCGGCTTGCCGGCGGCGCTACGCTTGCCCGTAAACTTTTTCGCGCCGGGCAGGAAGAATCCATTCTGTTTGCCCAGCGCCTCGATGACGGCTTCATGCGCGGCCGCGCCGATCAGCCCGCCGACGCGGCTGTGTCCGCCGGCGTAAGTCACGTTCGGGCCGCTCGTTCCGGAAACGACAGTGACGCTGTCGGTGCCGGTGCCGGTCGCCTGGGCGGCGGGGGTATAGGTGCTCGGCACCCGCAAATCCTGCAAGGCCGCGGTCTTGGCTTCGGTGACGGCGACGATGGCGCGCGCCATCGCGCCGTCGGTCAGCCGCGCGTTGGTCAGCAGCATGATGTTGATCGTCCCGTGAGTGTCGTTTTCGCCTTCGGTGTGCTCGCCCATGTCGACGCCGGCGCGCTGGGCGTTGGAACGCGCTCCGGCGGTCGCCAGAATGGTGACTGTCAGCGGGCCGTGGGTCTTCGTCACCACGGCCAGGTTGTCGAGATCGGCCGCCGTCGCCATCTGGACGACGCTCGCCGGTTCGACGCCGGTGCGCGCCGCCATCCGTTCGCGGATGAATTCGACATAGGCCTGGCCGCCGCGCCTCCCCTTGTGCGTAAAGTTGGGCGTCACGCGCTCAAAAAGCCACGGGTGCCCCGAATGATTGATGGCGGCCCTGGCTTCCGTCAGGCCATCGTAGGTCGACAATGCGCGGCGCTTTTGCGGGAAGGTGACGAGCAGGGTTTTTTCCCAAAGCCCCTCGCGCTCGCCGCGCAGAATAGTTGCCGTGGCTTCGAGTTCGGGCGGCACGGCGAGATACTCCTCCGCCGGCGGCGCGGCGAGGACAGCGGAGGCAACGAACAGGAACGCCGTTGCCAGGCATTCCGTCATCATGCGCTTCGCCGTGCCGCGCGACCGATTGGAAATCGATGGACCTTCGTGTGTTTGTGAAAAATTCATCGTCATTGACTCCGATTGAAAACCTGGTTCCTGGAACATTTTTGAATCAAGCGCCTGCAAACTTCCGTCATTCGCCCATGAATCTCCGTCATCCGCCTATAAACTCCCGCCATTCGCCTATAAACCCCCGTCATTCTCGCGAAAGCGGGAATCCAGTTTGTTACCTCCAGTCCGAAGGACTGCGAATTCAAAAAATGCGCCGCTTCGCGCCGGAGTGTACGCGCTGGATTCCCGCGTTCGCGGGAATGACGGGGAAATGGAATGGTCATCGCTTGATTCGAAAACGCCCTGACCACAGAGGAAACCTTTTCAGCCACGGGAGCCACGGAGGGGTACTGAGGAAATCCTGTGAAAAATCCTTGTTTTTCTTCGTATCTATCGTGGTTAAAAAGGCTTCCACCGCGCACGCCACAGGTGGAGCATTTTTCAATCAACCGCCCGTGAATTCCCGATCGCCCATGAATTTCCGTCATTCCCGCGAACGCGGGAATCCAGTTCATTCCTTCCAGTCCGAAGGACTGCGAATTCAAAAAATGCGCCGCTTCGCGCCGGAGTGTACGCGCTGGATTCCCGCGTTCGCGGGAATGACGATGAAATGGAATGGTCATTTGATTCAAAGATGCTTCAGTTGCTGGATCGATCCCGATTGGAACCGCATCGGGCGCGGACCGCCCGATTCCTGAATCGACGCCACCGTTCCCGTTTCACTTCTCTTGAAAAGGGAATGGGGCCGGAACCGGAACGGGGTGGAGAACGCGCGGGACGATCGTCATTTCCACCAAGGGGAAGGGAGGTCATGAAAATTTCCCGGTGTTCTCCAAAGCGTCAGATGCGGTTTCCCGGCTTATTTGTAGTCATAGCGCAGGCCGATGTAGAAGCTGCGTCCCGCGCCGGGATAGCCCCAATACATCTCGTTGGAACTGTCGAAGAGGTTGATGACTTCGGTGCGCAGTGTCAGCGTGCCGGACGGCCCGCCCAGGTCGACGAGTTCCTTTTCGAGACTCCAATTGACGACGGTGCCGCCGCCTTTCATGAAATAGCCGGAAGGCCGGGTCGAGCCGTAATTGTTGGTATACCTCTTGCCGGAATGATTGGCGTTGAGCCGGCTCTTGATTTTGTAGCCCGGATGCGCGTAGTCGATGCCGAAACTCGCCATCCATTCCGGCGTGTTGGGCAGGACTTTTTTCAGGCTCCCGTCATAAGTGGTGAACCACCGGCTCTCGTCCTTGTTCTTGCGGGTTCCCAGCCATGTGAAGCTGGCATAGGGCGCGAGGCTGTAATTCTGCTTGAACGCCTTGCCAACGTCCCATTTGATCGAACCTTCCACGCCGGCGAGTTCGGACTTCTTGATGTTCTGGTACTGATAGCACCCGTAGCCTCCGGTGCAGACGCCGCCCGGATAGGACAAGGCAATAATCTTCTCTTCCCAGCTGGAATGGAACCAGGTCAGGCCCGCGTCGACGTGATTCCAGTTGAAGTCCGCGCCGAATTCATATGTCTTGTTCTTTTCCGGCTTGAGGCTGGGGTTGGGCGCGTAATACATTCCCCCGTCTCCGCCGACCTGGCTGGGCGACGGCATCTTGAAACCTTCCGCGTAGTTGGCGCGCAGTTTCAGCCATTTTATTGGCAGGAAGGCCGCGCCGACCGCCCCGGTCGTCTGGTTTTCCTTGTGGCTGGAATCGCCCTTGTTTTTGTTGGTATACCGGTCATGGCGCAGACCGGCGGAGAAAATCAGGCGTTCGTCGAGCAGCCGCAGCTTGCCCGTCGCATACGCGCCGGTATCCTCCATCGTCGATTTGGCGGTATAGGCATCGATGTCATAGGTATAGCGATCCAGACCGGCGGAAACCGAAATCAGCGAACCGTTGTAACCGCCCTGCGCGTTGAAGAAATCGGTATCGACACGGCTTTTGTTCGAGCTGCGCCTGGCTTGGCCGGGGCTCCAGTAGACCTGGTCGTAATCCCCGAAGGAATACGTCGCCGACCAGTCGTATTTCCGGTCCTCCGTGCTCCCCGCATAGGTCAGCGCCGTGTTCTTGACTTTCTTGTGATAGTGGTTATACGGATTGTCGCGGTCGTTCACTGGATAACCGGCGCTCCAGGCGCTTGGCGCATCGCCGCGAATGCCGCCATTCGTTGACGACAGATCGGACTTGATGTCGCCGTGGTTGTAGCCGATGCCGACGCGGTTGTATTTGTTGAAGCTGTAACCCAGATCGAGATTCGCCATCGTGTCTTTCACCGACGAGTGATACCAGCGCCCGAAGTCGGCGGTCGTCACGTCGCCGCGCTTGTAATTCGACGCGCCGAGGGCGAAATCGAAGCCGTTGGCCGCGCCGGACAAGGCGAGTTTTTCACGCGACATATGGTCGCTGCCGAGTCCCGCTTCGATGGAAATGACGGGTTTGCCTTCCTTTCCCTGTTTGGTGATGATGTTGACGACGCCGCCCAGCGCGGACGAGCCGTACTGTACCGCCGACGGCCCGCGGATGATTTCGATCCGCTCGACGTTTCCCAGTCCCATGACCGCCAGGTTGGAAGTGCCGGTGCGCCGGCCGTTCAACAGGATCAGCACGGTGTTTTCATACTCCGTGGTCATCGAAAGATTGCCGAAGCCGCGAATCTGGATGTTGGTCGTATCGCCCGTCGTGACGGCGTTGAACCCCTGTTCGACCATGATGTCGGCCACCGTCGAGGCGGTCGACGCCTTGATGTCGCTCTCGGTGATGACGGTGACATTGCTGCTCACTTCGCGCTTCGATTCCTGCGCGCGGCTCGCGGTCACCACCATCGTGTTCAGCGTGGCTTCCTGCGCCGACGCGTCAAGCGGCGCGGCGAACGCGGCGATCCCCGCGACGGCCGTGGCCATCGCGCCTTGTTTCCCTGCATTGCGTCTTTTCATTTTGCTGCTCTCCTTTTTTGATGAAAGTCGTGTTCTTCAAAAAACAAACCGCCGCGCCCCAAGGATCACGGGGTACGAAAACCCTTCCGGTCTCGGCCGCCCTATTCGACCGCCAGCAGCCGCATGGCGGCCTGCGTGGGCGACATCCGGCCTTCGAGGACTTCCCGGTCGATTTTCGACAGGCGCGCCTTGACCTCCGGGTTTCCATGGAACGCGCGCCGGATCTGCTCGATGATCATGTTGTGGATCGCGTCGAGACTCTGCTGTTGGCGGCGGCGTCCGAACAGACCGGGGATCGCGGCGATTCCCGCGACGGCCGCGGCCATCGCGCCTTGTTTGTCCGTATTGCGTCTTTTCATTTGCTACTCTCCTTTTCCTGATGGAAATTGCGCTCTCAAAGAAACAAAACACCGCGGCTCAACGGTCACGGCCCGAAAAATCCTTCGCCTCCCTTTTCCACGGCGAGCAGGCGCGTGGCGGCCAGGGTTGGCGACATGCGGCCTTCGATGACCTCCCGCTCGATCCCCGGCAGGCGCGCCCTGACCCCGGAGTTTCCATAGAACGCGCGCCTAATCTGTTCGAGGATCAGGTTGTGCATCCAGTCGAGGTTCTGTTGCTGGCGGCGGCGCTCGAATACGCCGGAGACCGTGGTGCTCGCGCGGAAAGCCTCGACCGCGCGCCACAGTTCGTCGATGCCCTCGCCGGTGTAGGCCGAGCAGGCGAGCGCCTGCGTTTTCCACCCTTCCGTCGACGGCTGGAGGTAGCGCAGGATGCGTTCGTAGTCGGCGCGGGCGGCGGCGGCGCGCGTCTTGTTGTCGCCGTCGGCCTTGTTGACCACGATGAGGTCGCAGCGCTCCATGACGCCCTTCTTGATGCCCTGCAACTCGTCGCCCGCGCCGGCGATCTGGAGGAGCAGGAAGAGGTCGACCATCGAGCGGACGGTGATCTCGCTCTGGCCGACGCCGACCGTTTCGACGAGGATCACGTCGAAGCCGGCCGCTTCGCAGACGATCATCGTCTCGCGGCTTTTGCGCGCCACGCCGCCGAGCACGCCGCCGGAGGGCGACGGGCGGATATAGGCGTTGCGGTTGCGCGAGAGCTGCTCCATGCGCGTCTTGTCGCCGAGGATGCTGCCGCCGGTGACGCTGCTGGAGGGATCCACCGCCAGCACGGCGAGCCGGCGGCCTTGCCCGCACAGGCGCAGTCCGAGCGTTTCGATCAGCGAGCTTTTGCCGGAACCGGGCACGCCCGTGATGCCGACGCGGATCGTTTGCCCGGCGTGGGGAATCAGGCGCGTGAGCATTTCCTGCGCCTTTTCCTGGTGGCGCTCGGCGTTGCTTTCGACGAGCGTGATCGCGCGCGCGAGCACGCTCCGGTCGCCCGACAGCACGCCGTCGACGTAATCGTCGATGGCAAGCTCCGGACGTTTCCCGCGCGCCGGAAAAGTGGTGATTTCCCTCGCGGTGACTTCCGCCGCCGCGCCGCCGGGCAAGCCGTCGTGCCGGCTCTTGATCCCCGGCATGACGTTGGTGGTAAAGCCTTCCGCCTCGCCGGCCCGCTCCGGCACCCATTCGGGGCGGTGGTGCGTGTCATGCGCGTTTTCGCCGTTCATCCGCGTCCCCTGTCGATTCATTTCATTGACCACGGGAAACACGGAGGGCGCGGAGAAAGGCAAAACCCTGAAAATTCCGTCCGGCGAAATTTGCTCGTCATGCAATGCTCCATCTTTCTCCATGTTCTCCGTGCTCTCCGTGAGCGATGCTTTTCCCGCGTTCCATCAGCCATCGAGCGCCGCGTTGAGTTTTTCCAGCACCTTCCGGGCCGCCACGGGGATCACGGTGCCCGGCCCGAAGATCAGCGCCGCGCCGTTCTGGTAGAGGAAGTCGTAGTCCTGCGCCGGAATGACGCCGCCGATGCAGGCCAGGATGTCGCCGCGCCCGCGTTCTTCGAGCGCCCGCACGAGCTGCGGCAAAAGCGTGTTGTGCCCGGCGGCGAGCGAGCTGAAGCCGACGACGTGCACGTCGTTTTCCACGGCCATGTCGGCGGCCTCCTCCGGCGTCATGAACAGGGGACTCACGTCGACGTCGAAACCGAGATCGGAGAACGCCGTGGCGATCACCTTGGCGCCCCGGTCGTGCCCGTCCTGGCCGATCTTGGCGACCAACATGCGCGGACGCCGTCCGTGTCTTTGTTCGAATTCGGCGCACATCGTCTGCACCGTCGCCAGTTCCGCGTTCTCGGCGTATTCGGCGCTATAGACGCCGGAAATCGAGCGGATCACCGCCTTGTGGCGCGGAAAGACTTCCTCGATGGCGTCCGATATTTCGCCCAGACTGGCGCGCGCCTTGGCCGCCTCGACCGCGAGTTCGAGCAGGTTGCCGTTCTCGCGCGACTCGGCGGCGCGGGTGATCGCGCGGAGCAGTTGGCGCACGCGCGCGTTGTCGCGCCCGGCCTTGAGCTTCTTCAGGCGTTCGATCTGCGCGGCGCGCACGGCGGTGTTGTCGATCGACAGAATGTCGATCGGGTCCTCGTGTTCCAGCCGGTATTTGTTGACGCCGATGATCGGTTCGGCGCGCGAATCGATGCGCGCCTGCCGGCGCGCCGCCGCTTCTTCGATACGCATTTTGGGCAGGCCGGTTTCGATGGCCTTGGCCATGCCGCCGAGCTTTTCGACTTCGACGATGTGGCCCCACGCTTTCTTGCGCAACTGGTCGGTCAGCCATTCGACATAGTACGAACCGCCCCACGGGTCGATCGACTTGCAGATGCCGGTCTCGCTTTGCAGGTAGATTTGCGTGTTGCGGGCGATCCGCGCGGAAAAGTCGGTCGGCAGCGCGATCGCCTCGTCGAGCGCGTTGGTGTGCAGCGACTGGGTGTGACCGAGCGTCGCGGCCATCGCCTCGATGCAGGTGCGCGCGACGTTGTTGAACGGGTCCTGCTCCGTGAGGCTCCAGCCCGAAGTCTGCGAATGCGTGCGCAGCGCCAGCGATTTCGGGTTCCTGGGATTGAACTGCTTCAGGAGCTTGGCCCACAGCAGGCGGCCGGCGCGCAGCTTGGAAACCTCCATGAAATGATTCATGCCCTCGGCCCAGAAGAAGGAGAGACGCGGCGCGAACTTGTCGACGTCGATGCCGGCGGCGATGCCGGTGCGCACGTATTCGAGGCCGTCGGCGATGGTGTAGGCGAGTTCGATGTCCGCCGTCGCGCCGGCTTCCTGCATGTGGTAGCCGGAAATGCTGATGCTGTTGAACTTGGGCATGCACTTCGAGGTGTACTCGAAGATGTCGCCGATGATGCGCATCGAGCCTTTCGGCTCGTAAATGTAGGTGTTGCGCACCATGAATTCCTTGAGGATGTCGTTCTGGATCGTGCCCGAAAGCTGATCGAGACGCGCGCCCTGCTCCAGCCCGGCGACGATGTAAAAAGCCAATACCGGCAGCACCGCGCCGTTCATGGTCATCGAAACGGACATTTCGGAGAGCGGAATCCCGGAAAAGAGGATTTCCGCGTCGAGGATCGAATCGACCGCGACGCCGGCCTTGCCGACGTCGCCGACGACGCGCGGATGGTCGGAATCGTAGCCCCGGTGCGTGGCGAGGTCGAAGGCCACCGACAATCCCTTCTGTCCCATCGCCAGGTTGCGGCGATAGAAGGCGTTGCTCTCCTCCGCCGTCGAAAAACCCGCGTACTGGCGGATCGTCCAGGGCCGCTGCACGTACATCGTCGGGTACGGGCCGCGCAGGTTGGGCGCGATGCCGGCCGAAAAGCCCAGATGCTCGATACCGGCGGTATCCTCCTCGGTATAGAGCGCCTTGACCGGAATCTGCTCGTTGGTCATCCACACCGGCGCTTCGCCGGCGCGCGCCGCGAACGCCTTCTCCCAGGCTTTTTCGCTGACCGCCCGCATGGCCGGACGGTAGGCCATTTCACTGAAATTCGGAAACGTGCTCATCTTTTCACCCTATGTATTTGTCGTGCAGTTTTCTGTTGATCTCGTAGCAATTGGCGCGCACGTGGATGTAGTCGTCCACGCCGGCGGCGTTGAACGCCTCGGTCGCCTCGGGCGGCTGCTTGCCGGCGACGATGACCGTGGTATCGGGCTTGACCGCCTTGATGCGCCGGGTCAGTCTCGGCACATAATCGGGATAGGTGGCGTCGGTCGAACAGATCACCGCCACCAGCGCGCCGGAAGCGAACATCGCGTCGGCGGCCGCCTCGACGGTCTCGAAGCCCTCGTTGCCGAGCACCTCGAAACCCGCCACTTCAAAGAAGCCGCGCGAAAAATCCGCGCGCGGCTTATGCTGCGGAATCGGCCCCATGTTGGCGAGGAAAATGCGCAGCTTGCGGCCCTCCCCGGCGAATTTCGTCTCGACCCGCCGGCGCAGGTTCTCGAACGATTCGGCGAGGCGCGCGATCCTGAGCGGCGGCGCTTCCGGCCGGGCGGCGTCGAGTCCGGCGAGCACCTCGGAGAGTTCGCCGAGCGTCGCGCCGCTGGCGACCGCGTCGATCGCCAGTTCCACCGCGTCGCCGCCCGCGCCGGAAAAACCTTCTTCGATCCGGGTCAGGTCGAAACCGAGTGAAAAAAGCCGGTACGCGCGCCGTTGCCCGGCCACTTCGTCCACGCGCGCCTTCTTCAGCGCGGCGCGGTCGACGCGCGGCGCTTCGATCTTCTTCTCGGCCAGGTTGGCGTACATGTTGGTGCCAAGGATCACGTCGACGCGCGTCTCGACGGCCTTCGCGCGCTTCGCGGCGGTCGCCGCCGCCATCGCCCTCGGCGCGCCGGCCGCGAGCGCGGCGGCCATGCCGCCGTTCTTTTCGATGTCCTGGAAGAGCCGCCACGCGGTCTCGGCGAACTCGTGCGTCAACCTTTCGATGGTGTAGGAGCCGCCGCCCATGTCGATCGGCATGACGAAACGCGCTTCCTCTTGCAGCATGATTTGCGCGTTGCGCGCGATGCGCCGCGAAAAACGGTCGGGCGTGCGGATCGGCTCGTCGAACGGCGCGAGGTGCATACTGTCAACGCCGCCCACCGCGCCGGAAAAACCTTCGCTCGTCACGCGCAGCATGTTCACGTAAGGGTCGAAAACCGTCTTGTTGAACGCCGAGGAGCGGGCATGGAGGGTCATCTTGCGCGCCTCGTCCGATCCGCCGAACGCTTCGACGATTTGCGCCCACAGGATGCGCGCGGCGCGCAGCTTGGCGATCTCCATGAAGAAATTCGAGCCGAGCGAGAGACCGAAACGGATGCGCGGCGCGACCTCGTCGACCGTCAATCCGCGCCGGATCGTCTCGCGCAGGTATTCGGTCGCGGTCGCCAGCGCGAAAGCGACTTCCTCCGTCGAACTCGCGCCGGCGTCGTGGTACGGATGGCCCCGCGCGAGAATCGTTTGCAGTTTCGGCGCTTTCTTCAGCGCCCACGCGGTGGTCTGGTACAGGCAGTCATAAGCCGTGCCGAGCGAGACGGCGAGTTTTCCGTCGGCGGCCAGCTCGCCGAGCGGATCGCCGCCGACGCAGCCTTCGAGTCCGTAAATGTGATTGACGCCTTTCCCGTTGTCCTGCAACGCGACGGCCAGCATGGCCAGGAGCGGCAGGGCGGCCGCGCCCGCGTGGCAATGCACGGCGACGCGCGCCAGATCGATGTCGCGGAAAAGCGTCGCCACGTCGGCGAGCGTCGCGAGCGAGACGCCGCGCGCGCCCACCTCGTCATCGGGCGCGTCCGCCGGATCCTGCCCGGCGCGCGTCGGGGAATCGAGCACGATATTGAGCGCCGTCTGGCCGCGCGCGATGTCGTGGCGCGCTTCCTCGTTGAACTCCCTCGGAAAGGCCAGCGTGATTTCCTGACTGATGCGCCACGGCTCTCCAATAAAACCGTTGGGCCGCGCGCCGCGCGCGAAGGGCGGAAAGCCGGGCTTCGCGCCGAGATGCGGCAATCCCGCGATGTCCTCGGCGCAATAGATCGGCTGGATGGTCAGGCCCTCGCAGGTCTTGGTATACATGACCTTGTCGAAGGGCGCGCCCTTGAGCGCGGCGACCGCCTCTTCCTTCCAGCGCGCCTTGTCCGGCGTTTCGAATTCGGCGAAAAAGCCGCGCTCGGCATCGATCGCCGTGATGTCGACCGCCGCGGTCTGGTCTTCCATGAATGTGCTCTCCTTGAAGGTTCCGTCAGTTGATTTCAAATCGCGTGTTCCGCCGGGCGCTTCCGCCCGGCAACCGCGCATGGGGTGCCGCCTCCACCGTCGCGGCCATCATGTCCAGTGGAGCTTTGGCGGCTTCGGCGACATTGATCGGAGGCGTCAGGCGGGCTGTCGCCCGGCCCGACGCCGAATCGGGAGAAAAAGAAAGAGAACGCGAAAGACCGCGTTCCGCGCCGCCGCGCGTGGACGGCGGACGCGCGCAAAAGACGCGCTCCGGCGGAACGGCAAACATTTCAGCGGGAAAACCGCCCTGGCGTCGCACGATCAGACTCCCTCGTCTGACCTTCTGCCCGAATGGCGGCTGATTGAACCGGGCGGAACCATGATCTGCCGCCCTTTCGTTTCCGGCCGCCCTCCGCACCCCACAGAAGGTCGATTGCACCGGCCGCCGGACTTCCGGCGGCGCTTCGAGCGACAGGCCGGTCTCCGGACTCGCGAGGAGGGCCGGAGAATCCGGCTCCCGATGACACCACCTTCCCAGGCCGTTCGCGCGCGTCGTCGACGCCACGTAGCGGCCCAGTGGTCGGCTCTTCCGGGGAGGAAAAGCCTTGGCGCATCCTTGCTCGCCTACCGTTGCGGGGGCAGTCGGGGCTTGGCGGCCAGGCCGCGCACCCCATTCCCGTTTCACCCGTCAGCGAAGCTGAACGGGCACCTGTCGATCCATCCACTACCGCCGTTCTCCGGCGCAAGGCCCGCGAGGGCCACGCTCCGGCGAACGGCGAAACAATCCAGAACCCAGGGAGAAATTTGCCGCGTCGCGCGGCGACAGGAGTTCGGAACGAAACACTCCGAACGGCCGGCCCCACCCCACCCCGGGGTACACCAAACCTCGATTTCTGGGCCGGTCTTCTGACTCGCCGTCATCCTCCTTCAGCGCCTTCCCATGCAAAACGCACAGTGGTTCTCACCGAAGTCGTCGGGCCTACAGCAGCGGGGGCTGTGCCGGAATATCCACGAGACTGGAATCACCGGCTTCCCGTTTCACCCTGCGCCACGGTCGCGGAGCAGGGCACCCAAAAACAGGAGGGCACTCTATGCCCGTTCCGGATGTCTGTCAATGTTCGGAAAACCGCAGCATCAGAAAAACCGCGCCGCGCCTTGCGCCCTGATACGCGCCGCCTCCCGAATCGCTTCCTTGCAGTCTTTTTTCGAGACCATCGCAAAGCGGCATTTGCCGTTGCTCAGTCTTGCCCAGGGTTCGCCGATCGGCATCTGGGCGACGAAATCGGGGTAAAACCAATCGGTGGAGGTGTAATACGGAGAAAACCCCGGAGCGTTTTCGATTCAAGTGACGGCCATTCCATTTCCCGTCATTTCCACGTTCGCGGGAATGACGGGAATTTTGGGGCGTTTGATTCGAGAACGCTCTGAAACCGGGATTCTCTCCATGTTTTCCGCGCTTCTCGCGGCGAATGTTTCTGGTTCTCGCCCTTGCTTTTCACCGCGCTCGCCGTGGTCGATCGACTTCCGCTTTTCTCCGCGCGCTGTCCGGCGAACGCGCGCCGTTCGTTCCGCGGTCACGGCCCGGAGACTCGTACCGACGCTCTCGCCAGATAATCGTCGGGAGTCTTGATGCTGATTTCATCGTGCAGGTAAATGACGTGCACGGGGCCGGAAAGAGTCAGGGAATGCTCGTCCGCGTAGGCTTTCATCCGCAGGGGCAAGTCGCCCATTTCCCCGTAATAGCCGCGCGTGTAGCCGATCAGATAGTTTCCGGCCTCGCATTTGTCGTTACCCGATGGGTCCGCGGAAAAAAACCGCGCCGGCAGGGAGGGCCTTTGCAGAAAACGATCCATGTCCTCGAAATACCCGCCCACGGGATAATTGAGGTTGATGCGCAGCTTGGGCGCCTGTTCGCAAAACTGGATGTAACTCCGGTAGAACGCCTCGTCCATGTCGTCGACCTGGTTGGGATCTCCG
This sequence comes from Accumulibacter sp., assembly GCA_031257115.1. Lineage (GTDB taxonomy): Bacteria > Pseudomonadota > Gammaproteobacteria > Burkholderiales > Rhodocyclaceae > Propionivibrio. Next base: position 33,104 of record JAIRPF010000199.1, read on the forward strand.
AGAACGACGCGCATCTCATCCTTGGCGAGGACGGAAATTCTACCCGTGTCCGCCGAGAGTCCTTCCTTGATCAGCTTGCGGAAGGTGTGGACCACCGAATAGGCTTCGTACAGGCGACGCAAATCCGCGTCCAGTTTGAATTCCTGCTGTTCGATCAAATCCAGAATGTCCTGGGGCGCGCGGCGCACGCCCAGCTCGCTGATCCGCTTCAGGGGAAATTTCAGGCTGCTCAACACGTTGATCAGGTTGACGGTGACGATTTGCGTGGGAGAGTAATAGCGGTATCCGTTGTCCCCCCGCTTGACCGGTGAAAACAGGCCAATCTCATCGTAATACCGCAGCGTGGAGTCCTCGATACCCGTGAAGGCGGAAAATTTCTTGATGGACAACAAGTTTTTATCGCTCATGGCATCTCCTTTCTTACCCAAAACCGGCGGCGCATTTTCAGGCATGGCCGCCAAACGTTTTCCGATTCCAAAAACAGTTCCTTGGAACTCATATATTACTACCATTACCACTTCACGCGCCCGGAAACGGAAACGACACGCGCTGATGTGCCGTCGAACTTTGAGGGTAATCAAAGATTATCGGGCAATTTTTCCCGAAAAATGCGCGCGGATATCCCTCTCGTGGACAACCCGCGTTTTGGCGCGGCCTGTCTTGAAATGCGCCGAATCGCCCAGTAATCAAGCGATATTCTCGAAACAGGGAACCATCGGGCGCGCGAAAATAAAAAAATTTGTAAAAACCCCTTGACATTCGCGTTTCTTGAACCTGCACACTGAGATTGCAGTGGTAGTTCAAGTATGTGCCGGCGGCAGCATCGGCCGGCAAATGTTATGAGGTGCGGCATGAAGCGTTTCAATTCTCTTTTGACCATACAGGCGGCCATCCTCGCGGCAGCGATGGGAATGTGCGAGAAAGGATGGGCCAACATGATGCCGGGCATTTCCCTGGATGCCCAGTCCGTCGTCAATTCGTTCAACAGCATGAACGGCGGTTCCGGAATTCATTTCGACACGAGTTCCTATCCGGGATTTTTCTTCGCCATCAGAAACATGCCGGGATATAACTTCGCCGATACCGGCGCCTATATCGGCAATGGCGCGGCGGACTATTTTTACTCCCTGTGCGTGGAACCCGATATCCCCGGCCCGGCCAAGGGCAGCACCGGAAAGCTCAATTACAGCGACGGGAAAACCCAAACGGCCAACGGGCCACGGGTCGGCAGCAGCCTGACGGTGGGCGCGGCCTATCTCTATACGATGTTTTCCACGAGCCAGATCTCCGGAACCTTCACGAATAATTCCATGAGGGAGCTGGGCGCCGCCATCCGCTTCCTGGTGGGCGATTTGTATCCTTCCGAATCGTCGACGAACTGGAGAAACAACAAATACCTCAACGAGCTGCTGGGAATCAACAGCAGCAGCTATTGGCAGTCGATCTACGATCCGAACGCCTATTACAGCGAAATCGGCAATTTCAGCATCTTCGTGGTGAACACGGAATTCAACGGAAAGTATTACCAGGATTTCCTTTATCTCGCCAATGCCGTCAATCCATACATCGAAGAACCGCCTCCCGGCGTGGAGCCGCCTTCCGGCACGAAACCGCCGTCGCCTGGTACGTCCGAGGTTCCCGAGCCGGCGGCCTGGTCACTTTTTGCGCTGGGCCTGACGGGAATTTCGATTACCCGGCGTTTCGGCGCGAAAACGGTCAAAAGCAAGAAAAGCAAGCTTGGTTGTTAGTGGGGAGATGGGGTAGGGAGGGGGCGCAAGCCGCATTTCGGTTCCAGGCCGGGGACTGCGATGCGATGACAAAGTTCCGCGCCGCGCCGGGCTTTCCGGCCAGGAAATGAAAGCCCGGCGCGGCGCGGAACAACACTCCCCATCGGCGCGCCACGGAAATATCGGGGAAGCGCAAGAGATTCCGGCGCGGCAAGGCGAAACCGGCGCCGCCCATGACGCGGAAATGGAATAGAATGGTCGGGGACGCCTGCCTGCCGATCCGGCCTGGGTCACTCACCGGAGACATGCCATGCAATTCGCTTCGAGGATTCTGTCCAATGTCGAAGTCTCTCCCCGTTATTGGCGCATTCGCCTGACCGCTCCGCAAGAGTTCATCTCCGCGAGGCCCGGCCAGTTCGTCATGGCGCGCATCGGCGACGGCATCGATCCGCTGCTGCGCCGGCCCCTGGCCGTCTTCGGCCTTGGAACGTCGGAAAAGAGCGGCGGCGTTCCGCAAACCTGGTTCGAAATGCTCTACAAGGTCGTCGGCAAGGGCACGGCCAAACTCTCGTCCCTGCGCGAAGCCGATTCCGTCGACATCCTGGGTCCGCTGGGAACCGGCTTCGACGCGGGCGGCGGCGATGAGAGCGATGAAGACGAGGAAAAATTGCTCGTCGGCGGCGGCATCGGCCTTGCGCCGCTCCACCTGCTGGCCACGGAACTCGCCGGACGCCGGGCGACGGTGCGGCTGTTCGCCGGCGGACGCACGCGCGGCGACCTCCCGTGCATCGCCGATTTCGAGCGCCTCGGCGTCGAATGCCACTGCGCCACCGAGGACGGGTCATTCGGCGCGCGCGGCTTCGTCACCGCGGCGCTCGACCGCCATCTCGACGCGCTCCGGGGCAAGGCCACGCTCTATGCCTGCGGGCCGGACGGCATGTTGCGCGCGCTGGCCGGAATCGCCGCCGAACGCGGCATTGCCTGCCAAGTCTCGCTCGAAGGCCGCATGGCCTGCGGCGTCGGGGCCTGCCTGGGCTGCGTGGCCCCCGGCAGGGCGCATTCGCCGCGAACCCCGGACTACCGCTGCATCTGCACCGAGGGGCCGGTTTTCGATTCCCGCGAACTCGCGTGGGGGGCATGAACATGACGGCGGAAAAAACGCGGATGGGCGTCACGCTGGCCGGGCTGGAGCTGCGCAACCCGGTGATGACGGCTTCCGGAACCTTCGGCTACGGCGAGGAGTTTTCCGCCTACGTCGACCTCGAACGGCTCGGCGCTTTCGTCACCAAGGGGTTGTCGCTGCGGCCGCGCCCCGGCAATCCGACGCCGCGCATCGTCGAGACGCCGGGCGGCATGCTCAACGCCATCGGCCTCCAGAACGTCGGCATCGACGCCTTCATCGAGAAAAAGCTGCCGTTCATCCGCGCCGTCGATACGCCGTGCATCGCCAATTTTTTCGGCGAGACGGTGGAGGAATACGGCGAAATGGCCCGGCGGCTCGATGAATTGCCGGAAATCGCCGCGCTCGAAATGAACATTTCCTGCCCCAACGTCAAGCACGGCGGCATCGTTTTCGGCAGCGATCCGGCGTGCGCCGCCGAAGTCGTCGCCGCCTGCCGCAAGGCCACCGGGAAGCCGCTGATCGTCAAGCTCTCGCCCAACGTCACCGACATCGTGGCCCTGGCCCGCGCCTGCGCCGACGCCGGCGCCGACGCGCTTTCGCTGATCAACACGCTGATCGGCATGGCGATCGACATCGGCTCGCGCCGCCCGGTGCTCTCCAACGTCACCGGCGGCCTTTCCGGGCCGGCGATCAAGCCCGTCGCCCTGCGCATGGTGTGGGCCGTGTCCCGCGCCGTGAAGCTGCCGATCGTCGGCGTCGGCGGCATCATGACGGCGAGCGACGCGATCGAGTTCATCCTCGCCGGAGCCACGGCCGTGCAGGTCGGCACCGCCAGTTTCATCGCGCCGGACGCAGCGCAAAGAATCGCCGAGGGAATGGAAGCCTGGATGCTCTCCCAGGGCGAGACCGACATCCGCAACCTGGTCGGCGCCCTGCGCGTTTGAACGGCCATGTTCAATCCGTCCCGCGAACAGGTCCGCCGGTTTTTCTGCGAATCCTGGCGCAAGCACCGCGAGCGCCTGATCCTGGAAGGCGCGGAAGCCACGGCGGCCGACCTGATCGCCGGGCACCCCGAATACCACGGCCTGCTGGAGAATCCGCAAGCGGCGGTCGAACGGGAATTCACGCCAGAAGGCGGACAGGCGAATCCTTTCCTGCACCTCTCGCTGCATCTGGCCATCGCCGAGCAGATCGGCATCGACCAGCCGCGCGGCATCAAGGCGGCCTACTCCGCCCTGCGCCGGACGCTGGAAGCGCACGACGCCGAACACGCCATCATGGAATGTCTTGGCGAAACGATCTGGCGTTCGCAGCGCAACGAAACGCCGCTGGACGGCGAAGCCTATCTGGACTGCGTCCGGCGCAAAACCGGAAAACCCGCGTAGACTAATATGAAGACACGCCGCCGCCCTGGACGGTAGGCGAGCCAGAGCCGAATGACCCACCCGCAAAGGAACTTCCATGATAATCCTGATTGCCGACAAGGTATCCGCGAAAATGGCCGCCGATCTCAGGGCGCTGGGCTGCGAGGTCACGCTCTCGCCCGATCTGTCCGCCGAGGCGCTGCCCTCGGCGCTGACCGGCGTGGAAATCCTGATCGTCCGCTCCAAGAAAGTCACCGCCGCGGCCATCGAGGCCGGAAACTCGCTGTCGATGATCGTCCGCGCCGGCGCGGGCGTCAACACCATCGACGTCAGGAAAGCCAGCGAAAAGGGCATCTATGTCGCCAACTGTCCGGGCAAGAATACCGACGCCGTCGCCGAACTGGCCATCGGCCTCCTGATCGCCGCCGACCGCCGCATTCCGGACGCGCTCGCCAGCCTGCGCGCGGGGTTTTGGCGCAAGAAGGAATACGGCAAGGCGCGCGGCCTGAAGGGGCGCACCCTCGGCATCGTCGGCCTGGGCAACATCGGCTGCGCCGTCGCCCGCCGCGCGCTCGGCCTGGAAATGAACGTCGCCGGCTGGTCGCGCGGCCTGACGCCGGGCCGGGCCAAGGCGCTCGGCATCGCCCATTGCGCGACGCTCGACGAACTGGCCGGCGTCGCCGACGCCGTCAGCGTGCATCTGGCGCTGTCCGGCGACACCCGCGGCCTGCTTGGCGCCGCCTTCTTCGAACGCCTGAAGCCAGGCGCGCTTTTCGTCAACACCGCGCGCAGCGAGGTCGTCGACGCCGCCGCGCTCCGGGCCGCGCTGGCCGCCGGGAAAATCCGCGCCGCGCTCGACGTGTTCGAAAACGAGCCAGCGGGCGGCGAAGCCCCGTTCGCCGACGCGGAACTCGCCGGACGGCTCGCCGCCGCGTCGCCGCACATCGGCGCTTCCACCGACCAGGCCGAGGAAGCCATCGCCGAGGAGACCGTGCGCGTGGTGAGGATATTCATGGAAACCGGCAAGCCGGCCAACGCGGTCAACCCGCGCAAATTGCACGACGGCGTCCCGCTGGTCATCCGCCACTACAACCGCGTTGGCGTCCTGGCCGGCGTGCTGGGCGAGCTTCGCGCCGAAGGCATCAACATCGAGGAGATGGAGAACACCATCTTCGAGGGCGAACTGGCCGCCTGTTGCGCGCTGGTGCTCGACAAGACGCCGTCCGAGGCCCTGATGCAGCGCCTCGCCAAGGCGGAAAACGTCATCCAGGCAACGCTGAAATAGGCGTCCGCCCGAAGATGAATCCCGCTTTCCGCCCCGACACCGGACGGCCCGCCGTGGCCCGATGCGTCATGACGCCGGCGGCGCGCCATGCCAGGGAGCTGGCTCCATGAACGATACCGTGCGGCGTTTCCTGCTCGACGACCTGGACATCCGCGGCGCCGTGGTGCGTCTCGACGCCGTCTGGCGGAAACTGATGAACGGGCGCGGCTACCCCGCGCCCGTCGTCGACCTGCTCGGCCAGATGAGCGCGACCGCCGTGCTGCTGGCCGACAATCTCAAGCAATCCGGCCGGCTGACCATCCAGTTGCGCGGCGACGGCCCCGTGTCGCGGCTGGTGATCGATTGCAGCGAACGGCTGAACCTGCGCTGCATGGCCCATCATGCCGAAAGGATCGCCGCCGCGCCGGTGGCCGACCTGCTCGGTCGCGGCCAGATGCTGCTTTCGCTGGACACGCCCGAACGGCGTGAACCCTACCAGAGCCTCGTGCCGCTCGAAGGCGAAACGGTCGCCGAAATCTTTGAACACTATCTGCGGCATTCCGAGCAGGTAAGCTCGCGCCTGTTCCTTGCCGCCTCGCCGGCTTGCGCCGCCGGCCTGTACGTGCAAAAGATGCACACCGCCGACCGGCGCGACCCGGACGGCTGGACGCGCATCGAGGCGCTGGCCGCCACCGTGCGCCCCGATGAACTGACCGGACTGAGCGACGAGGAACTGCTGACCCGCCTGTTCCACCGGGAAGCCGTGCGCGTGTTCGACGCCCGCGCGGTAACCAGCGATTTTCCGCCAGACCCCGCCAGGATGGGCCACATGCTGCTGGCCCTGGGACGCGAGGACGTTTACGCCAATCTCACGCAAAACGGCGTCATCATCATCCACGACGAACTCTCCAACCACGAATACCGCTTCACCAAGGAAGAGATCGACGTCCTGTTCAGCCGCACGCCGGAAACGCCGAAATGGGTGCATTAGCGCCTTCCCGTTCCGGTCATTCACCCATCCCGCCGTGGAAGGATTGAAACGGTGGCGGTTACGGCAAAGGGTAAAGAAACCATTCACCCACGGTGGGCGGGCGAAAACCTTTTCCCGCGAGGCCAGTCCAGAATGGCGCTTGAACGCGGCAGGCCGGGCTGAAAAATGGAGCACGGGCGGTCTCGCCCGCTTCGTTCGCTTTGCGGGCGAGACGCCCGCGCTCCATTTTGGCATCCCTCAGGAGAGGGAGGTTTTTTGTGCGGCGCTTTGCGCCGGGGAAAACGATCGTCGGGCCGTCAAGCCATGTCAGAAGCCGGGAACAGGCCCACCCGGCTTCCGATTCCTGATTTTCTTCACTTCCAGTCGATCAGCGCGTAATTCTTCTTGCCGCGCCGCAGCAGGGTGAAACGGCCGAAGCGGCGTTCGGCGTCTGAAATCCGGTGATCCAGCGCCGTGACGCCGGTTCCGTTGACCGTGACGCTGCCGCTTTGCAGGAAGCCGCGCGCTTCGCTTTTCGACTTGGCGAGGCCGGCGGCGACCAGCGACTCGATCAGGCCGGCCGCCGTCTTTTCCAGCGTCACGCCGGGCACGCCGTCCTGCGCCAGTTGCTCGAAATCGGACTCGGTGAGCGCCTCCACGCTGCCCGAAAAGAGGCTCTGGCTGATGCGCCGCGCCGCTGTCAGCGCCGCCTGGCCGTGCACCAGGCCGGTGGTCTGTTCGGCGAGGATGCGCTGCGCTTCCGGCTTGCCGCCGCTCTCGCGGTCGGCGGCCTCGATGGCCTCGATCTCGGCGGCGGACAGGAAGGTGAAGTAGCGCAGGAATTTGTAGACGTCGGCGTCGGCGGCGTTCAGCCAGAACTGGTAGAAGGCGTAGGGCGAGGTCTTGCGGGCGTCGAGCCAGACGGCGCCGGATTCGGTCTTGCCGAATTTGGTGCCGTCGGCCTTGGTCACCAGCGGCAGGGTCAGGCCGAAAACCGGCTTCTGGTTCAACCGCCGGGTGAGATCCACGCCGGCGGTGATGTTGCCCCATTGATCCGAGCCGCCGATCTGCAACGCGCAGCCGTGGCGGCGGTTGAGTTCGGCGAAGTCGTAGCTTTGCAGCAGGCTGTAGGAAAACTCGGTGTAGGAGATGCCCTGCTCGTCGCGGCCGATGCGCTGCTGGACGGATTCCTTGCGGATCATGGCGTTGACCGAGAAATGCTTGCCGATGTCGCGCAAAAAATCGAGCGCGCCCATCGTTCCGAACCAGTCGTGATTGTTGACCATGATCGCCGCGTTGGCGCCGTCGAAATCGAGGAAAGGCGACAGTTGCCCCCGGATTTTATCGCTCCATCCGGCGATGACGTCGGGCGTATTGAGCTTGCGTTCGGTGGCCTTGAAACTCGGATCGCCGATCATTCCGGTCGCGCCGCCGACCAGGGCGATCGGCCGGTGTCCGGCCTGCTGGAAACGCCTGAGCAGCAGCGCCGGCACCAGGTGTCCGAGATGCAGGCTGTCGGCGGTCGGGTCGAAGCCGCAATACAGCGTCACCGATTCCCTGGTCAGCAGTTCGTCGAGCGCGGCGGCGTCCGTGATCTGGGCAATGAGGCCGCGCGCCTGCAAATCCCGGAGCAGGGCGGACTGGTACATCGAATTTTCCATGAAAAAAAGCGGGAAAGCGCCGCAACGATAGAAACGGGGGATTCTAACATGCGCCCGCCACGCCGCCCGGCGGCGTCCAGACGGGATGATGGCCGGAGGCGGCGGACGCGGTTTCCGTTACCCGGCGATGGATGGCGTCGAAATCGCGCAATCCGTTTT
>JAIRPF010000164.1 GCA_031257115.1 Accumulibacter sp.
TACCACGGGACGAACGCGGATTTTGATACGTTCGACCGCGCGAAGGGGCAAAACCAACAGTACGGGCCGGGGTTTTATTTCACGCCCGATCCGCGCCGGGCCAGGAATTACGGCGACACGATCCGGCCCGTATTCCTGCGGGCATTGAACGACAACCGGGACGCGCGGCGCAAGGGCGTGGAGAAAGACCATCTGCGCACCCGCGACGGAACGGACTACTGGATCGTCTACGCCCCCAGCCAAATCAAGTCCGCGACGGACAACACGGGCGCGTTCGATCCGGGGAACGATTCGATTCTCTACCAGCAGGCGGCCGGGGAACGCGGTCGCGCTCAGCCGCTCACGGCCAAGGTGCTCACGCCTTCAGGCTACCGCCCGATGGGAGAAATCCGCGTGGGCGATGAGGTCATCGCGGCGGATGGTTCCGTGACGGCGGTCGAGGGCGTCTATCCGCAGGGCGTCAATCCGGTGTTCCGCATCACGCTCTCGGACGGTTCGACCACGCGCAGCACGGCGGATCACCTGTGGAAGGCGCGATCCGAACCGGACAGGGATTTCACGGTGATGCCGCTGTCGTGGATCATGGCCGGGATGCGCGGCGGGCAGCGCTATGAGATCGCGCCGCTGGGGAGGCAAGAATGAGGTTATCGGCCTTGAATGGCTTGCTTGATATGCCTTGGCGTCATGCGGGATTCAACTATCCCGGAGATGATCCTGTCCAGCAGGTTTTTGTCGCAATCCGGCTGAGTCGGCCACACGGAACCGATCAGGTGTTCGACATGCGGCGCGGGTTCGATCCGGGCGTGACGATATGCGATATAGCTTTTGTGCTTTATGAACGGGTGCTCGCCCGCGTCAAGCACACAGGCGGGATCGTTCGGAAGTCCTTCGTGCAGCGTGGTTACGCTAACAAGGATAACTTGCGGAATCTTGCCGTAATCCGGCAAGACGCGCGGGCCAAGCGCGACGAAAAACAAGTGCTTTCCTTCCGGGCCGGAAGGAACAAGAAAGGCACTCCCAGGGTGGATCATGCGGCAAACGCGGCGTTGACGCGGCTTTGCGTTTCCAGACGCGCGGCAAGTCTTTGGGCGGTCTCTTCGGTAAACCCCGTGGCCCTGAATACGTCCAGATACGAAATAGGCAGGCTGGAGCCGTCCGGGTCTTTCCATTCCGGGAGCTTGTCATGCGTGTAAGCAACAAGTTTCCATTGGTTGAAATGACCGAATTTTTCCCATGTTTCACACAAGACTTCGATGTCTGCCTCGGAGAGACAGGGAAGATCGTCCGGGGATCGGATCGTGCTTGGATCGGCCAGCGCGACCATGTGGTTATCCCGCCCGGCAATCCAGTAATCCCAACCGTCGGACGTTGGCGGGTTGGCGCCGTTGATGAGTTCGAGCGTCATGGAAAGCACGGGGCCTTTTGGCATGGCGCACAATTTATCCCCGGTCAACGGCTCGCCGTAGCGTTGCAGGGACAGTCGCTCGGCAAGATAAAGGAGTTTCATTATCTTGATGACCGGGAGCGAGCCGCCCGCCCGGAAAAGCAGATAAGCCGCCGCCTGCGCCGCCCGGCTTTCATCAAACAGAGGATTTTTGATAATCATGCGGAGCATTCTAGCCCGTCTCCGCGCTACCGGACAAGGTATATTTTTCTGGATCGTCCATGAACACGCTCATATTCTCCGCGCCTACCGCGCCGCGCTTCATCGTCTCCATCGTCCCGGACGGCGAGGAGGAATGCCAGTGCATCCGCATCGCGCATCCGTCGAGGATGTATGTCACGGATGACATGATTCCTACGCACAATACGTATTCGGCGAGGATGACACGCAGAGCGCCGCCCCGGAGTCCGCGTCCAAGGACGAGGGCGCGCCGCCGGGCAACGGCCGGCTGCCGCTCGAAGGCGGCCGGAATCCGAGGCCGCCGTGGAGGGTCGCGGCCTCCGGAGTCCTCGATGACGTGATCCACGCGCTCCAGGATAAGCACGTCGATTTGAAGCGCGTGACCGAGGCCATCGCCGCGACGGGCCGGAAGATCGCCGACGCGATGGATCCCTACCTTCTGGAAGGGCTTTTCCACGGGCGCGCGGCGGAGCGGACGGAAGCGTTCATCGCCCGCGAATTGAAGCCGCTGATGAACCGGATGCGGCTTTCCGGGACGAAGATGGCGGATTTCGAGGAATATCTGTGGATGCGCCACGCCCCGGAACGAAACGCCCAGATCGCCCGGATCGACAAGGACAGGCCCGACGGCGGGGCGGGCGTTTCGACGAAGAAGGCACGGGATTACCTGGCCGCGCTCGATCCGAAGAAGAAAGCGGTCTTCGAATCCCTGGCCGCCGATGTCGACGCCATCACGGGCGGAACGCTCGATCTCCTGGTCGCCGAGGGGCTGGAAACCGCCGAGGCGGCGGCGGCCATGCGCGAAGCCTATGAATTCTACGTGCCGCTGCATCGCGCGGAGACGGAGGATTCCGGCGCCGGAACCGGCGCCGGGAACGGTACCGGACAAGGGATGTCGATCCGTGGGCCGGAAACCCGCCGGGCGGTGGGGTCGGACAAGGCGGCCGTCGACATTCTGGGGAATCTCGTCATGGCGCGCGAGCGGGCGATCACGCGCGCGGAGAAGAACCGGGTCTCGAACGCGCTGCTGGGACTCGCGCTCACGAATCCGAATCCGGATTTCTGGCGGGTCGACGCCGCGCCGAAGGAGCGTGTCGTCGAGCGGGGCGCGGATGGGAAGGATCACGTCGTCGAGCGGGTGAGGCCAGGGTTTGGCAACGCGCCCAACGTGGTGTTCACCAAGGTCAAGGGCCAGGCGCATTACATCGTCTTCAACGAAAACGACGCGCGGGCGATGCGTCTGGCGGAATCGATGAAGAACCTCGATGCCGAGGAGATCGGCGCGGCGCTCGCGGGCGTGGGGAAGGCGACCCGCTATTTTTCGGCGATGGCCACGCAGTACAACCCGATATTCGGCGTGGTCAATCTGTTCCGCGACACGCAGGAGGCGATGCTCAATCTGCAATCGACGCCGATCGCCGGGCGCCAGGGCGAGGTGCTCCGGAACATCGGCGCGGCGGCCCAGGGCATCTGGGCGGCGCTGCGCGGCAAGGAGGGCGCGAAGCCGGGCGAATGGGGCCGGTTGTGGGCGGAGTTTCAGCGCGAGGGCGGCAAGACGGGCTACCGGGATTCTTTCGCCAACGCCGCCGGGCGCGCCGAAAAACTGCGCGAGGAGTTGGGCGATTTCGGCGAAGGCTGGACGGCGAAGGCGCGGGAGGCGATCTTCCGGGGGAAGAACAGCGCGTTCATGCAATGGCTCTCCGATTACAACGAGATGATGGAGAACGCGGTGCGCCTCTCGGCCTACAAGTCGGCCGTCGATTCGGGCATGAGCCGGCCGCGCGCGGCGATGCTCGCCAAGGAACTGACCGTGAATTTCAACAGGAAGGGCGCGAAAACGCGGCAAATCGGCGCGCTGTATGCGTTCTTCAACGCCTCGGCGCAGGGCACGGCGCGGATCGCGCAGACGCTCTTCGACCGGAAGGGCGGCCGGGCGGCCTTGTCGAGGACGGGGAAACAGATCGTCTCCGGCGGCCTGCTGCTGGGGGCGATGCAGGCGGCGCTGCTCGCCGCCGCCGGGTTCGACGACGACGAGCCGCCGGAGTTCGTGCGCGAGAGTAATTTCGTCAAACGCGAGCAGAAAAAGCAAGCGCCGCGATACCTTCCGCCCATGACCGGGGCGGTGGCGCGCGCGGGCGCCGTGATTCCTTCCGTCTCGCGCCATGCGCGATCCCCCTTCGAGAGGAAGGCTTTATTTCAGCGCGTCAGGCGCAAGCCGACGCCATTCGTTTCAGCGCGGCTTCCAGCGTTTCGCGCGGGCATCCGAAGTTGAGTCGCACCCAGCCTGGCGCGCCGAAATCGGCGCCGTCCGACAGGCCGACGCCGGCTTCCTCGAAAAACCGCGCCGGATCGGCGACGCCCAGGGCGCGCGCGTCGATCCAGGCGAGGTAGGTCGCTTCGACGTGTGTCATGGATACTCCGGCCATTCCGGCGATGGCCGTCTCGACCCGGTCGCGGTTGGCGCGCAGGACGCCGAGCAGCGCCTCCCGCCAGTCGTCGCACTCGCGGAACGCCGCCTCGGCCGCGGCCAGCCCCAGCACGTTGACGTCCGGCACGATTCCGCGCATGACCGCCGAAAAACGGCCGCGCAGCGAGGCGTCGGGGATGACCGCCAGCGAGCAGGCCAGTCCGGGGATGTTGTAGGTTTTCGACGGCGCCATCAGCGTGATCGCGCGCCGCGCCATGTCCGCGTCGAGCGCCGCCAGCGGGATGTGCGGGCGATCCGCGTCGAGGATCAAATCGCAGTGGATTTCATCGGAACAGACGGTGAGATCGTGCCGCCGGCAGAAGTCGGCGAGCCGGGACAGCTCGCCGGGACGCCAGGCGCGGCCGACGGGGTTGTGCGGATGGCAGAGCAGCAGCAGGCGCGTGGCCGGAGTCAGCGCCGCCTCCATGCACGCGAAGTCCCATTCCCAGGCGTCGCCGGACAGGACGAGCGGAGCCGTCGCCAGCTTCCGGCCGGCCAGGCGGGGCGCGGAAAGGAAGGGCGGATAGACGGGGAGGGCCGTCAGCGCGTCGCCGTCGACCGCGCGGCAGGCCGCGTTCAGGCCAGTCACCAGTCCGGGCAGCCAGACCAGCCACTCCGGCTCGATCCGCCAGCCGTAGCGGCGTTCCAGGTAGCCGATCGCCGCGTCGACGAGTCCCGGCGTCGGCTTGCCGTAGCCGAAAACCCGGTGCGCGACCCGCCTTTCCAGCGCCTCGACGACGGCCGGCGGCGCGGCGAAATCCATGTCGGCGACCCAGAGCGGCAGCACGTCGCGTCCGGCGTATTTGTTCCATTTTTGCGAATCGCCGCCCCGGCGGTCGATCACGCGGTCGAAATCGAAGCTCGTCGTCATGGCATCGTTCCGTTCCCGAAAATCATGCGCCCGAAACGGGGGATCATCCGAGGAACAGCCGGTAAGCCGCGTTGCCGGTTTCGTTCCAGTAGGCATAGCCCAGGTTTTTCAGGAACGCCTTGAACTGCCCCATCTCGCCGGGCGGCACCTGCATTCCGACCAGCACCCGCCCGTAATCGGCGCCGTGGTTGCGGTAGTGGAACAGGCTGATGTTCCAGCTGGCGCTCATCTGGTTGAGAAAGTGCATCAGCGCGCCCGGCCGTTCGGGAAATTCAAAGCGATAGACGATTTCGTGGGCGACTTGCGGCGCGTGGCCGCCGACCAGATGGCGGACATGCAATTTGGCCATTTCGTCGTCGGTCAGGTCGAGCGTGGGATAGCCGCCGCGCCGCAGGAGATCGACCAGCTTGAGCGATTCGGCGCGCGAGGCGACCTGCACCCCGACGAAAACCCGCGCCTCGCGCGGATCGTTGTAGCGATAATTGAATTCGGTGATGTTGCGGCTCCCGATCAGTGCCACGAACTCCTTGTAGGAACCCGGCCGTTCGGGCAGCGTCACCGCCAGCACCGCTTCGCGGCGCTCGCCGACCTCGGCGCGCTCGGCGACGAAGCGCAGGCGGTCGAAATTGACGTTGGCGCCGGAGGCCACCGCGATGAGCGTTTCGCCCCGCGGGCGGCGCCGGAGCGCGTATTCCTTGGCGCCGGCGATGGCCAGCGCGCCGGCCGGTTCGAGCACGGCGCGCGTATCCTCGAAGACATCCTTGATCGCCGCGCAGATGGCGTCGGTGTCGACGCACACCATTTCGTCGACGTACTGGCGGCACAGGCGGAAAGTTTCCTTGCCGACGTATTTCACCGCCGCGCCGTCGGCGAACAGGCCGACCTGCTTCAGGCGCACGCGCCGGCCGGCCGCGAGCGATTGCGTCATGGAATCGGCGTCCGCCGCCTCGACACCGACGATCCGGGTTTCCGGACGCAGGCGCTTGATGTAGGCCGCCACGCCGGAAATCAGCCCGCCGCCGCCGACGCAGCAGAACACGGCATGGATCGGACGCGGATGCTGGCGCAGAATCTCCATGCCGATCGTGCCCTGCCCGGCGATCACGTCGGGATCGTCGAACGGATGCACGAAAGTGAGTTTTTCCGCCTTCTCCAGTTCCAGCGCGTGCGCGTAGGCTTCGTCGAACGATTCGCCGGCGAGCACCACCTCGCCGCCCCGGTTTCTGACCGCGTCGATCTTGATCGCCGGCGTCGTCGTCGGCATCACGACCACCGCCCGGCAGCCGATTTTCGCCGCCGCCAGCGCCACGCCCTGCGCGTGATTGCCCGCCGAGGCGCAGATCACGCCACGTTCGAGGCGTCCGGGCGGGAGTCTGGCGATCTTGTTGTACGCGCCGCGCAGCTTGAACGAGAACACCGGCTGCATGTCCTCCCGCTTGATCAGCACCGTGCCGCCGGACCGCGCCGAGAGCGCCGGCGCCGCATCGAGCGGCGTTTCCACGGCAACGTCGTAGACCTGGGCGCTGAGGATTTTTTCGAGGTAGTCGATGGGCATGGCGGGATCGTTTTTACGGTAAAGCGGCAATTCTAGCAGCCCGCCAAGCCGGGGAACGACACGAGGGGCATCGTGGTGTTTGCCGTTGTGCTCGCCATACTTGGGAAAACGCATCGAATTGATACTTTTTCGGTATCGAACCGGGTTTCAAATGGTATTAGTCTTTCTTGTCTACCAAGAAGAAAATCTAATAAATGGAAAGGCCGTGCAAAGCCGAAACGTGGAAAAACGCCAGCAGGGTTCGATTTACCCAAGTTCAGCTTCAATACCAGGAGGAGCAATGAAAATCCGCAATATTCTGTATGTCTCGTTGACTTCCGCCATGCTCTTGGCGAGCGCATCCGTTTCCGCCCGCGATTTCCGCGCCGCGGACAATCAGGTGAAGGACTATCCGACGGTACTTGCCATGCAAGCCATGGGCAAGCAGATATCCGAGGCAACCAAGGGTAAGTACGACATCAAGGTTTATCCGAACAGTATGCTGGGCTCCGGCAAGGACGCCATCGAACAGGTGAAAATCGGCGCGATTGAGCTGACTCGCGTATCGACCTCGGAATTCAACGGTATCGTCCCTGAAACATTGGTGCTTACCTTCCCGTTCCTGTTCCGTAACATCGAGCATTTCCGCGAGGTGATCAATGGACCGCTCGGCGAGGAGACGCTCAAGGCTTTCGAGAAATACGGCTGGGTCGGACTTTGCTATTACGAAGCCGGCGCCCGCTCGCTCTACGCCAATAAACCGGTCCGCACGCTGGCCGACGCCAAGGGCATGAAAATTCGCGTGCAGCCGTCGGATGTGTGGGTGGCAATCATCACCGTCATGGGCGCTTCGGCAACGCCGATTCCCTACGCCGAGGTTTATACGGCGCTGAAGACCGGCCTCGTCGACGCCGCCGAAAACAACTATCCATCGTATGACACGACCAAAAACTGGGAAGCCGCCCCGATCTACAGCGAAACGCAGCACGTCATGCAGCTCGACGTGGTTGTCTTCTCCAAGAAAGTCTGGGACACACTGTCCGGGGAAGAACAGGCGATCATCCGCAAGGCCGCCAAGGATTCGGTACCCTACTACCAGAAGCTGTGGACGGACGGACAAGGAACAGGAATCGAAGGATTACCTCAAGAAACAGGGCGTGACTTTCATCGACGACGTGAAACGCGATGAGTTCATGAACGCGATGAGGCCGGTATGGGACCGTTTTGCGACGACGCCGGAACTCAAGGCGCTGGTGCAGAAAATCGTCAATGTCAAATAGACGTTCTTTGTGATTCCTCCGCGGCGCCGGCGACCGGCGTCGCTTTTTTTGAATTCGATCCGCGAATATGGTCTACTTCGCGCCGCCGAGACAGCCGTGATTTCAGGATAGGCGGGTAACACGGCCTTGCCCGGCGCACGATCATGGATGTACGACAACTGAAATATTTCGTCGCGGTTGCCGAAGAACAACACATCGGACGGGCGGCCGGACGCTTGCACATTTCGCAACCTCCGCTGACGCGGCAAATCCACGCGCTCGAGGAAGAGCTTGGGGTGCGGCTGTTCAACCGCATGAAATGGTGCGTGATATTGACCGAGGTCGGCGCATACCTGCTCAATCACGCGCGGGACATCTCCTGTCGCACGTCGATCTGGTCAAGGAACATGCGAAACAGGCGGGCAACGGCCGAGTCGGGCGAATGGACGTCGGTGTCTTCGGCTCGGCAATGCTCAACGTCGTCCCGGAGATTCTCAATACGTTTACGGCGCGCAATCCAGACGTCAAGGTCGTGTTGCACACGCTCAACAAAGCGCGACAGATCGAAGCGTTGCACCGCGGGCAAATATTGATCGCTTTCGAACGTTATCTCCCGGAATCGAAGGGGCTGTGCATCGAAAACGTTTACGACGAATCGCTCTGCGTTGCCCTGAACGCGCGCAACCGGCTGACGGAATCATCCTGCATCGAGTTGGAACAACTCCGCGACGAGCCGATCATCGGTGAAGTCAATCCCAGTATCACGATAAAGGCGCTGTTTGAAAAATACCGCTTCGACCCGATCGTCGTCCAGAAATCGCAAGACATGATTTCAGCGGTGGTCATGGTAGCGGGTGGCTTTGGCACGGCGATCGTTCCCGCTTCGATGAAGAACCTGCAATTGCCGAATGTCGTCTACCGCCCGTTGCGCTCCGGCGCCGAGTCGCCGATAGAGTTGCAATGCGCATACCGGGGCGACGAGCAGTCGCCGCTCCTGCGAACATTGCTGGAAACGGTACGCGAGTTCCGCTTCTCCAGGCGATCCGGAACGGCATGAAGCCTGCGTAAGGATTCAACGTCGCACAAACGTTGTTTTTGGTATATTGACGCACCCGTTCCGCCGGAATCTTCCCTTTCGTGACCAAGCCAAAGCGTTCCGCGACGATCAAGGACGTGGCCGCCAGGGCGCGCACCTCGGCCGCGACGGTGTCATATGTCCTCAACAACCGGGAACGCTATCTGCGCCCTGAGCTTCGCGCCCGCGTCCTGCGGGCCGCGGCGGAAATCGGCTACGTCAAGAACGCCGCCGCGAGCAGCATGAAAGGCAAGCGGCGCGGCATCCTCGCGGTCGTGGTCGCCCAGTTCGGCAATACGTTCTTCACCCGGATGTGCGTCGATATCGTCTCGATCGCGCGGGAAGCGGGATTCGTCGTCTCGCTTTGCAACAACGACGAAGACCCTGGGCAGGAGCGGGTCATCGTCGAAAGACTCATTTCGCAGCGAATCGACGGCTGCATCCTGAGTCCGGCCCTGTCCCTGGGGGAAAACGCCGAATTGCTCCGCAGACACCGGATTCCCTGCGTGATTCTCGAACGCGCCCTCCCGGATACGCCGGAAGCCTACGATTTCGTCGGGCACGACAATTTTCAGACCGGCTATCTGGCGACGCGCCATTTGCTGGAAGCCGGGCACCGGCGGATCGCGTTCTCCGGCTGGAATTCGCCGATTCCAAACGTCGGCGAGCGCGTCGGCGGCTACAGGGCGGCACTGCGGGAGTTCGGCATTCCGGAATCGCGGCAGTTCATCCTGACTTCCGAACTCAGCGAGGCCGGAGGGTACCGCATGGCGGGCCAGTTGTTGCAGAACGGGGTAAGCGCCATCGTTTTTGGCCACCATGACACCGCCAAGGGTTCGCTGCTCTATTTTCAGGATCGCGGAATCCGCTGGCCGGACGACATTTCGTTCGTGGTGATCGGCACGCCGGAGTGGACCGGCGTGCTGCGCCCCAGGGTCACTTGCGTTCTTCGCCCCGAACGCGAAATGGCCGCCGCCGCCGCCCATCTCCTGCTCAACCGTGTCATGGACGTCGACGCGCCGCCCGCCCGGAAACTGTTCGAAAGCACGCTCCTGGACGGCGATTCCGTGCGCGTGATAGCGATAAGTTGACAAAATTCTTTTGACATATTATCATTAATGATTTCATTCATATGCACGAGATAGCCATGAGATATACTTGTTTTTCTTGTATTGCCGTTCCCTTTTTGGCTCTGTACATCGCCGGTTGCGCCACCGAAAGCCATCAAACCTTGGCCGTCGAGCAGGTTTCCACGGCATCGGCTCCTTACAATGGCCCGCGTTCGTCCATTGCCGTCGGCAAGTTCGACAACCGTTCCAGCTTCATGCGCGGGCTTTTCACGGACGGCGTGGATCGTCTCGGCAGCCAGGCCAAAACCATCCTGATCACCCATTTGCAACAAACCAACCGCTTCACCGTGCTTGACCGCGACAACATGGCGGAAGCAAAGCAGGAAGCCGAGATACGCAAGGAAACCCAGCAGTTGAAAGGAGCCGCTTACGTCGTCACCGGCGACGTGACCGAATTTGGCCGCAAGGTCGTGGGCGATCACCAGCTGTTCGGCATCCTTGGCCGCGGCAAGACGCAGGTCGCCTATGCCAAGGTCAGTCTCAACATCGTCGACATTCGCACCACCGAGGTCGTCCATTCGGTACAAGGCGCGGGTGAATACGCGCTTTCCAATCGTGAGGTCATTGGTTTTGGCGGCACCTCCGGCTACGACTCCACGTTGAATGGCAAGGTGCTGGATCTCGCCATCCGCGAAGCCGTCGAAAAATTGACCGCCGCCATCGACAATGGCGCATGGCAGCCGGCGGGTAAGTGAAAGCAGATATGAAAACGATCAATATTCGAGTTTTTTCCGCGCTCGCGCTGGCGGTCTTTCTCTCCGGGTGCGCCACGGCCCCGGAGCGGCTTTATTCATGGGGAAGTTACCAGAAGCAGGTTTACTCGCATTTGCAGGGCGAGGACCGGCAAGCGCAGATCGAAGCAATGGAAAGCGATCTGGAAAAGATCGGCGCCAGCGGCAAAACGCCGCCGCCGGGGTTTTACGCCCATTTGGGTTTGCTTTATGTGGAAACCGGCAACGACGCGAAAGCAATTGCCAGTTTTGAAACCGAGAAAGCGCGTTTTCCCGAATCCGCGGCTTTCATGGACTTTTTGTTGAAAAAATACAAGAAATAAAGGTGCCACGCATGAATTTTCTTAGTCTGTCCTGTCCGGTTTTCACGATGCGCGCCGGTCGCCGCGCGGTTTTGGCAATGGCGGCGTTTTTGCTTACCGCTTGCGCGGCCAAGGCGCCACAGCGGATCGATTACACCGCCTTCCGGGAAAGCCGTCCACGTTCCATTCTGGTGATGCCGCCGGTCAACCTGGCTCCCGACGAGAAGGCGCCGACGAGTTTCCTTGCCACGGCGACCATGCCGCTGGCGGAATCGGGGTATTACGTGATCCCTGTAACGCTCTCGGAGGAAACGTTCAAACAGAACGGCATGAACGTCGCCGAAGAAGCGCAGAACGTCGATCCCGGCAAGTTACGCGAGATTTTCGGAGCCGACGCGGCCCTTTACATCACGGTGAATCGTTTCGGTACGAGTTACCGCATGCTCGACAGCGTGGTCGAAGCGGGGGCTTCCGCCAAGCTGGTCGATATCCGGAATGGACGGGAACTCTGGCAGGGGCAGGTGACGATGTCCCAGTCGAGCAACCAGAATAATTCCAGTGGCCTGGTTGGTATGCTATTGAGCGCGGCCGTCAACCAGATATCCAATACGCTCACGGACAGAGCGCATGAAGTAGCCGGCATCGCAAATTACCGGCTCCTGTCCGCCGGATATGAAAATGGCATTCTGTACGGCCCTTATAGTCCCAAGGCAGGCACCGATTCTAATTCGCATTAGAACATGCGTTGATGTCCAATTCTAGGCGGTAATGCTTTTATTGGCGCTTCATGACGCGAATCGGAATGACACAGGCGCTCTGTAGCCAGCGTGTTTGAAGTTTTCACCATGATCGCCGCGCCCACCGCGGTTGAAAGGCTTTCGCTTTTCAGA
>JAIRPF010000185.1 GCA_031257115.1 Accumulibacter sp.
GTGTGCCGCAGGCGGATCGACAGCAGGCGGGCGAGTTTGGTCATCAGGACCAGGGCGATGCGCTTGTGCTGGTCGGCAAGGTAGTTGAATTTTTCCAGGGAGAGGACGTACATCTCGCAGTCGCGGATGGCAATGATGTCGTTGCCGCGCGGACGGTTGTCGAGGAAGGCCTGGCCGCCGAAAAAGTCGCCGCGCCCATAGGTGGCGATGTGCCTGATCGCTTCGCCGCGCCCGATGGAGCCGACGACCCTGACCTCGCCCTTGCGGATCAGGAACAGGTCGTTGCCGGGGTCGCCCGTGGCGTAGATCGTCTCGCCGGCTTTCCAGGAGCGTTTTTCGAGGCAGGCTTCCAGGTCGACCAAGGTGTCCGGCTTGCTGCCGTTGAACAGTTCGATTTCGTGCAGTTCCAGCGGCGGCGAGTCGTCCGCGCCGGCGCTCTGATGGTCGCCGAGCAGGCGGGTTTCGACCCATTCGATGGCCGCTTCCAGACTCGACAGGTACTGGACCGTTCCGTCGTTCGGGCGCAGGCCGGCGAGTTCGAGGAATTCGCGCAGATTGCGCCCGTTGGGCAGGCGCTCGCGCACGTTCGAGAAGAGGAGCGGGACGTTGCGTTCGGCCAGCGCGTCGCGCACCTGGTTGAGCATGTAGGTCGCGGTGATGTCGACCGATTGCACGCGCTGCAGGTCAAGGATCAGGTATTCGGTAGTCGCCAGTTCCGGTTCGAGGGTGCGGTAGAGCTGCTGCGCGGTGCCGAAGAACAGGCTGCCTTGCAGTTCGAAAATGACCGCCGAGCGGCCTTTTTTCTCCAGGATGCGCATTTCGTGCTCAGGGCGGTACCAGGCCGAGGAGCGTTCACCGACGAAGCTCTTGCGGCGCACCACGGCGCCTCCGACCTGTTCGCGCAGGAAGAGCACGATCGACAGGATCACGCCGACGGCCGCGGCGGCGATCAGCCCGATGGTCAGGGCGCAGCCGATGACGGCGAGCACGACACAGAAGTCGACGAGCGTCGATTTCGATTCGAGAAAGCGCGCGGGATCGGTATCGATCATGCGCAGGCCGACGACGATCAGCACGCCGCCCAGCGTGGCCACCGGAATCCAGGCGACGAAGGAGCCGAGCGCGAGGGCGGCGACGACGGTCGTCAGCCCTTCGACCACGCCGGAAATGCGCGTTTGCGCGCCGCTCGAATAGTTGACCATGGTCGCGCCCATGGTGCCGGCGCCGGGCATTCCGCCGATCGCCGCGGCGGCGATGTTGGCCAGGCCCTGGGCGGCGAGTTCACGGTTCGAATCATGGCGCGAGCGGGTCATCCGGTCGAGGACGACGCAGGTTTTCAGCGTGTCGATGGAGAGCAGGATGGCGAGCGTCAGGGCACTGCCCACCAGCCCCGCGACCTGCGCCAGCCTGAGTTCGCCAATCTGGTTCCAGCGGTCGGTGATGAGCGCGATGTAGCCTTCTCCGGAAGCGCCGAGCAGGCCGATGACCAGCGGATTGCCTTCCAGGCGCTGGAGATCGGGATCAGTGGCGGCGATGGCGGCGTAGACGATCGCCCCGCAGGCGACGCCGACGACGACGCCCGGAACTTTCCGGATCAGGCGGCTGGAGAACAGCATCGCCAGAACGGTGACGCCGCCGATCGTCAGTCCGCGCCAGTCCCAGGTTTCGGGAGAAAACAGCACCTGATGCCAGGAAACATCCCTCTGCGCGCCGGCCAGTCCGGGCAGCTGGCCGCCGATGATGGTCAGGCCGACGCCGGAGAGAAAGCCGCTGACGACGGGGTAGGGAATGTAGCGGATGAGCCGCCCGAAGCCGAGAAAGCCGATCAGGATCTGGATGATGCCGGTGAGGATGCCGAGCACGGTGAGCATCAGCACGATGCTGGCCGGATCGACGCCCTGGTGGACGAGTTCGACGGCGAAGGCCGAGAGCACGGCGGCGGCCGGCGCGCAGGGCGCGCTGATGAGACGGTCGGTGCCGCCGAAGGTCGGCGCGACGAGGCCCAAGGACATGGCGCCGAGAACGCCGGCCAGCGCGCCGAACGCGGCATAGTGCGGGTCGATCGCGGCATACACGGTGACGCCGAAGGCCACCGAGGCCGGCAGCGCTACCAGCATGGCGGAGAAACCGCCCCACAGATCCCCCGAATGGCGCGCGCAGGCGCCGGACAGTTCGCGCATATTTTTCTCTTATCCTGAAAACGTCGTGAAAAAACCTTGCTTCAAACCATAATGACACGATAGGCCGCAAACGAAAGAAAATTCGCCCGCTTTTTCACCGCGCCCGCTGGTGCGTTCCATTTGCAACGCTTGGTGCCGGAGCGAACACTTGTCGGATTTACGCCGCTTCGCGGCTTACCCAATCTACGTGCAGAAGCGATCCGCCGGGGTGTTCAGCGAAACGCAATCCGATGATCGGTCATCAAAAATTTTCGTAGGCTCCCTTCAGTAGTTGTTCAAGCTGCTCCCGATGTTTCGTTACATCGTCGGGTTTGAGTTTGATGCGATAGGCACCTTTCAAATATTCAAGCAGATCAAGGTCAGACTGATCGAGTTTTACGTCAATCTCTTTATTGCGAGGAAGCTTGATGTTAAGGGTCAGGGCCGATTTTTTGGGCCGACATTCGGCGAAATTGAATACGATTCCACTTTTTGTGAAACCGATGTAGTACTTGTTGTACTTCAAATCCAAAGAGGAGTCGAAAGTCTTGCACAGATCAAGAATTTCATCCGCGATCTTGACCGTCTTCGGCGTGGCGGCGCGGTTTTCCCAGAAACCGCGGTCGGTCGGTTCGCCTGCTTCTTCGTCTTCATCAATGGGGCCAAGACGAAGCGCATCGACAACTTTTGTGAAATGAAGCCCGATCCCATTGCCAGTATCGATACAGGTCATCTGGAGAGCAATGATGGGAATGAATCCATTGAACAGACCAATGACATTCAGAAAGCGCGCCGTTATATTTTCCGCGATCAATACGCCCTTGTGTTCGTATTGTGGATAGCGGCGACGCTCGATATCCCAGTATTCGATAGCTCGGATGATATGCGTTTCATCGGTGGGGCCAAGCTGTAATTCGGTCTCATAGCGGACAAGGCCCTCGTCATCTTTAAACAGAAGGTCGAGACGGCCGCCGGATGGTTGGGTACGCTCCTTGTCGATAAGCACTAGATTACCAAGACCGAGAATGGCTGGATTTGCCGCAATGACCTCTTGAACCCATTTTTCATTAAGTTCGGGGTGGTGCTTGAGAGATATGGTTTTAAGCGAGATATGTTTCATATTCGATGCCCCCTGGATTAAAACAACAGTTCATCGATCCTGCCTTCCAAACTCATTCCGGATGATCGATCAACTGTTCGGTGGCTTCGTCGCCCGAATCCTCGCTTGCCGGAAGCACGTCGTAGCCGATGCTCGCCACCTGGGTGTTGATCCAGCGCATGTCGGCGATCAGTTCCAGGTGCGCCGAACTGCTTTCCATCGCGTTCGAGACGCCCTGGCTCAGCCGGTCGATGTGCAGGCGCGAACTGTTCTGGCACATCGACTTGAAATCGCGCTTCCTCTGCACCAGCACGCCGGCGGTCGCCGGCTGCCAGGCCATGACGGCTTCCGCCGCGAGCTGGGTGTTGCCGATCAGGAAACGGAACAGCGTGTCGAGTTCCGCCTTGCCTTCCTCGGAAAAGCGCTTGCCTTCCCTTTTCATCGCGCCGGGAATGCCGAGCATGGTCTTGCAGATCACGTCGCCGGCGTTCTCCAGGCTGGCGGTGTAGCGCAGAAGGGCAGTGACGCGCCGCAGTTCCGGATCCTCGACGCCCTTGCGCGTGAGGTCGACGGCGTAGGCGCGCACGGCCTTGAACAGAATGTTGACCTTCTCCTCCAGGCGCATGATTTCCTGGGATTTGTCGTTGTTGCCGGAGAGCAGCATGTCCAGGGTGATCTCAAGCATGGTCTGCACCGTGCCGAGAATGCGCAGCACCTCGCGCGAGAGCGCGGTCACCGGCAGGAGATCGATCTTTCCGAGCGCCTCGGATTGGCCGGGGATGTATTTCGGGCCGATGTCGTCGGCCGCCTTGGGCGTTTCGGCGAACAGGCGTTCAAGGAGGCGGGCCGTCGGCCCGGCCAATCCGGTAAACACCGCGACCAGCGCGCAATTGAACAGGATGTGCAGGATCACCACGCGGAAACTCGGCTCGCCGGGCAGGATTCCGTACAGGCCTTCGAACAGCCGCAGGCCGACGAAGCAGACGAACACGCCGATCAGCTTGAACAGGCCGTTGCCGACGACGATGCGGCGGGCCGCAGCCGCCTGGCTCCAGGTCATGACGATCGGCGGCGCGGCGTTGCCGAGGTTGATGCCGAGGACGGCGGCGAGGATCAGCCCCGGATCGGTGGTGATCCCGGCTTGCACCAAGGAAGCCCAGAACAGCAGGATGGCGATCGACGAATGCGCGAGCCAGGTCAGGATGGCGAACAGCAGCGCGGCGATCAGCAGCTCGTCGCCCAGCGAGGAAATGACGACGCGGACCAGGTCGCTCGCGGCCAGCGCGGCGGAAACCTGGCTCATGAAGGTCAGCGCGATGAGGATCATGGCGACCCCCAGGCAGATGCGGCCGAACTGCTTGAACGGCGAATCGGTGTCGCTGAAGATCGAGTGCATCAGGTAGCCGACGAACATCAGGATCGGCCACAGCGCCTTCAGGTTCAGCGTGAGGAGCGCCGCCACCACGGCGCTGCCGGTATCGGCGCCGAGCAGCAGGATGAGGCCGTCGACCACGGGAATGACGCCGACGGCGGCCAGTCCCGAAGTGAACACGGACACCGCGATCGAGCTTTGCAGGATGGTCGCGGCGCCCGCGCCGGTCAGCAGCGCGACCAGGCGGTTGTTCAGGGCGCGCGGCAGGACGCGGCGGATTTGCGCGCCCCAGGTGCGCATCACGCCCGTGCGCGCCATGCGCACGCCCCACAGCAGCAGCGCCGCCGCGCCGAGGATCATTGAGAGTTCGTAAGTGCCGGAACCTTGCATGGAAATCAGTGAAACGTAAAAAGTGAAGCGTGAAATGTGGAAAATCGTCCGCCATGCCTGTGAACGCGGGAGTGACGCGAATTCATGGGCATTGGACTCAAAAACGCTCTAATCGGTGCTTCCATTCATAAAAAATTTTCGCTTTTCGTCGTATCCGTCGTGGTTGATTGCTTTTCTACAACCCGCCAAGATCGTCGAGCACGAGCGTCGGCGGGCGGTCGAGTCCCGGCAGGTCCTCGCGTTTCGCTTCGCCGCTCAAAACCAGGATGAAATCGATGCCGGCGTTTTCGGCCAGCGCCTTGTCGGTCGTCAGGCGGTCGCCGACCATGACCATTTCTTCCCGCCGGAAACGTTTCAGGAGCGGTGAAAGGACCCGTGTGTCGGGTTTGCCGAAAATGAGTTCGGGCAACCGGCCCGTGGCGGTCTCGTACAGTTTGGCGAAACTGCCGGCGTCCGGCAGCGGGCCTTGCGCCGACGGGCAGACCTTGTCCGGATGCGTGGACAGGAAGCGCACCTCCGGGCGTTGCAGCAGCAGGCAGGATTCGGCCAGCTTCCGGTAGGTGAGTTCGGTGTCGTAGGCAAGGATGACCGCCTGGCAATCGTCGCCGGACGTAAAAACGATGTCTGGAAGTTTTTCCTTCAGGTAGGCCTGGAAACTCGCGTTGCCGACCGGGTAGACGCGGCGCAGTCCGTGTTCGCGCAGATGGTCGACGAGAGGCCGCAGCGGCGAGAGGATTTTCTCCACGCCGGTCTGGATGCCGAACCGGGCGAGCTTCCCGACATAGTCGTCGAGATTCTTCGAGGTGTTGTTGGTCAGGAAAACGATCTCGCGCTTCGAAAGATTGCGCAGAATGAAGTCGATCGTCCCCTGGATGGGCCGGTCACCGAGGTAAACCGTCCCGTCCATGTCGAAGACGAAGCATTTTTTGTTGTCGATGTTCATTGCAGAAACCTTGTTTGACCACGACGAACACAATGGGCGCGACGAAATGCAAAATCCGGTTTTTCGTCGTGTCCGCCGTGTTCGTCGCGGTTAATTTTTCGTACTCCTCACGTCAGCCACTTCATCGGGATGATGGAGAGATCCGGGAAGAGCAGCAGGAAGAACAGCATGAGTATTTCCAGAATCAGGAAAGGCAGCATCTTGCGCACCAGCGTGGGCATCGAGATGCCCGCCGAGCCGCAGACGACGAAGAGTACCGTGCCGACCGGCGGCGTGATGACGCCGATGCCGACGTTCAGGACGAACAGCAGGCCGAAGAAGTATGGATCGATGCCGGCCATCTTGATGAGCGGATAGAACACCGGCGCGAAGAGCAGGATGTTCGGCGTCAAATCCATGACCATGCCCGCCGCGAACAGGAAGAACATGATCGCGATCAGGAGCAGCCTCGGCGTCGGCACCAGCGGCTCGAAGAAGTTGGCCATCTGGTTCGGAATCTGCGCCAGGGTGATGAAGTAGCCGACGGCGGTGGCCGCGCCGACGATCAGCATCACCACGGCGGTGCTGCGCGCGGCGGTGGCCGAAACGCGCAGGAGCTTGCGGAAGGTCAGTTCCTGATAGTAGAACACCGTCACCAGGATCGCGTAGACCGCCGCGAAAGCGCCGCCCTCGGTCGGCGTGAAGACGCCGAAGCGGATGCCGCCCAGCAGCAGCACCGGCATCATGAACGCTGGCCACGAATCCTTGAGGATGGCGATCGACTCCTCGCGGGTGAAAGTGATGGTGTCCGTGTAGCCGTCGATGCGCACGATGAAGAACCACATGACGAGCAGCGCGGAACCGATCAGGAGTCCCGGCACCAAGCCGATCATGAACAGCTTGGTGATCGACAGCTCCACCGTCGCGCCGAGCAGGATGAAATTGGCCGACGGCGGGATGATCGGGCCGAGGATGGCGCCCGACGCGATGACGCCGCCCGCGCGGCCCTTGTTGTAACCGGCGTCCTTCATCATCGGGTAGAGAATGCCCATCAGCGCCGCCGCTTCGCCGACCGAACTGCCCATCAGGCCGGCGAAAATGATGGAGGCGACGATCGTCGCGTAGCCCAGGCCCCCCTTGACGCGGCCGATCAGCATCTGGGCGAGTTTGATCACGCGCGTGGAAAGCCCGCCCTGGGCCATGATTTCGCCGGCGAAGACGAAGAAGGGAATGGCCATCAGCGGATAGTTGTTGACGCCGTCGGCCATCGCTTGCGGGATGGTCATCCAGTCGAAGAAACCCGAATGGAGCATCAGGATGATGGCCGAGAGCACCATCACCAGGCAGATCGGGATGTTGAGGAGCAGGAGAGCGAAGAGGCTGCCCAGGAAAATGACGAGTTCCATGCTAGAACTCCTTTTCTTTCTTCAGGAATTCCGAGGCCGGTTTCCTGAGTGTCAGCCAAAATTCGCGCAGGCGGATGATGATGACCACGAAGGCCATGACCGGCAGCGCGCCGTTGATGAAGGCCATGTTCACGCCGGTGGCCACCGTGTAGGTATCCATCGTCTGCTGCACCAGCGAAATGCCACCGATGAAGAGCAGCACCAGCGCGCCGAGCGCCAGGATCTGCGCGACGATATCCACGGCTTTCTTGGTCACGCCGGACAGCAGGCTGGTCAGCATGTCGACCGCGATGTGGCGGCCGCGATAGAAACCTTCGATCGAACCGAAAAAGGTGATGTACATGAAGAGGAAGCGCGACCATTCCTCGCTGGGCGGGTAGCTCGACCGAAAAACGTAACGCAGCATCGCGTTGTAGAAAACCATGCCGATCATGCCCAGGAAGACCAGCGCGCAAAAGGCCTGGAACGCCAGCTCGCCCTTGCTTTCTCCGGGGTTTTTGTCGGGTAAGAGTTCGCTCATGCCATCCTCCTTGACTCGATACTCATTGCGGGTTGCATCCCTGGTTTCATGAAATTCTCAAGGTTCCAGAATCATGGTACAAAAATTCCGGAATGCCGCCCGCCGCAAGACGCTGACGCACGGCACCCCGGAGGTTTCACTTTCCGGCTCGCGCCGGAACGGCGATTCACCTCTTATTTGTACTGATTCACGCTGTCAAGGATTTCCTTGGCGTTCGGCACCGTCTTGTAGAACAGTTCCCAGGTGCCTTCGCCGGCCTTCTTCAGGGCCGCCTTGAATTCGGGATTCGGATCCACGATCTTGCCGCCGCCATCGGTGATTTCCTTGATCGCCTTCTTCTCGACCTCGGCCGCCATCTTCCAGACGTCTTCTGCGGAGCGGTAGGCCGCGTCGTCGAAGATTTTCTTGTCTTCCGGCGGCAGCTTGGCGTAGAAATCGTTGTTGATGTACAGCCCGTGGATGACCAGGATGTGGCCCGACAGCGTGATGTTCTTGATCTTTTCGTACATCTTCACCCCGACGATGTCGGCGAGCGGGCTGTCGCCGCCTTCGATCGTGCCTTGGTCGATCGCCGCCGGAACCTCGGCGAACGGCATCGGCTGGCCGGATTGTCCAAGCTGCTTGGCGAATTCGAGGTACAGCGGGATGTTCGGCACGCGCATGCGCAGACCCTTGAGGTCGTTGATGCTGTTTACCGGATTCTTGGTGTAGAAGTGGCGGAAGCCGAGCGGGAAGGCGTTCATCAGCGTCATGCCGGATTTCTCGGCGAAGCCCTGGTTGATCAGCTTGAAGGTCTCGCCGTTCATGGCCTTGTGGGCGTGTTCCATGCTGTCATAGAGCATCGGTGTTTCGAGCATCGCCATCGCCGGCCAGATCGCCGACGTTTGCGTGCCGGTGGCGCACATCTGGATGATGCCCTTGCGCGTCTGCGCGATGTAGGCGTCTTCCTTGCCGAGCTGGCTGTTCGGGTAGACCTGCACGTCATATTTGCCGTTGGTGGCTTCCATGACGTACTTGGCGAACAGTTTCATGCCGACCGTTTCCGGCTCGCCGTCGGGTTTCATGCCGGCGATCTTGACCACGATCTTGTCGGCGGCGTAGGCGGGCAGTGTCGCGGCGCCCAGCATGGCCAGGGTGGAAAGAAGAAGAATTCTGCGTTTCATGGTGATCTCCTGGTGATGAAAAAAGACTGACTGTGGCTCTGCTCCTGCGTAAAACACTATTTTCCGTTCCGGCGGCGTGTCCGGTCAGGCCAACGCGCGCAGCCGTTCCAAGGCCGTTTCCGTTTCCTGCCGGCGGCGCTCGCCGTCCCAGCCGTGTTCGCGGGCCATCAATTCTACGACTTTTGGCGCGGCGGTTTGCGCGGCCGCGCTGTCCAGGAGAGCCAGCGAGGTCCGGCGCGCCAGAACGTCCCAGGCGCGCTCGGCCAGTTCGTGGCGCGCCGCGTAGACCACTTCCGCCTCGATGTAGGGATGATCGGGATGCAGACGGACGGCCAGACCGTCCTCGGCCAGGCGCGCCACGCTCGGCGCCTGATCGCCGAAAGCGTGCATGAGATGCCGGGCAATGTCCTCGGCGAGGCCGTAATCCCGGATCAGCACGTCGAAAATCCCCGGGGCGTAGTGCTCCGCGCCGGACAGGCGCAGATCGAGTGTGCGGCACGGGCCGGACGCCGGCAGCCCGGCGCTCGCGACGGCCCGGTCGACGGCCTCCTCGGCCATCTTGCGGTATGAAGTCCACTTGCCCCCGGCCATGGTCACCAGCCCCGACGGGCTGACCATCAGCAGATGCTCGCGGACCTGCTGCGCGGTGCTGGCGGACTCGTCGAACTTGACGAGCGGACGCAGCCCCGACCAGGCCGAAAGCACGTCGCCGCGCTGCACGGACAGGCCGAAATAGCGGTTGATGTGGCGCAGCAGATATTCGATTTCCTCCTCGCTCGCCCGCGGATGCTCGACGATTTCGGCCGGGTTGTCGGTGGTGCCGACCAAGGCGTGACCCTGCCAGGGAAGGACGAAAAGCACCCGGCCGTCGTCCGTTTTCGGAATCAGCATCCCCGTGTCCGGCGGAACGAAACGGCTCGACAGGATGATATGGATGCCCGAAGCGGCCTCCAGCACCGGCTTGGCGGCGGGGTCATCCATTTGCCGGATGCGGTCGACGAACGGCCCGGCGGCGTTGACGACGCAGCGGGCGCGGATGTCGAATTCCTCGCCGCCGATGGTGTCGCGCACGCGCGCCCCGCGCACCCGGCCATCTTTCTTGTCGAGCGAGATGGCTTCCACGTGGTTGGCGATCGCGGCGCCGTGTTGCCGGGCGGTCAGCACCAGCGTGATGGCCATGCGCGCGTCGTTGAACTGCCCGTCGTAATAAATGACTGCGGCCTTCAGGTTTTCGGCGCGCAGCATCGGAAAACGCCTGAGCGCCTCCGCGCGGCCGACCAGACAGCTCCTGCCGAGTCCCAGTTTGCCCGCCAGCATGTCGTACAGCACCAAGCCGGCGTAGACGTAGGGAACTTCCCACCACGAGTAAAGCGGAGTGACCAAGGGCACCCGGCTGGCCAGATGCGGCGCGTTGCGTAAAAAGATGCCCCGCTCGTGCAGGGCTTCCTTGACCAGGTGGTACTGCGCGCGGTCGCATTTCTTGACCGCCATTTCCAGGTAGCGCACACCGCCGTGGACCAGCTTCGTGCTTTTGCTGCTCGTGCCCTCGGCGAAATCGTTCTTTTCCACCAGAGCGACTTTCAGACCGCGGCTCGCCGCGTCGACGGCGATGCCGCACCCGGTCGCGCCGCCCCCGATGATCAGGAGATCGAACATATCCTGCGTTTTCAGGTATTCGAGGGTTGCCAGCCGTTTCATTTCGCTCACCCGGTATTTTCGTATACGAATAAAACTGTCCGAAACGAACATTACGATTTTGCTTCACCGATGTCAACGAAAAAAATGGAGCCGCGTGAAAAAGGCGACGGGAACCGGCCAGCATCGACTCGACGCAGTGCCGGAATGTTCGTAAAGGAAAGCGTGACGGAGATTTTGGGCAGGGGCAGGTGTAAACATTCCAACCACGGCAGGCATGGCGATCTCGGCGAAAAACAAAAACGGGAATCCCCATTGGTTTCCGTCCGGTTTTCGCTTTTGCTTCTCGTCGTGTCCGTCGTGGTTAAAAGTCTTTGCCTTTCTTCGCGCTCCCCGTGAACTCCGTGGTGAAAAGCCGTCAAGCGGGTTTGCTCGGACGGCCGTTCCATGAAAGTCAAGTCTTGGTGAGTTTGGGCGAGGAAAAAAGAATCACGACAAGTCGACAAGGTCGAAGTTTTCAGCCCGGATCACTGGACAGCCCACGCCCGAGAGACCGAAACCACCGGGGCCGTGCTCGTGCCCCGGACCAACGGAAAAGCAGGCCTCAATGCGTTGGGCAGGCCTCGATGCGCGGGAGGGGCGGGCGGCGGCGTGGTGAGGGTTTTGAAGTCTCCGATGGCCGAGATGGATGGCGTTGCTTTTATGTAGACAATTCGCTACAATGCAGACATGCGGATAACCGGGTTCGATTGGGATGGCGGCAACTGGCCGAAGTGCGGGAAGCATGGGGTTTCCCGTGAGGAAATCGAACGGCTGTTTCTCGAAGGGCAGGCACGGGTAGCCCCCGACTGAAACACTCGACGCCGATTGAAAGCCGCCACATTGCGGCGGGCCGGGTCGATGGCTCCGCCATGTTCGTGGCGTTCGCCTTTCGGGACGGTCTTATCCGTCCGATCAGCGCGCGTTACATGCACACGAAGGAAGCAAGCAACCATGAGGCAAGCAACCATGATGAAGCGAGTACCTGAATTCAAGACCGATGCGGATGCCGAGACGTTTCTGGAGCAAGACCTGTCCAAGCTCGATTTCAGGCAATTCAAGCCGATGCGTTTCGAGGTGGCAAAGAAGGAAGCGGCATTGAACATGCGTCTTCCCGCCGTTCTGATGGACGCTGTACGAGCCAAGGCCAAGGCCAAGGGAATCCCCTATGCCCGCTATGTGCGGATGGTGCTGGAGGCGGATTTGCAGCGCTGATGGCGCGCTAGGATCGTAAAAATGCGCCAAGCCAGCGCCAGGGGATCACGGCATCGCAAAGACGGCGGCGCTGGCGGGATGCCGCACGTCACGAGTCAATGAAATCACGGCGCTGATTAGCCGAAAACGAGCGACCATAGCGCGCGTACCGTCTCGATGTCCTTGCGGTGCAGCATTCGCGGGGCGCGTGTCGAGCGCGATCCGTCGAGGCGGAATGCGTGTTGCATCCGGCGGTATTCGCGGTAGATGTCGCGCGCCTGTCCGGACAGTTCCGGCGGGATCAGGCCGAGTTCGGCGGCGATGCGCAGCAGCGCGATGTTGCCGAGATTGCCGCACAGCGCCTCATGGGTGTGCGCGTGGGCGAGGACGAGGTATTGCACGATGAATTCGACGTCGACCAGGCCGCCGGGATCCTGCTTGACGTCAAAGACTTCGTCGCTGTTCGAGGCGTGCGCGTCAAGCATCCGCTGGCGCATTTCCAGCACGTCCTTCCTGAGCTTTTCCGGATCGCGCGCCTGGCGCAGGATTTCGATGCGGATTTCCTCGAAGCTCTTGCCGATCGCCGGGTCGCCGGCGCAGAAGCGGGCGCGCGTCAGCGCCTGGTGTTCCCAGGTCCACGCTTTCGTCAACTGATATTCGCGGAACGCTTCCATCGAACAAACCGGCAGGCCCGCGTCGCCGTTCGGCCGGAGGCGGAAGTCGGTCTCGAAGAGCATACCGGCCGAGGTCTGGCTGGTGAGCCAAGTATTCATGCGCCGCATCAGGCGGGCGTGGATTTCGCCGGCGCCCGGCTCCGGGTCATCGTGCAGGAAGACCAGATCGAGGTCCGAGCCGTAGGCCAGCTCCTTGCCGCCCAGCTTGCCGTAGGCGATGACCGCGAATTTCGGCGGCTGACCGGGATGCGGATGGCGTTCCCGCAGCCGGCTCCAGCACAGATCCAGCGTGGTCTGCACGACGATGTCCGCGAGCTGGGTGAGATGGTCGGCCAGCCGCTCGACCGTTTGCAGGCCGGCGATGTCCTGCGCCAGCAGGCGGAAGACCTGGGCGTGGTGTTCTTCGCGCAGCACGTCCATTTCGCGTTCCGTGTCGCCGGCTTCGCTCATGAGGCGCGCGTCGAGGTCGCGCTTGAATCCTTCCCAGTCGGTGGCGACGTCGTACAGGCGCGGATCGATCACCTCGTCGAGCAGGATCGGATGGCGGGTGAGGTAGGCGGCGGCCCAAGCCGAGCTGCCGATGATCTCGGCGACTTTCGTCAGCGCCTGCGGATGCTGCTGCAACAGCGCGAGATAGGCGCCGCGCCGGCCGATCGTCTCGATCAGGTCGAGTTCGCGCTGCCACGTGGCGTCGGGCGTCCCGGTCGCGGCGGCGGCCTCGATCAGGCGCGGGCCGATGGCGTCGAGCCGCTCGCGGATCGGCGCGGCCAGTTGCTGATACTTGGCGCTCTGCCGGAACGCGCGCAGGCGTTCGAGCATCGCCGCCGGATGGCGGAAACCGAGATTGCCCGCCGTCTCCAGCGCGTCGTCCCCCTCGATCTGCTCGAACCACAGGCCGGCGAGGGCGTGCGCGCCGTCCTCCTCGTGGCCGGAAAAAATTTCCTCGAAGTGCCGGGCGACGCGCCGCCGATGGATTTCCAGCGCCGCGAACAGCGCCGGCCAATCGGCGAAATTCATGGAACGGGCGATTTGCGCCTGCTCCGCCTCGTCCGTGGGCAGCCGGTGCGTCTGCGCGTCGTCGACGTATTGCAGGCGGTGCTCCAGGCGGCGCAGAAAGGCGTAAGCCTCGGCGAGTTCGCGTTCGCCGTCGGCCGGAAGCAGGCGGCGGGCGGCCAGCAGCGGCAGCACTTCGAGCGTCGGACGCACGCGCAGCGCCGCGTCGCGTCCGCCGCGGATGAGCTGGAAGACCTGCGCGATGAATTCGATCTCGCGGATGCCGCCGGGACCGAGCTTGATGTGATCGGCGCGATCCCGGCGCATCACCTCGCGGCGAATCTGCGCGTGCAGATCGCGCATCGCGTCGATCGCGCCGAAATCCAGATACTTGCGGTAAACGAAAGGCCGCGCGACGCGTTCGAGCGCGGCGACCCATTCCGGCTGCAAATTCTCGCCCTCGTTCATGACCCGCGCCTTGATCCAGGCGTAGCGTTCCCACTCGCGGCCCTGGGCGATGAAGTAATACTCCAGCGAAGTGAGCGAAACGGCCAAAGGCCCGGAATCGCCGTTCGGGCGCAGGCGCATGTCGACGCGGAACACCTGCCCGTCGCTGGTGATCTCGTCGATCGCCGCGATCAGCCGCTTGCCCAGGCGGGTGAAAAAATCGAAGTTCTCGATCCGCTTGCCGCCGCCGGGCGCGCCGGCCGTTTCGCCGTCCTCCGGGTAGACGAAAATGTAATCGACGTCGGACGAAACATTGAGTTCGCGCCCTCCGAGCTTGCCCATGCCGATCACCAGCAGGCGCTGCGGCCGGCCCTGGCGGTCGAGCGGCTCGCCGAACTGGGCGGCCAGCCGGCGATGCAGAAAACCGAGCGCGTGGTTGGTGGCCGCGTCGGCCAGCGCGGTCATCGTCTCGACGACCTCGGAGAGCGGAGCGCCTCCGCCGACGTCGCGCACGATCAGCGTGGCCATGACGCGCTGGCGCAGGCGGCGCAGCGCGCGCTTCAGACCCTCCTCGTCGGCGATCGCCTCGGCCTCCAGAAAGTCGCGCATCCGCCCGGCGGAGAACGGCGCGCCGGCATGAGCACGCAACCAGTCGGCAACGTCCGGACACGCCGCGAGCAACCGCCGCAGGAAACGGCCATGCGCCAGCGCGGGCCGCCAAGATTCGGGAAAAGTGAAGTCGCGCATGTCGATCGGCTTGAATCGGAAAAAGGAGCAGTTAACCACAACGGGCACGACGGACACAACGAAAAACAAGAGCGAAAAGCCTTGGTCACGGAGGGCGAGGAGAAACACGGAGACCGGCGAGAGAAAGAATCCGTCGTCCCGGCGAAAGCGGGAATGACGGCGAGAATGGGACTGGCGAAGGCAACGGCGAACCGGATTTCCGGACGCAATCGAGAAAACCGCCGTCGTGACTCCTTCCGTCTCGCGCTGTCGCGCGAGCCATCTCCCTCAGGAGGGAGGCTTTTCGTGCGGCGCTCCGCGCCAGAGGGTACGCGCTGGATTCCTGCTTTCGCGGGAATGACGGGTTTTTTCGCTTCCCGCTTTTCGCCGTGTCCGTCATGTTCGTCGTATTCGTTGTAGTCATTGATTTTCGCTCTTGTTTTTCTCCGTATCTTTCGTGCCTGCCGTGGTCAAAGTCTTTGTTTCTCACCGCGCTCGCCGTGGTTAACCGGTTTTCATCGATTCCCTTCGCTAAATGGAATCACATGAACAGCGCGCGTTTCGCCATGCGCAGCCAATCCGCCGGGCCGAGCAGGGGGCGGTGGCGGAAAACGTCGCCGCGCGTTTGCTGGATCCGTTCGAGAATGCGCAGACCGCCCTGCACGGTGAGGCGGATTTCCCAGCCCAGGCGTCCGGGAAGGTCGCGCGCCAGCGGCGCGCCGGCGAGCATCAGATGCCGCGATCGTTCGATCTGAAAATCGAGCAGCGCCGCCCATTCCGGCGTGCGCCGCCCCTCGGCGATGCTTCGCTCGTCGACGCCGAAACGGGCGAGGTCGTCCCGCGGCAGATAGACGCGCCCCTTGGCCCAGTCCAGCGCGATGTCCTGCCAGAAGTTGATGAGTTGCAGCGCCGAACAGATGGCGTCGGAGCGACGCAGGTTGTCCTCGCTCGCGCGGCCAAAGACGTGCAGCACCAGACGCCCGACCGGATTGGCCGAGCGGCGGCAGTAGTCCAGAAGTTCCGGATAGTCGGCGTAACGCTTTTTCGTCACGTCCTGGGCAAAAGCGTCGAGCAGGTCGCGGAAAAGCCGCAACGGCAGCTTCCATTCGGCGATGACGGCCGCCAGTTCCCTGAACGCGGCGGTTTCCGGAACCTCGCCGCGTTCGGCGCGATCGAGTTCGGCCGCATACGCGGCAAGCCCCCGCAGGCGCTCCCCGTCGTCCGCGCCGCCCTCGTCCGCGATGTCGTCCGCGCCGCGCGCGAAGCGGTAAATGGCCTCGATCGGACGGCGCATCCGCCTGGGCAGGAGAAACGAGGCAACCGGGAAGTTTTCGTAATGTTCGACGGGCATGGCGAAAGACTGAAAAGGGGAGTTAACCACAACGGGCACGACGAAAAACAAAAACTTCAACCACGACAGCCACGCCGAGAAGCAAGAAGATTTTTGCTTTGCTTTTCGTCGTGCCGTCGTGGTTAAAAAAGACTTCCCGCCATGCCCGCCGTGGTTATCCGTCAAACGCCCTGTTTCAGGCTAGCTTCGATGAACGGGTCGAGATCGCCGTCGAGCACGCGCTGCGTGTCGCCGATTTCGACGTTGGTGCGCAGGTCCTTGATGCGCGACTGGTCGAGCACGTAGGAACGAATCTGGTGGCCCCAGCCGATGTCGGTCTTGGCGTCTTCGAGTTTCTGCTGTTCGGCCTGGCGCTTGCGGATCTCGGCTTCGTAGAGGCGCGATTTCAGCATGGCCATCGCCTCGGCCCGGTTGCGGTGCTGCGAGCGGTCGTTCTGGCATTGCACGACGATGCCCGACGGCAGGTGCGTGATGCGCACCGCCGAATCGGTCTTGTTGATGTGCTGGCCGCCCGCGCCCGATGAGCGGTAGGTGTCGACGCGCAGGTCGGCGGGATTGATTTCGATCTCGAACGAATCGTCGACTTCCGGGTAGACGAAAACCGACGCGAAACTCGTGTGCCGGCGGGCGTTCGAGTCGAACGGCGATTTGCGGACGAGGCGGTGGATGCCGGTCTCCGAACGCAACATGCCGAAGCAATAGCTGCCCGACAGCTTGAGCGTGGCGGTCTTGATGCCGGCCACGTCGCCTTCGGATTCTTCCAGCACTTCGACGGCATAACCCTTGCGCTCGCCGTATTTCACGTACATGCGCAGCAGCATCGCGGCCCAGTCCTGCGCCTCGGTGCCGCCGGCGCCGGCCTGGACGTCGAGGAAGCAGTTGAGCGGATCGGCCGGGTTGTTGAACATGCGCTTGAATTCGAGGCCGGCGACTTCCTTTTCGATGCCGTCGATGTCTCCGGCGACGGCGAGCAGGGTTTCGTCGTCTTCCTCTTCGCGCGCCATGACGAACAGTTCGCTGGTGTCCTTGAGGCCGCTCGCGACCCGATCCAGGGTCAGCACGACGTCCTCGAGCGCCTTCTTTTCCCTGGCGAGTTCCTGGGCGCGCCCCGCGTCGCTCCATACCGCGGGGTCTTCCAGTTCGCGGGAGACCGCGCTCAGTTGATCGAATTTCCGATCGTAGTCAAAGATACCTCCGCAGCTCGGCGCCGCGCTGGGCGATGTCCTCGATCCGGTGGGCGATCTGGTTGAGTCGTTCTGCTTCCATGATGTCTCGTCGATTCCATGAAATTGGGGATTATAGGGCGGCTCGCGGCGTTTCCGGCGGCGCGGCCGGGCGCTTTCATCGGGGAGGCGGCTCGCCTCCGAGCGCGGCCAGCAGGTCGTCGAGCAGGCGCGCAAGCTCGCCGGCCATCAGCGCGAAGTCCAGGTCGAAGCGTTCTTCCTCGTTCTCGGCCTGCCCCTCCGTCGATTCCTTGAGAATGTCCAGGAAATTCAGGCGCTTGAGTTGCAGTTTGTCGTCGAGCACGAAGGATATCCGGTCTCCCCAGGTCATTCCCAGGCGGGTCACCACCTTGCCCGTCGCGATGTGCGCGCGGATCTCCTCGCCGTCCAGCGGGTGCCTGGCGTAACGCACGACGGCGTTTTCCGCGGAGCGCAGTTCCATGTCCTGGTCGATCGAAAACCCTGCGGGCGCCTCGCCGTCGGCGACCCAGTCCGTCATCGCGGCGGATGGGGAACGCATGGTTTTCAGGGGCAATATCCGCAATTTGTCCACCGCCTTGTGCAACTGTTCGATCAGCTCGTCGGCCCTGGCCGGGGCGGCGGCGTCGATCGCCAGCCAGCCGCCCGCCGGATCGATCCAGGCATGGGTCGTGCGTTTGTCGACGAAAGCGCGCGGCAGCAATTCCTGGGTGATCGCCGCGTGGAGATCGCGCAATTCCCGGCGGCCGACGCGGCGTCCCTCATCCTCTTCGATGAGCCGCGCCCGATCCTTGACGTGCCGCTTCACGACGGAGGCCGGCAGGAGCTTCCGTTCGCTGCCCAGCGCGAGCAGCCATTGCCGGTCGACGGAATGCGCCAGCGCGCCGTCGGCGCACGGAGGAACCCAGCCGAAACTCGACGGAAGGCCGCCCTCGCAAGGCTGGAGCGGATGGCCCGCGAGCCGCGCCTCGATCGCTTCCAACGTCAATTCGCCGGAATTCGGCAGGCGGAATATCTGGAGATTTTTAAACCACATACCCATGAAGTCCAAAAAGTGGCAAATTATAGGCTATTCCATTTTTGGATCGCCGCCGGCGGGACCGTCCGCCTCGTTTTCGCGCCGCCGGCGGCTCATGGGCAAAATTGACAGGCCGGGCGTTTATGGGGTTTCATTTCGTCTGTGCGCTTTTTTGCGAATCGTTTTGAAGGGGAGGGGCCGTGGTTTATCAGATTCAGATGGATGACATGCAACCGATCGATATGCGCCGCAGGATTCGTGAACTCCAGTCCATTCCGGAGCGGGATCGCACCGACGCGGAATGGGACGAGCTGAACGAACTCGAAATCCGGACGGCGCCGGGAAACCGCGATTACGACCGGACGCAGGACCGCCAGATCGATCGGCGTCCGGGTGTGCTGATGGGGCAGGGAAAGCGGCCCGAACGCAATGGCAAGCCGCAGGGCAACAAAAACGGCAACCTTCTCCGGCCGCCCTCCGAAGGGCGTCCCGAAGGCGGCGGACGCCTGCTCAAGCGGCAGCACCGCCGCCCCAAGCGTCTGGGCGATGCCCCGCCGGGCATCGGTATGCCGGACGCCTCGCTCTCCCCGATCATCATCGAGATTCCCGCGATCGACGACGGATCGGAAAGCTAGGGCGGTTTTCGTTCATTCCTTGACGACGCAGTCAAGCATTTGGCGGAAGAGGCAGGGGCGAGCGTCCCCGCCCCCTCCGCGCGTGGCGCGCTGAAATAAAATCTTCCTATCGAGGGAGGTAAAACTCACCGGCGCGAAGCTCCGCAAGCCAAGCCCTATCTCCAAGGGATGTGTCGCGTCGAAGGCGTGACGGAGGGAGTCAGGCGGTCCGGGTTTCCGGACGCGGCGGGGGAAAACGACCACCTGGCTCCCTCCGACCCGCGGTTTTGCTGCGGGCCTCTTCCTCAAGAGGGGAGCTTGTCCAACGCGCAGTCTGGAAGCGGTTCCCGGAGGATTTCATGCCCTAGCTCAGGGAAGCGATCGCCGATCTCATCCGCGCCATTCGGCGGTTCATGACTTCGCCGGAAACGAAAAAGCGCGGCATCGGGTTCGTCATCGAAAAGTGAGCGCCGCTTTCGCCGGGAGCGGTCGGCGCGAAACGCGCGTCGCGCGCCGGCAACGTAGCGGCTCATGCCCAAGGGCGGCGGAAACCGCGACCGCCGGAAATTCCGGCATGTTAGAATCTCTCTTTTTTCGACACCGAGCCGATCCCCATGTTTTCCGGAATCGTCGCGGCCGTGGGCCGCATCATCGAATCGACGCCGCGCGGCGACGACGCGGCGACGGCGCGCCTGGCGATCGACGCCGGGACGCTGGGGCTGGACGATGTGTCGCCTGGCGATTCGATCGCCTGCGGCGGGGTGTGCCTCACCGTCGTCGAAAAACGGGATCGCGTCTTTTGCGTCGACGTGTCGCCGGAAACGCTCTCGTGCACCGTCGGCCTCTCGGCGTCGGGGCCGGTCAACCTGGAAAAGGCGCTGCGCCTGGCGGACCGTTTGGGCGGGCATCTGGTTTCCGGCCACGTCGACGGGGTCGGCGAGGTCGTCCGCTTCGATCCGGTGGGCGACAACCGCCTGCTGGAGATCCGCGCGCCGGCGGCGCTGGCGAAGTACATCGCGCGCAAGGGGTCGATCACCGTCGACGGCGTCAGCCTGACGGTCAATGCCGTGGACGGCGCGCGCTTTTCCGTCAACCTGATTCCGCACACGCTCGAAGTGACGACGCTGGGCGGTTTGCGGCCCGGTTCGCGCGTCAATCTGGAAATCGACCTGATCGCGCGTTACGTCGAGCGGATGCTGAATCCCGACGTCCCGGAGGAGTGCTGAATGAGTCCGTCACAATCGCCGGTTTCGCCGATCGAGGAGATCGTCGCCGAGTTGCGCGCCGGCCGCATGGTCATTCTCGTCGACGAGGAGGACCGCGAGAACGAGGGCGATCTGGTGCTCGCCGCCGAGCACGTGACGCCCGAAGCGATCAATTTCATGGTCACGCACGCGCGCGGACTGGTCTGCCTGACGATCACCGAGGCGCGCGGCCGGCAACTGGGCCTCGCGCCGATGGCGCGCGACAACAAGAGTCCTTACGGTACCGCGTTCACCGTTTCGATCGAGGCCGCCGAGGGCGTGACCACCGGCATTTCGGCGCAGGACCGCGCGCGCACGGTGCGGGCGGCGGTGGCGCGCGACGCGGGGCCGGACGACATCGTTCAGCCGGGGCACGTCTTTCCGATCGTGGCGCGGCCGGGCGGCGTGCTGGTGCGCGCCGGGCATACCGAGGCCGGCTGCGATCTCGCGCAGCTCGCGGGCCTCGCGCCGGCGGCGGTGATCTGCGAGATCCTCAAGGAAGACGGGACGATGGCGCGCCTGCCGGATCTCGTCGAATTCGCCGCCGCGCACGATCTCAGGATCGGCGCCGTCACCGACCTCATCCATTACCGCAGCCGCAACGAAATGCTCGTCCGGCGCAGTCACTCGCGCCCCGTCAGGCTCTTTTGCGGCGAATTCACGCTGCATGCGTATTCCGACCTGACGACGGACGAAGTGCATCTGGCGCTCGTCAAGGGCGACATCGATCCCGATCGGGAAACGCTGGTGCGCGTGCATGAGCCGCTTTCAGCGCTCGATTTTCTCGACGCGCCCGGCGGCGGCCATACCTTCCGGCTCGACGCCTCGCTGCGCGCGCTGGCGCGGGCCGAGTCGGGCGTCGCCGTGCTGCTGCGCCGTCCGGAAACCGGGCGGGACATCTTGGCGGCGCTCGCCGCGCCGGAAACCGCGCCGCATCCGGCGGCCAAGTGGGATCCGCGCATCCACGGCATCGGCGCGCAGATATTGCGCGACCTCGGCGTTCGCCGCATGAGGGTGCTCGCCAGCCCGCGCCGCCTGCCGAGCATGGCCGGTTTCGGTCTGGAAATCACCGGCTTCGCCGCCCTGGACGCCGAGTAGACTTCCCGAATAGACCTTCACTGGAGTTCCCATGCCCCACTTCGACGGTATCCACGAATACGCCAGCAATCTCGACGGGCGCGGCCTGTCCATCGGCATCGTCATGAGCCGCTTCAACCCGGAAGCGTGCGAGGCGCTGCTCGCCGCCTGCGTGGCGGAACTCACGCGCCTCGACGTTGCCGCCGGCGGCATCGAGATCGCCACCGTGCCCGGCGCGCTGGAGATTCCGCTGATCCTCCAGAGCCTGGCGCAGAGCGGCCGTTTCGACGCGCTGATCGCCCTGGGCGCGGTCATTCGCGGGGAGACCTACCACTTCGAGGTGGTTTCCAACGATTCCTGCCGCGCGCTGATGGAAGCGCAGCTCGATTCCGGCATCCCGATCGCCAACGGCATCCTGACCTGCGAAACCGACGAGCAGGCGCTCGCGCGCGCGCGGCAAAAGGGCGCGGATTGCGCCCAGGCGGCCGTCGAGATGGCGCGGCTCATGCGCGCCATCGGGGAGCGCCGGCCATGAGCGCCGCGCCGGACGCCGCGAATACGACTCCGCCGGCGGCGAGAAAATCGCCCAGGTCGCCGCGCCATCGCGCCCGCGAATTCGTCTTGCAGGGGCTGTACCAGTGGCGGGTCGGCGGTGGCGACGAAGCGGCCATCGAGGCGCATCTGGCCGACAGCGAGGGTTTCGCCAGGGCCGACCGCGAATTCTTCGCCGACCTGCTGCGCGGCGTGCTGGCGCGGCAGGCCGATTTGCAAGAGCGGCTCCAGGCCCACCTGGACCGTCCCTTCGCCGAACTCTCGCCGGTCGAAGCCAGCGTCCTGCTGGCCGGGGCCTACGAACTCGTCAATCATCCGCAGACGCCCTATCGCGTGGTCATCAACGAAGCCATCGAACTGGCCAAGCGTTTTGGCGGCGCGGACGGCCACAAATATGTGAACGGCGTGCTCGACAAACTGGCGGCCAGGGTCCGCCCGGCCGAGATCGGCGACAGGCGGACGCCGCGCGGGCAAAATTGAGTCGATCGCGGGAGAGGATGCGCCGTGGAACGAATGCCGCCTGACGCGGCCGGACAAACGGTCCTCGGACGGACATTCCCCGCGCCGGCGGCGGAACCTCACGTCGAACACCGCCTCCGGTTCGCCGGGTCGGGAAGCGAATATTTCCGCATCTGGATCGTCAACCTGCTGCTTTCCATCGTGACGCTCGGCATCTATTCGGCTTGGGCCAAGGCGCGGCGCGAGCAGTATTTCCACCGCAACACGCTGCTCGACGGCAGCGGTTTCGACTATCACGGCGACCCGAAGGCGATCCTCAAGGGGCGCGTCATCGCCGTCGCGCTGCTCGCCGTCCTGTCGCTGATCGACCGGATGGAGCACGACCTTTACTACCCGGCGCTGCTCGCGGCCTCGCCGCTCGTGCCCTGGCTGATGATCCGCTCCTTCGTCTTTCGCGCCCGCAATACCTCGTATCGCGGACTGCATTTCGATTTCCGGGGGACGTACAAGGATTTCTGCAAGACGTTCCTCGCGCCCCTCGTC
This sequence comes from Accumulibacter sp., assembly GCA_031257115.1. Lineage (GTDB taxonomy): Bacteria > Pseudomonadota > Gammaproteobacteria > Burkholderiales > Rhodocyclaceae > Propionivibrio. The sequence continues at coordinate 22,800 of JAIRPF010000185.1, forward strand.
GTCCTGCTCGGCCTTGGCTGGCTGGCGGCCCTTGCCATGCCGTCGCCCGGATTCGGAGATGATCAGGTTTTCGGATTCGCGCAAGCGATTCGTTTCCCGTTGCTGATGGCGGCAGCGATCGCTTCGATGCTCCTGATTCCCGTGCTTTGGCATCGCTTCAAGGCTTTCCAGTTCAACCACCTGGCTTTTGGCGCGTCCCGCTTCGAGAGCGACTTCAGGCTCAAATCCTTTTTCTGGATTTTCCTGCGGCTTTTTTTCCTGGCCGTCATCGTGACGGCATTGTTGATCGTCGCTCCGCTGGTGGTTTTTATTTTGCGGATAAAGGATTCCGGCAGCGCGGATTTCCTTTCGGCCCTTTTCGGGTCGTGGTTTCTGGCGTTGCTGCCCCTTTTCGTCCTTCCGGCCTACATCCTGCTGTTCTTCATGCTCCCCGCCTATTTTCAGGCGCTGCTGACGAACCTCGTCTGGAACCACACCCGCCTGGACGGGCACGGTTTCAGGAGCGACCAGACCCTTGGCGGCGTGTTCAAAATCGTTTTTACCAACTGGCTTTTGCTGATTCTCACCCTTGGCTTCTACTGGCCGTGGGCCAAGGTCAGGATGGCACGCTACCGCGCCGAACACATGGCCGTGCTCGCGGCGGGCGGCCTCGACGATTTCATCGGCGCCGCCAGCCCGGAACGCAGCGCCTACGGCGAGGAAATCGCCGACGTTTTCGACTTCGACCTTGGGTTCTAGAGCGGTTTCAATCCGTTTCAATCCAAATGACGACGGTCGCCAGTCGATCGCCAACCCCCGCATTCCTTCTTGCTTTGCCTGACCGGCGGCGCGCGGGCCGGTCTTTCCGGTTTCCGCGCCCCCGGTTTTCCGTTCGGCCTCGCCCTTCATGGGATCGGGGCCGTTTTTTTTCGGTCTTGTCAGACCGTTAGTTTCCCGGGAGGAACATATGCCGCAAAAAATGCCCCCCGGCTCCGGACCAATGAGAGCCGTCCGTTGAAACTCACGCCGTTGGCGTTCGCGCTCGCCGCCGCGCAGGGGCCTTCGCCGTTCCATCGGGGCAGCGGGCGTGTCCATTACCGGCACGGTTGGTCAATCACGACGTCGCTGGCAACGGCAAGCCGTCATTCCAGCAGCTCGCCGCGCCAAAGACAAAGCGCCGGGATAAAATGGCCGGAAGGTTTTCAGCATTCGATTCCATTTCCAAATCGTTCGCGCCGTGAAGACGAATCGCGGACAGCGCAAGCGGCGCGGCAGGGCGAAGTCGACGAAGACGCGGACGCTTTGGAAATGGAATGAAGAGGTCGCGCCGTGATCGCCGAACTGACATTGGATTCCGAACGCAGGAGCGCGCGCGCGCTGATCGAGGCGAGCGGCCTCGCGTTCGAGGACGGGGCCGACGTCATGGTCGGCCTGTATGAGGACGAGCGGCTCGTGGCGACCGGCTCGCGCGCCGGCAACGTCCTGAAAATGCTGGCCGTGACGCCGGATCGCCAGGGCGGCCCGGCGCTCGGCGAGCTGGTCACGGAACTCGTGATGAACGGCCGGCGGGCCGGGCACGAGTCGCTTTTCGTCTACACCCGGCCGGAGTACGCCGTCTCGTTCCAGTCGCTCAATTTTTTCCTGCTGGCCCGGCAGGAAAAAGCGGCGCTGCTCGAATACGGCGGGGGACTCGGCAAGTGGCTGGAATCGAAACGCGGCCTCGTCCGTTCCGGGGCGAACGGCGCGGTCGTGGTCAACTGCAACCCTTTCACCCTCGGCCATCTGTATCTCATCGAGACCGCCGCGCGCCAGGTGGACAATCTCTACGTCTTCGTGGTCAGGGAAGATCGCTCGGCGTTCCCCTTCGAGGTTCGCCGCCGGCTCGTCGAACAGGGCGCGCGCCACGTCCCCAACGCGATCGTGCTCGATACCTCGCGCTACATCGTCAGCGCCGCGACCTTTCCGACCTATTTCCTGAAAAAAGACGACCCGCCGGCGCGCATCCAGATGGAACTCGACGTCATACTGTTCGCCTCGCGCATCGCGCCGTTCTTCGGCGTCGCCCGGCGTTTCGCGGGAACCGAGCCGGACTGCCCGTTGACCGACGCCTACAACGCGGCCATGCGACGCTTGCTGCCGGCATACGGCGTCGAATTGCGCGTCGTCGAGCGCAAACGAACCGCGGCCGGCGCGATCAGCGCCTCGCGCGTGCGCGAATTCGTCGGCTGGGGCGACTTCGCCGCGCTCGCCGAGTACGTGCCGGCGACGACGCGGGCTTATCTGGAAAGCGACGCGGCCCGTCCGATCCGCGAACGCCTGCGGAGCGATCCGTCGCGCGAGGGCTGATGATTCCATTTCCAAAGCGCCCGCGTTTTCGCCGGCTTGCCCTTGCCGCGCCACGGCGTTGTCCGCGGCTCGTTCCGCGGCGCAAACAGGAGTCCGGTTCCTTGCCTCCAGCCCGAAGGGGCGCGAATTCAAACGATGCGGTGCCGCGCGTCGGAAGGTAGGCCCTGGATTCCCGCTTTCGCGGGAATGACGGAGAAAGGGGACGGTCATCATTTGGATCGAAACCGTCCTGGGTCTCGAC